>JACQOK010000266.1 GCA_016202565.1 Betaproteobacteria bacterium | reverse complement strand
GTCGGGCCCTCGGGCTGCGGCAAGTCCACCCTCCTCAACATGCTCGCGGGTTTCGGCGAACCGAGCGGGGGAGAAGCCTGCGTCGGCGACGTAAGGATCACCGGGCCCGACATCGATCGCGGCATGGTGTTCCAGGGCTATGCGCTGTTTCCGTGGCTCAACGTGCTCGGCAACGTCGAGTTCGGGCTCGAACGCAAAGGCGTGCCCCGGCATGAGCGGCGCGAAATCGCGCTGCGCTATCTCGCCATGGTCGGCCTCAAGGACTTCGCCGCGCGCGAAATCGACGAGCTGTCGGGCGGCATGAAGCAGCGCGTCGCCATTGCACGCGCCTTCGCGACCGAGCCCTCGATCATCTTCATGGACGAACCGTTCGGTGCGCTCGATGCGCTCACCCGGCGCCTGCTGCAGAAGCAGCTCCTCCAGATCTGGCAGGAAAACCGCAAGACCGTCGTGTTCGTGACCCACTCGGTGCCGGAGGCGATTACGCTCGGCGACCGCATCGTCGTCATGACCGCGCGCCCGGGCCGCATCAGGAAGATCATCAAGATCGATCTCCCCCACCCGCGCAGTTCCGTTTCCGCGCGCTTCCGCGACTACGAAGTCGAACTCTACGCCGAGCTGGACGAAGAGCTCACCAAGAGCTTTGCCGTCGAAGCCGGCGCCGCGATCGGCTGACCTCCCCTGTCAGCGGCGGGCACTCAGCCGCAGCCCTTTCGCTGGCCGTTGCTCTGCATCCATAATGGATGCATAATGGATGTTACCCCACGGAACTCGTGTTATGGCCGTCACACTGACCATCAAGCAAGTCCCTGACCGCGTCGCCGAAAAGCTGCGGCTGCGCGCGGCGGCAACCCATCGCTCGCTCCAGGGTGAGCTGATGGCGATCCTGGAGGAAGCCGTCCTGCAAACCCCGCCCCGGGCGCAGCAAACAGAGCCGCCCTATGCCGTGAAATCGCCCCCTGCAGCGCGCTCCTCAAAGAAGGTGCCGGTTCACGGCAAGCGCATGACGCTCGCCGAATTGTGGGAGCGATCGCGCCGGCTCGGGCGCGGCTCGAAGCGCGAATCGACGGCGATCGTCAGGGCACTCCGCGATGAGCGTCACGGTCATTGACGCCTCCGCCGTCGCCGCCGTCGTGTTCGATGAACCGGAGGCGGCGCCGGTGCTGGCGAGCGTCGAGCAATCGATCCTCGCGCCGAGCCTCCTCCGTTACGAAATGGCCAGCATCTGCGCCGTGAAGCTCATGCGGGACCCGCGGCAGGCGAAAATCACGCTCGACCGCTACCGGCTATTCACCGGGCTGGAAATTGAATTCGCCGAACCGGAGTGGGACCTGCTCCCCGTTCTCGCGCGCCAATGGGAACTGACGGCGTACGATGCCGCCTACCTGCAGCTTGCGCTCACGCGGAATGCGCCGCTCGTCACGCTCGATGCGCGCCTTGCGGCCGCCTACGACAAGGCAGCGCGCCTCGCTTCGCGACGCCCGTGAGTTCTCACGGCGGCAACGTTTGTCATGCCTGAAGGCCGTTCCCGGCTCGGGGCGAACATCACTCGCGGTCGGACAGCTCGTCCGACCAGCGACGGCGAGGCAGGCTGTCTGCATCCTCGGCGGCATCGGCGAAATCGTCGTCTTCGTTCTGGGTTTCGTCGAATTTCTCGATCTCACGCAGCAGCGCTTGCAGCCGGCGCTCCGACTCCGGCTCCTGCCCGCTTTGCTGACGAGCTTTATTCGCAACGGACGTCGCGCCGTGATAGTCGCGCCTGGTTTTGATCGAACGCGCCAATGCTTTCGCCATTTTATCTAGACCTCCCACCGATCTGAACGCCGCACCCCGTGCGGCGCTCGCAATGGTACCACCCCGCCCGCCCAGCGAGCACCCCTCCTCGCGGCGGGAGAGCTCACTCCGCCTTCGCCCCCGAGGCCTTGACCACCTGCGCCCACTTCGCGATCTCGCTGTGGAAGAATGCATTCGCCTCGCGCGGCGCCTTGAACATGGGGTCCGCGCCCATCGTCGTGAGGCGCTCCTGCGTGTCCGGCGCCTTCAGTATCCGCTGCACTTCGCGGTTGATCTTTTCGACCGCGGCGGCCGGCGTCTTGCTCGGCACCATCACCCCGAACCACGAGGCCACGTCGTAGTTCGGCACGCCGCCTTCGATCATCGTGGGCACATTCGGCAGCGCCCGCGCGCGCGCCGCAGTCGTGACCGCAATGCCGCGCATCCTGCCCTCCTGCACGAACGGCACGGCGGGCGGCAGATTCGAGAACACCATGTCGATCTGCCCGCCCAGCAAATCGACCAGGCTCGGGCCCGTGCCCTTGTACGGCACGTGCACGATATCGACGCCGGTCATGGTCTTGAGCAGCTCGCCCGAAAGATGCAGCACACTGCCCACGCCCGATGAGCCGTAGGTCACCTTTCCCGGGTTCGATTTCGCCATTCGAATGAGATCCTGCACCGACTTGGCGGGATGGGCCGTCCGCACCACGATGATGTTCGCGGTCGAGGCGAACATCGCGATCAGCGCGAGATCGCGCTTCGCCTCATACGGCATCTTCGTGTAGAGGCTCGGATTGACCGCGTTCGAACCCGAGGTTCCGAGCAGCATCGTGTAGCCGTCCGGATTGGCCTTCGCCACCAGATCGGAGCCGATGTTGCCCCCAGCGCCGGCGCGATTGTCCACCACCACCTGCTGCCCCCACGCCGCGGTGAACCTCTCGGCGAGAATGCGCGCGAAGATATCGCTCGCTCCGCCCGGCGCGTACGGCACGATCATGCGAATCGGCCGCGCCGGATACTCCGCCGCATGGGCCGCCGCCTGCAGCATCACGGCGACGAACACCGCAACCACACGCAACAAAACGCTCATCTCCCCTCCTTTTCTCTCCCGGAATGTGCTGGTATCTTACTCTCCATGCGCGTCAAACCACTCAGTCCCCCCTTCGGCGCCGAAATCGACGACCTCGACCTCGCGCGCGACCTCGACGACGTAACCTTCGCGCAAATCGAACAGGTCTTCAATGAACGCTCCGTCGTCCTTTTCCGCAACCAGCGCATCACCCACGCCCGGCACGTCGAATTCAGCCGGCGCTTTGGCGAACTGGAGATCCACGTCCTGCGCGAGTACGTCCGGCCCGAGCATCCGGAAATCTACGTCCTCTCCAACATCATCGAAAACGGCCGGCCGGTGGGCATCAAGGACGCGGGCAACTACTGGCATACCGATCTCTCCTACACCCAGGCGCCGAGCCGCGGCTCGATCATGTGCGCGATCGAAGTGCCGCAGAAAGACGGCGCGCCGCTCGGCGACACGCTCTTTGCAAGCACGGCTGCCGCCTACGACGCGCTCGCGCCGGACATGAAAGCAAAATTGCAGGGGCTCCAGGCGATCCACCGCTTCTGGGACCGCTACATCCGCGAGCGCAAGGCCGCCGGAAGCGATGTCCTCATCAGCGAAGAGCGCCGCGCCGGCACCCCCGATGTCGTGCACCCGATCATCCGCACCCATCCCCACACCGGGCAGAAGTGCATCTACGTGAACGAAGGCTTTACCGTCGGCATCGTCGGCATGCCGGAGGATGAAGGCCGCGGTTTACTCAACGAACTTTTCGCGCACTGCACGAAGCCCGAGTTCGTCTACCGGCACCAGTGGCGCGTGGGCGACCTCGTGATGTGGGACAACTGCGCGACGCTCCACCGCGCCACCGTCGACTACGCGCTCCCGCAGCGGCGCCTCATGCAGCGCACCACGCTGAAGGGCACCGCCGTCTTCTGAACCGGATGAGCGGACAGTCTCCTTAGTCTGGTGTCCCGCAAAAACCTCATCGATTCCGTTTGCCTGGCTGCGCGAGACCCAGCGCTTCCGCAAGCGACCGTGGAGAATGAATCGCAACGCCTTCGATGGTCTTCCCGTATAGAGGGCCGAAATGGGCGCGGTCGCCGGTGACCAAGGCCGCACAGCCATTATGGATGGCAGCTGCAAGTATCGGTCGATCGTCTTCCGGAAGTGGAGGATCGGTCTTCAAGGACGTTTGCTGCGACTGTACGGGTGCAACGGTTAGGCGGGACAGAAGCCGTTCCAGGAAATCCATACTTTCCGGCCCCTTCGCGGCAAGGTTGCGTCGGGCCTCTTCCGTCACGTACGCGTTGACTACGCATTCATGCCCAGCGCCGAGAACCAACTCCAGCAGATGCCTCACGGCACCATTCGACTTCGCGGCGGAGAACAGAATGTTCGCGTCGAGGAAGATGCGCATGCGAGCGCAACCCCTTAGCTTCAGCGGCGATTCTTCCTGGAGCGTTGCAGCACTTCATCCAGCTCCGCTTCCGCTTCATCGAACTCGCGAATGCGTTTCTCGCTGTAGATCTCCACAGGAAGCGTGACCGCGGGGCGCAGCAGCAATCCTTCCGGGGTGGTCTCGGCGATGAGCTGGGTGTCCGCTTTGAGACCCAGTGCGCGGCGCAGTTTGGCGGGTAATGTGACGACACCCCGGCTTGTTACGGTGACAGTGGCTTTCATAAGCGCAGTATCGCAGGAATACAGAAATTCTGCAATTCTACGGCGAGGAGCGACCGTTTTTAGCGGACAGCCCCTAACTCTCCTGTGTCATAAAATTTGCAGGGGAAGGTAGCCCGGATGGAATGAAATGAAATCCGGGAGAGGAATTCCCGGAATCCGCTTCGCTCCTTCCGGGCTACGATACTTTCGTGACACAGTAAGACTAAGAGTGCCTAACATAATGAAGCACGTGTGCGTTGCGAGCCAGAATCGGGGATGACGCGAAGGGGGGCGCAGTTCATATC
>JACQOK010000267.1 GCA_016202565.1 Betaproteobacteria bacterium | reverse complement strand
GGCATTGGCGCGGTCCGGATCCCGGTGCTTGGAGGCCAGTACGACGGCACCGGTCCGATCGCGTCCAAGCCGCGGCCGGTGCGCGGCGCCGACGATCTCGCGGAGATACTCAAGCTCGCGCTTTGATCGTGGGAGATGGATGCAGCACTGGGTTGACCGAGCGGTGGATGAGCGGTACGCTAGAATGGTTCCGTTTCGGTTCCAGGAGAGATCTCATGTTGACGCTGACGCTCAAGAATATTCCGGAGGACTTGCATGCCATGCTCAAGGAAAGCGCGGAGAAGAACCGCAGGAGCCTGAATAGCGAGATTCTTGCGCGACTGGAGCGGGACCTTGCGGCGCCGACCGTCGATCCCAAGGTGCACGCCAGGGAACTGAAGGCTTTCACCACTCGCCTTCCCAAGGTCGAACACAGCCGGGTCAGCCGCTACAAGCGCCAAGGCCGGGCGTGATCGTCGTTGACAGCAACGTTATTGCCTACTGCTGGGTAAATGGCCCGCTTACCGCGCTCGCGCAAAGCGTACGCGTAAAGGACTCCGACTGGCACGTCCCGATCCTCTGGCATTCGGAAATGCGCAGTATCCTGACCGGGTACCTGCGGGACGGTAGTCTGAACGCTTCGCAGATCGCCCGCGTCATGGACGCCGCCGAAAACGCGCTTGCCGGCACCGAACATCTCGTGCCGAGCCCCTTGGTATTCGAGATCGCCGGGAAATCACGGCTGTCTGCTTATGACTGCGAGTTCATCGTTTTGGCATCCGTGCTCTCCGTTCCACTGGTGACGGCGGACAAAGCTGTGCTCAAGGCATTCCCGCACCAGGCGCTTACGATGAAAACCTTTCTCAAATTCACCGCGCGCGCAGATCACACCGCGTAAGCGCGGCTCACGGCACGGCTCGCGACCGTTATCCCGTGCATCACCAGGCTGGCCGGCGATCCCGACCCGCCGGCGACGACGAGGTGCAGATCGCCCGGATCGCCGATGGCGGGCACGAACGCGTTGTCGTCGTCCAGCGGCACTTTGAACGGCCAGCGCGCGGCGCCCGATTCACCGCGCCAGATACCGCCGCGCCGGATGTCCCCGAGGCGGCGTCCGGCACGCTCGATCAGCAGGCGGTGCGTTGCGTCCCGCGACATCCCGGCCTTCGCGAAAACCTGCGCATGCTGGGGGCTCAGCACCACCGCCATGTCCGCCTGACGGTAAATATTGCCGCCGCCGAGCGCGGACATCATGTCGGCGACCGCCACCACGAGGCGTTCCGGCTGCTCGCTCGCATCGTCCCAAACCAGGACCGGGCCTTCGAGCGGCAGCGCGGTCACGATGTTCTCGTCGGGACCGAAGCCGCGCGCCTGCGCGTAGGAAGGCCACGGACTCTCGTCCTCGTTCTCGGCGACGCAGTAGGTGTAACGCCACGGCCCGCCGAAGCCGCTCAGCGCGGTAACGCCCGGTATGCCGCCCCCGAGATTCATCATCATGAGGCGCAGCGCGCGGCCGATCGTCGCGTTCGCCCGGAAACCCGGCCCGAAGCAGCCCATGCCCCCATTGAGCCCGATTTCGCGCGCGTACGGGCCGTTCGCCAGGATGAACGGCGCGCCCGCGCTCGTGGTGGCCTGCAGCAGCAGGAGGTTGAAGCGCTCGTCGAGCACGCACTCCATCGCGCCGATGACCACCGGAAGATACTCCGGCTTGCAGCCCGCCATCACCGCGTGCAGCGCGATCGCGCGCACCGTCGCGGGCGCCATGAGCGGCGGCACGAGGCCGATCAGCTCCTCGGGTTCCCGGCGCGTGGCGGAGAGCATGGCAGCCAACCGCTCTTCGGTCGGCGGCACGACCGGCAGTCCGTCGGACCATTCCTTCTCGAAAAAATACTCGACGGCGTCTATCGCGGCGCCGCCGCTCCCGTTCTCATTACTCATTGATGACTCGTTGCTCGTTACTCGCCTTGTGCCGATTTAACGCATGGGCTTGTCGAGGCCGGACGTTCCGCGGTTCAGAGACAGAACCACGGCAGGGCCGTCACTTCCTTCTCCACGGCGCCTCGACCCAACGACCATACCTATCGCATGCTTTATAAACGTCCGACTAATATAAAGTAAAGTGTCTGTTTGGTCGGCTTGCCGCCGGCCCCTGGCTGGCCGGCGGCGGACGCGTTGTACTGACGCTTGAATCTGTCAACTATAAATTCAGGGCGGAGCCAACCTTACGGGATTCGGTTACCATGGAATAAATAGCTGAGGGAGGAAGGCCCATGCGAAAACTCATACATCTGGTGGCAGCGACAGGGATTCTCGCGCTCACCGCGCTGCCGGCCGCCGCGCAGCAGTATCCCAACAAGCCCATCCGCTTCATCGCGCCGTTCCCGCCGGGCGGCGGTGTCGACATCGTGGCGCGTACCGTCGGGGAAAAGCTCAGCGCCCGGCTCGCGCAGACGATCGTCGTCGACAACAGGCCCGGCGCCGGCGCCACGCTCGGCACGGGGCTGGCGGCGAAGGGCACTCCCGATGGCTACACGCTTCTCGTCGCCCCCGTCATCGGCCTCGCGATCGCTCATGCGTATTACCGCAAGCTCGACTACGACCTGCGCCGCGATTTTGCGCCGGTCAGCAAGATCGGCTTTGGAACGGTCGTCATGGTGGTGCCGCCGAGCCTCGGGGTGAACTCGGTGAAGGAAGTGATCGCGCTCGCCAAGGCGAAGCCCCGACAGTTGAGCTTCGCTTCCTCCGGCATCGGCGGCCTCATCCATCTCACCGGCGAGCTGTTCAAACAGATGGCCGGCGTCGATATCCTGCACGTGCCGTACAAGGGCACGACACAACTGTTGCCCGACTTGCTGGACGGCAGGGTCTCTCTGGCGATCGACAGCCTGCCGGCGCACATTCCTCACATCAAGGCCGGGAGGCTGCGGGCGCTCGGCGTTGCGCGCAGCACGCGGTCCGCCCAATTGCCTGACGTGCCGACGATGAGCGAGGCCGGGTTGCCGGGCTTCGAGTCGTATACCGACTACGCGCTCTACGCACCTGCCGGCACGCCGAACGCCATCGTCGCGCTCCTCAATCGGGAAACGAACGTGGTGCTGCAACTGCCCGACCTGCGCGCGAAGCTCGCGGGCATCGGCATCGAGATCGCCGGCAGCACGCCGGAAGCGCTGCGGGCGGAGGTGGCCAGCGAAATCGCCAAGTGGACGAAAGTCATCAAGGACGCAGACATCAAACAGGAATAACGCTGCCATCCGCCCGAGGCATCATGAAGCGCCGGACATTCGGCGGCACCGCTCCCGTTCTCATTACTCATTGATGACTCGTTGCTCGTGGAATATTCGGGACGCACACCATTTCGCTCGCCGACCGGTCATTGCTTGCGCAAGCCCGCACTGCGTGCGATCGCCCCGTAGCGCTCGATGTCCACGCGCAGCAATTCCCGAAGCTCCTCGGGCGTGCCCGGCCAGGGGTCGACGCCGAGGGCGATAAGCCGCTCACGTAAGTCCGGAGTCTCCAGCGCACTCACCACTTCGCGGCTCAGCCGCGACACGATATCGCGCGGCGTCGCCGCGGGCGCGAACATGCCGTACCACAACGGCATCGTGAAGCCGCGGACGCCGGCCTCTATCCCGGTCGGCACGTCGGGAAGCGCCGCGATGCGCTTCTCCGTGAGCACAGCCAGCGCCCGCACCTTTCCGGCCCGGATCTGCGCCAATGCCGTCGAGACCGGCATGATGACTTCGTCCACCTCACCGCCGATCATCGACGTCATCGCCTGCGTGACGCCCTTGTACGGGACGTGCACCATATCGATCTTCTCCAGGTGCTTGAGCAGCTCATTGGCGAGATGGTTGGTGGTGCCGGCGCCCCCCGAACCGAAGTTGAGCTTGCCGGGATGCGCCCGCGCCAGGTTGATGAACTGCCGCAGGGTCTTTGCCGGCACCGAGGGATGCACGAGCATAACGTTCGGAATCGAAGTCAGCCGGGCGATCGGCGCGAGATCCTTGACCGCGTCGTAGCCCGGGTTCGAATACAGCCAGGGACTGACGGCAATGCTCGCGGTGGCGATCACGATGGTGTAGCCGTCGGGCGGGGACTTGGCCGCGGCCGCGATTCCCAGATTTCCGCCGGCGCCGGACCGATTGTCCGTTACGACCTGCTCGCCCATTTGCTCGGAGATTTTCTGCGCCAGCATCCGGCCGACGACGTCGCTCGACGCGCCGGCGGGAAATGGCACGACCAGGCGTATCGGTTTGACCGGATAGGCCTTCGCGGCGCCGGGTGCCGTGGTCTGCGCGAGCGCGCCCGTGCACAGCAGCGTAACCAACCACAGGCCGACAACAACGGCATTACGTCCATGCATCGAGCCCATCGCTTCCTCCTCTCAAGCACCCTCCGCCGCCTCGGCTCAGACGGGGAAAACAGTGCGCAGCCTCTCCCCGTTGACCTCGGCGGGCTTCGCGTCGATCAGGATGAAGGCGGTGACTGCCGGGACCGAGCCCCGATTAACCCAGGTATGCATCGTGCCGCGCTGGACGACGACATCGCCGGGCTTCAGATGCACGACCTCGCCGCTGTCGCATTCGAGGTCGATTTCCCCCGACAATAGGATCGCGTAGTCGACGGTTTCGGTGCGGTGCTCGAACCTTGCGTGGCCGGGCGCCCACTCGGTAATCCGGAACGTCGTGCCCTCACCAGTGCCGACATAATTGTAGCGCTTGACGAAACCGGCGCGCTGCGCGGCGTCGGCCGCCGCCGAGTTGTCGACCGGCATCCGGTCGGTCGACCAGATCTCGCAACCTGAAATATGCGCGCCAATTCCCCGCGGAACCGCGGTCAGCCGCTCATCGGTGGCGACGACTGCCTTGCCGTTCGCATCATGTCCGGTGACGATCCGCCTTACTACCAGTGTCATGGCAACCCTCCTTTCAGGTGATCGTGAGTTAAGGCTCGATATACGGCGCGCCGCTCCGTGCAAGCAGATTGAGGAACTCTCTCCTGATTTTCGGCCCGTAGGTCGTGAAGTGCGGCTCCGGCTGCTCGTCACTTGGCAGTAATTCCAGCCTCCCGGATCAGCTTGCCCCATTTGCCGGCTGCGGCCTTGAGATAGTCGCCGAACTGCTCCGCGGTCAGGTTCCCGGGCTCGAGCGCCTGGGATGCAAAGCGCTCACGGATGTCGGGGCGGCCGAGCGCCTTCCGGATCTCGTCGTTGAGCCGCGCGACGATCTCACGGGGCGTGCCGGCGGGCGCCATCACGCCGAAAAATCCGACGACCTCGAAACCCGGCAAACCGGATTCCGCCAGCGTTGCGACGCCGGGAACGGCGGGCGTGCGCTGCAGCCCGGTCACCGCGAGCACGCGCATCTTGCCCGCCTGCACGTGCCCGATCGATGCCGTCACGTTCGAGAACATGAACGGCAGGTGGCCGGCGAGGACGTCGGTTATCGCCGGCGCCTCTCCCTTATACGGGACATGCACGATCTTCAGGCGCGCCATGGTTGCGAGGAGCTCACCGGACAGGTGCGGCGTGGTGCCGACGCCGCCCGAGCCGTAGTTCAACTCCCCGGGCCGCGACCGGGCAAGTGCGATCAGTTCCTTCAGCGAGCGCACCGGCAGCGACGGATTGACCACGAGGATGAGCGGACTCGTCGCAGACAGCGCCACGGCGGCGAAGTCCTTCGTGAGATCCGGGTAGGTGCGCTTCTCTATCATTTGCGAGGTCATGAGCGTCTGCGTCGTCATCAGCAGGACGTGGCCGTCGGGCGGGCTCTTGGCGACCAGCTCTCCGGCGATCTGGCTGCTCGCGCCCGGCCGGTTCTCCACCACCACCGACTGCCCCAGGCTTTCCCCGAGGCCCGGGGCGATCGAGCGCGCGATAATGTCCGTCGCCCCGCCTGGCGCGAAGCCGACGAGCATGCGCACCGGTCGCACAGGATATTTCGGCGCCTGCGCGAGCGCCGCGCCGCCGACCGCTGCCACCATGATTCCGGCAATCCACTGCGCGTATTTCATGTTCCTCCTCCCTGAAGACGCATGAGTTCTGCGGCCGCTTCATCGCCGCTTCGTTCATCGTGTCACAGACGAAGCGACATGACAACAACCACCAAGGCTTGCGGGTCGAACGCCTCCTCTGTAGACTGCGATGTGTAAGGAGTCACACATGGCCACGAACCTTTCGCTTGACCCGGATCTGATCGACCGCGCCCTGAAAGTGAGCGGCGAACGCACGAAGAAGGCCGCCGTTACGCGTGCGCTGGAGGAGTTCATCGCCCGCCGCAGGCAGAAGCGCATCGTCGAGTTGATGGGCAAGCTCGAGTGGGACAAGTCGTTCGACTATAAGGCCGAGCGCTCTCGACGGTGACGCTGTTCGTCGACACGAGTGTCTGGTCGCTCGCCCTGCGGCGCGACGGAGACTCCACCGCGCCCGAGGTGCAAATCCTGCGCCAGGCTCTTGAGGGTGGCGAGATCGTCGTGAGCACGGGCCTGGTACTCCAGGAACTGCTGCAGGGATTCGCCGGCCCGCGCGCGCGTAGCGACATCATCACACGATTCAAAGCCCTCCCGTTCCTTGTTCCCGACCGACAGGATCACATCGACGCTGCGGAATTGCGAAATCGCTGCCGTCGCGCCGGCGTGCAGGTCGGGACGATCGACGCGCTGCTGGCGCAGTTGTGTATTCGTCACAGTCTGGTGCTGCTGACGACCGACAACGATTTTGTCCGGGCCGCCGGGCACTGCGCGCTGCAGGTGTGGAAACCATGAACGTAAACGGGCAAGCCCCGTTACTTGCCCTGCCAGTCAAGCGCTTTGTTTCTGCATCGCCTGCGTGGCTTGCTGCATTTCTTCCATGCTCACGTCGCGCAGGTGCGTGCCGACGGACCAGTGATGGCCGAACGGGTCCTCGAGCTTGCCATAGCGGTCACCCCAGAACATGTCGGCGACCGGCATCGTAACCTTCGCTCCGGCCTTGACCGCGCGCGCGACGAACGCGTCCGCGTCGTCCACGTAGAGATGGATGGTGACCGGCGTGCCTTTGAGCGCCTTCGGTCCCAGCGCGCCCCACTCGGGCATTTCGTCGACCAGCATGACCGCCGAATCGCCGATGCGGATCATCGCGTGCATGATCTTGCCTTGCGGCCCGGGCAGTCTCGCCTGCTCCACTGCGCCGAACGCTTTCTTGTAGAACTCGATCGCGTCCGCGGCGCCGGCGCAAACCAGGTGCGGCGTCACGCTGCGCATTCCTTCGGGAATGGGTTTTACCTTGGGGTTACTCGTCATCGCTATCTCCTTGAAAGTTTTAAGCCGGCGGGGTTATTCGGAAGATCTCGCTCAATTCCGGCTTGCAGACCCTAGTCGAGCGGCAACACGCCAATTCGACATCGTCACCCGGGTAAAATTTGGTTGAAGAACGAGCGGTCGTTTGACTGCGACCGATGGATTCGGGACACTCGCGGACGTGACACCGAATCCAGCCGTGAATAAAACGCCGTTATCCCCACTGGAGGTCGCCCGGGAGCTCGCGCCGTTGATCCGAGCGAGCGCCGACGAAATCGAAGAGGCTCGCGAACTGCCAAGGCCGCTTTTCGAGGCGATCGCCGATGCCGGCATGTTTCATCTCGCCGTGCCCCGCGCAATCGGGGGCAGCGAAATCGATTTTCCGACCTATGTACAGGTGATGGAGGAACTGGGGAAAGCCGATGCGAGCACCGCATGGATCGTGAACCAGTGCGCGACCTTCGGTACGTTTGCCGCCCGCATGTCGCCGGATGTCGCCCGCCAAATCTGGATCGACACGCCCCGCAGTGTGGTGGCGAACACCCCAGCGCCCAACGCGCAAGCGGTGGTCGTGCCAGGAGGCTACCGCGTCACAGGCCGCCAGGGCTTCAGCACCGGCTGCCGGCACGCTTCGTGGCTGGCGGCGCACGCAACAGTGATCGAGAACGGCGAGCCGAGACTCAAGGACGGAACGCCGGAAGCGCGATATCTCCTGGTACCCGTCGCGCAGGCCGAGCTACTGGACACGTGGCACGTGCGCGGCATGCGCGGCACGGGCACCCATCACTTTGCGGTCAACGATGTCTTTGTGCCCGAAGAGCGGACCGTCTTCCAGTTCGGTGCGCCGCTCGTAAGCGGCGGTCCACGCTACAAAATCTCGCTCCACCTCGCGTTCGCCGGCGGTGATGCCGCCATCGCTCTGGGTCTCGCGCGAAGCTGTCTCAACGCATTCTTCGAGCTCGCCGGATCGAAGACACCGCGTTTTCAGGGTCTCTTGCGCGACCAGCCGATCACCCAGTTCACCGTCGGGCAAGCCGAGGTGGCGCTGCGTTCGGGACGCGCCTTTCTCATGGAAGCGGTCAGCGAGCTGTGGGACGAGGCAACGTCAAGGGCAGCGATAAGCCTGGAGCGGCGCGTGGCGCTGCGCATCGCAACGACGCACGCCATAAGGCTCGCCGCTCAAGTCGTCGATAGCGTCTACACTGCTGCCGGCGCGACCGCTGTTTTCGAGGGCAACCTCATCCAGCGCCATTTTCAGGACATCCACGTGATCACCCAGCACTTGCACGGCCGCCTCTCCTACTACGAACTGGCTGGGCAGCATTGGCTCGGCCTGCCGATCGACGACTCGCGGCTCTAGCAGTTTGTTGAAAAATGCCAAGAGAACCGTTCGTGTCGAGCGTATCCCGAGCTTGTCGAGGGAGGAGTCGAGACGCGGACAGCTTCCTGGTCAAAGGGTTAGCACGCTTCGACCCTTCGACTG
>JACQOK010000265.1 GCA_016202565.1 Betaproteobacteria bacterium | reverse complement strand
CGCTTGCACTATTCGCGATATTGCGGCACTCGCCCTCCTCGAACTGCCGCCCACATCGCCTCCGTCGCACACGTGCCTATTATTGAGATAGGTTCTGGCCTTCAAAAAGCACACGGCGGCCTCAAGCCGCCGTGGACCCATGCCTGTATTTTCAGCTTACAAGTGCCCGCTGCGCAAGCGGAATTTTCGCTGCCCTCGCAGGGCAATCCGTGCCTCGTGGACCCCTTCGATCACGACGGCGTCATGCCTCGTCTCGCGGGCCACAACGAACTGAAGTCTCAAGGCATGGCTTTGATCGCCGCAGCAAGACGGCTCTTGTGGCGCGCCGCCTTGTTCTTGTGGATGATGTTCTTGTCGGCGATGGAGTCGATCACACCCGCTGCCCGCTGAAACACGCCTCTTGCTGCGTCCTTGTCGCCGGCTTCGACCGCTTTCTTGATGCTCTTGACGGCGCTGCGCAATTCGGAGCGCAGGCTGGCGTTGTGCTGGCGGCGTTTCTCGGCTTGCCGCGCGCGCTTTCTGGCTGATGCGATGTTGGCCATGTAAACTCCGGGATGGAGATCGGAAAAAGGGCGCTATGATACGGATGTTTCAGCGTTTTTGCAAGGCACGCGGGCGGTGCCGTGAAAGAACAACAAGATGAATCTGCTCAAGGCCCTGGCGATGGTGAGCAGCATGACGCTCATCTCGCGTATTTTCGGCTTCATCCGCGACGTGGTGATCGCCCGCATATTCGGGGCGGGGCTGGCCACCGATGCGTTCTTCGTCGCGTTCAGAATCCCCAATCTCCTGCGCCGGCTGTTCGCGGAGGGCGCGTTTTCGCAGGCCTTCGTACCGATCCTCGCTGAGTACAAGAACCGGCGCGGCGAGCAGGATACGCGCCTGCTCGTCGATCACGTTGCCGCGGTGCTCGGACTGGCGCTGTTTGTCGTTACCCTGATCGGCGTCATCGCCGCGCCCATCATCATTTACATCAGCGCGCCGGGGTTTGCGGCCAACCCGGAGAAATTCGAGCTTACGGTGGGCCTGCTGCGCGTGACGTTTCCATACATCCTGTTCATCTCGCTCGTTGCACTGGCGGGCGGCATTCTCAATACCTACGGGCGTTTTTCGGTGCCGGCGTTCACGCCGGTGCTGCTCAACCTGTCGTTCATCGCGTTTGCGCTGTGGGCAGCGCCGTACTTCGACCCACCGGTCGCGGCGCTGGGGTGGGCGGTGTTCTGCGGCGGTGCGCTGCAATTGTTATTCCAGGCGCCGTTTCTGCTGCGCATCAGGATGCTGCCGCGCTTCAAATTCGATTTCAGCGACGCAGGCGTGTGGCGCGTGGCGCGTCAGATGGGACCGGCGGTGTTCGGCGTGTCGGTCGGGCAGGTGAGTCTGCTGATCAATACCATCTTTGCCTCCTTCCTGGTCACCGGGAGCGTCTCGTGGCTGTACTACGCCGATCGCCTGATGGAGTTCCCGACCGGCATGCTCGGCGTCGCGCTCGGCACGATACTGCTGCCCAGCCTCTCCAGGCATTACACCGAGCGTTCGGCCGAGGAATATTCGCAATTGCTCGATTGGGGGTTGCGTCTGACGTTGCTGCTTGCGATGCCCGCGGCGGCGGCGCTGGCGCTGCTTGCCGTGCCGCTGACGGCAACCCTGTTTCATTACGGCGCGTTCTCGGCGGGGGATGTGCTCGCCACGCGCGGCGCGGTCATCGCCTACAGCGTGGGGCTGATCGGGCTGATCCTGGTCAAGGTGCTGGCGCCCGGGTTCTATGCGCAGCAGGACATCAGGACGCCGGTCAGAATCGCGGTGATCACATTGCTTGCGACGCAGGCCATGAATCTCATCTTGATCTGGCCGCTCCAGCATGTCGGGCTCGCGCTCGCAATCGGGCTTGGCGCCTGCCTCAACGCCGCGCTGCTGCTGCGGGCGCTGCGTCGGCGCGGCATCTACACGCCGCAAGCCGGTTGGCCGATATTCCTGCTCAAGGTGATCGTGGCGGTTTATGCGATGGCGGCGGTGCTGTGGGTCGCAAGTGGGGTGCCGGGCGAATGGCTTGCTGCCGGTGCCGCGCCGCGCGCCGCGCGTCTTGCCTGGATCATACTTGCCGGCGCTGCGACTTATCTCGGAGCGCTCTGGGCGCTCGGGTTCAGACCGAGCGAATTCGTGAAGCGCGCCTGAGACTATTCAAACCATCAATTGAATAATTGCGCACATCGGCGTTTCTTACGCGCGCCGCATGTTCTGTGCTACGGTAGCCGCCGCGGACGCTCTTCCGTGCTCGCACCAGCCTTGGTCTTCTCTTGAAGGAGTAATCATGTTCAAGCATTTTGCGATGGTGTGCGGCGCGCTCATCGCATCAACTGCTTTCGCGCAGGCTACTTTGAAAATTTCCGCGATTCCCGACGAGGCGCCTACCGAGCTGCAGCGCAAGTTCTCGAAGGTCGCCGCTTACCTCGAGAAAGAGGTCGGCATCAAGGTCGAGTACACCCCGGTAACGGATTATGCGGCGGTAGTGGAGGCGCTGGCGGCCAAAAAGATCGATCTCGCCTGGCTCGGCGGCTTCACGTTCGTGCAGGCGCGGCTGCGTACCGGTAACGCGATCCCCATTGCGCAGCGCCTTGAGGACGAGAAGTTCACCAGCCGATTCATCGCCCATGCCGCAAGCGGTATTAACACTCTCGCGGATCTCAAGGGCAAGAATTTCACGTTTGGGTCGGTGTCGTCGACTTCCGGGCATCTCATGCCGCGTTATTTTCTGCTCGAGCAAAAAATCAACCCGGAAAAGGATTTCAAGCGCGTCGCTTTCTCGGGCGCGCATGATGCGACTGCGCTCCAAGTCGAATCCGGAAGAGTCGATGCCGGTGTGTTGAACGCATCGGTATGGGACAAACTCGTGCAGGAGAAGAAGGTCGATCTCAAGAAGGTGAAGGTGATCTGGACCACGCCGCCGTACTACGATTACAACTGGACGGTGCGAGGCGATCTGGATCCGGCGCTGGTAAGGAAACTGACTGACGCCTTCCTCAAGCTCGATCCGAAGAACCCGTCACACAAGGAGTTGCTGGATCTCCAGCGGGCGAGCAGGTTTACGCCGACCAGGCCGGAGAATTACAAAGGGATCGAAGCGGCAGCGCGCTCGGCTGGACTGCTCAAGTAGCAGTCGACGGGCCACATCGAGAAACGCAGCGAAGCACCCGCCGTAAGCGCTACGGTACGGGCATGGCGAAGGATATGAGCATCAGTTTAAGTGAAGTAAGCCTCGTGTATCCAAACGGCCTGCCCGCGATCAATCGCGTAAGTTGCGAGATCGGAAATGGGGAGCGGGTTGCGATTATCGGGCCATCGGGGGCCGGCAAGACCACGCTACTCCGTATGCTCGCGACCGCACTCAGGCCGTCGGCTGGCGCCCTCACAGTGCTCGAGGTGAGTCCCTGGCACGTCGGCCGTAATGCCCTGCGGCGGTTACGCAGCCGCATCGGCATGGTGCACCAATCGCCTCCCATTCCGCCGCGCCAGCGCGCGGTCACCGCAGTACTCGCTGGCCGCCTCGGTCGCTGGCCGTGGTGGAAGGGGCTGTTGTCACTGATTTATCCGGTGGATATCCAGGGGGCGGAGCAGATGCTGGCCCGCATGGAAGTGGCCGATAAACTGTTCGAGCGCTGTGACCGCCTGTCGGGCGGGCAACTGCAGCGGGTGGGGGTCGCGCGCGTGCTCTACCAACAACCCGATCTGATTCTTACTGACGAACCGGTGTCGGCAGTCGATCCCGCGTTGTCGAACCGGGTCATCGGCGAACTGAATCGCGAGGCGGTGGAGCGCGGCGTGACCTTGGTCGCAAGCCTGCATGCCGTCGATCTCGCTTTGCATTGGTTTCCTCGCATCATCGGGATCAAAAGCGGCGAAGTCGTATTCGATCTGCCGCCGGTGCGGGTGACCGACGACATGCTGCGTGAGCTGTATGCCTCGGAGTTGACATACGCACCGACGCAAGACAACCGACCGCTCGCGCTGAACCCCACCGGCATCCGGCGCAAGCCCCTGTGTTCATAGCACTGCAAGCAGAGCGAACATGAACAGTGTGGCGGCCGTCACCCGCGATCCTGCCGCGCTGCCGAGGCTTGCGCTGACCGTACTAATCATCGTCCTGCTGTGGCCCGGTTTCAGGCTCACGGAGTTCGATGTCGGCATGTTGTTCGATCCCCGCAATCGCGAGACCATGGGCAAGTTCGTGGCGACGTTCTTTCCGCTCGCCAGCGCTCCGGAGTTCCTGCGACTCGTCGCCAAATCGACGCTCGAGACGCTGGCCATCGCCACCGCAGGCATGGCGTTCGCCATGCTGATCGCTTTCCCTCTGTCGCTCGTTGTCACCCGCACCCTGTCGATCTCGCGCATCGGTCCCGGGCCCGGCGTTCTTACCGGCCGGATGCTGCGCCTGCCGGCACGTTTCGCGCTGATGTTTTTCCGCAGTATTCCGGAAATCGTGTGGGCTCTGGTGTTCGTGCGCGCCGTCGGCCTTGGGCCCGCCGCCGGCGTGCTGGCGATCGGCATCGCCTATGGCGGCATGCTGGGCAAGGTCTACTCCGAGATTCTGGAATCGGGCGATACGCGCCCCGCCATTGCATTATTGGAAACGGGCTGCGGGCGACTCGGCGCTTTCTTCTACGGTATGTTCCCGGCGGCGCTGCCCGAACTCGTGTCGTATACCGTTTACCGCTGGGAATGTGCGGTACGTGCTTCCGTGATCATGGGCTTCGTCGGCGCCGGCGGTCTGGGGCAGCAAATGGAGCTCTCTATGCGCATGCTGAACGGCGGGGAAGTGAGCACCATATTGCTGACCTTCCTGCTGCTGGTGGTGCTCGCGGATGCGATCAGCGCGTTCCTTCGCAAGGTGACCCAATGAGGTTCGTGCACTGGCTGGTCATCCTCGTTCCGGCCGGGCTCACGTGGGCGAGCTTTGCCTACCTGTCGCTCGATCTCGGGCAGCTTTTCACCGCCGAGGCGCAAAAACAGATGTGGCAATATGCCGTGTCCTTTTTTCCGCCGGATGTCTCGTCCGACTATCTCGCACGCATCGGAGCGGGCACGCTGGAAACGATCGCGATCTCGGCGATCGGCACCGCGCTGGCGGCGCTGCTCGGGCTCATCCTGGCCCTGCCCGCAGCGGGCCGGTTTGGGATCGTGGCGCGCGTGATTGCGCGCCTTGCGCTCAACTTCCTGCGCTCGATTCCCGAGTTGGTTTGGGCTGCACTGATGGTCATCGCGGCGGGACTGGGGCCTTTTGCCGGCACGCTGGCACTGGCACTGCACACAGCTGGCGTGATCGGGCGACTGTTTGCCGAGACGCTGGAAAACACGCCACCCGAACCGGCGCAGGCGCTACGGCTTGCCGGAAGCCGGCAGGCGCTGGCGTTTCTCTACGGCACGATGCCCAATGTGGTGCCGCAACTGGTTGCCTACTCCCTGTACCGCTGGGAAATCAACATCCGCATGGCGGCCATTCTCGGCGTGGTGGGCGCGGGCGGTTTGGGCCAGATGCTCTACTTCAGCCTGTCCCTGTTCCAGCAACAGCAGGCGTTGACGGTGATCATCGCGATGCTGGTCCTGGTTGCGATCGTGGACGGCGCCAGCGCATGGCTGCGTCAAAGACTGGTGGACTGAAGCGTATCTCAATGCCGTTCGCCCCGAGCGTAGTTGCCGTTCGTCCCTCGACTTTGCTGCCCTACGCTCGGGACGAACGAAGACGAAGTCGAGAGGTGAACCTCCTCACCGGTTTTTAGAGCTCGTAGTGCGATCCTTCGCCGCGCATGGTGGCTTCGACGACGCGTCGCGTCAGGTGCGGCGCGAACATCTCGATGAAGTCGAATACGTAGCCGCGCAGATAGGTGTTGCGGCGAAAGCCGATACGCGTGGTGCTGGGCTCGAACAGGTGGCTCGCATCGATCAGCCGCAAGCCGAAGTCGCGCGCCGGATCGAAGGCCATCTTGGCCAGGATGCCGATGCCAAGACCCAGCTCGACGTAGGCCTTGATCACGTCGGCATCCACCGCGGTCAGCGCGACGTTGGGCTTGATGCCGCGCGCATCGAACGCGCGTTTGATCGGCGAATCGCCGCTGAAAGCAAAGTCATAGGTGATGATCGGATAGGTCGCGATCGCCTCGAGCGTGATCTGTCTTTCCTTAAGCAGCGCGTGCTTGAGTGG
>JACQOK010000274.1 GCA_016202565.1 Betaproteobacteria bacterium | reverse complement strand
CCGCGGCGAGCACGAGGACAATGGCGGCAATCGCCGCGGCCCGGGTATTAGTCATAAGAGATTCCCTCCGGTGTTCCCGCTGAAGTATCGCGCGTGGAGCGGCGCCTGAGCCCGCTCGAACGCGCACGGTTAAACCGGCGCCCTGCGTCCGGTTTAACGATTATTCTAAGCTGTTTCCCGCGCTCTGGGCGCGGCATGGCACGGTGATAAACTCCGATCGCGCCGCCGCCCTCTGGTGCGACCCCGAGCCTGTGATGACGGATCCGTCGAAATTGCGTGACATCGTAATCGTCGGTGGCGGCGCGGGAGGATTGGAACTTGCGACGCGGCTCGGCGACACGCTCGGCCGCAGGGGCCGGGCAAGCGTGACGCTCATCGAGCGCGCACGCACGCACCTGTGGAAGCCGCTGCTGCACGAGTTCGCCGCTGGCAGCATGGACCTCGACCACCACGCGCTGCCCTATCTCGCGCAGGCGCGCTGGCATCATTTCCGCTTCCAGCTCGGCAGCATGGACGGGATCGACCGCGCGCGCCGCGTCGTGTCGGTTGCGCCCAGCTTCGATGAGGACGGCCGCGAACTCATTTCCCGCCGCGAAATCGCGTATGACACGCTGGTGATCGCGATCGGCAGCAGCACCAACGACTTCAACACGCCGGGGGCGGCCGAGCATGCGATCAGTCTCGATACGCCCGACCAGGCAGAGCTGTTTCACCGGCGCCTCGTCAATGCCTGCATTCGCGCCAACTCGCAGGGCGCGCCGCTCCGACCCGAGCAGCTCAATGTCGCCATCATCGGCGCGGGCGCGACCGGCGTCGAGCTGGCGGCGGAGCTGCACAAGACCACGCGCGAGCTGGTCGCTTACGGTTTCGACAAGATCGACCCCGAGCACGACGTCAAGCTCTCCATCATCGAGGCCGCGCCGCGCATTATCCCGGCGCTGCCGGAACGGCTGTCGGCCGCCACCGAAGACCTCCTTGCCGGGCTCAAGGTGCAGGTGCTGACCAATGAGCGCGTGACCGAAGTGACCGCCGACGGCGTGGTGACCGCAAGCGGAAAAAAGATTCCGGCCGAGCTCACGGTGTGGGCCGCGGGCATCAAGGCGCCGGATTTTCTCAAGGACTTTGGCGGGCTCGAGAGCAACCGCATCAACCAGCTCGTCGTGAAGCAGACGCTGGAGACCACGCGCGACCCGAACGTGTTCGCCCTCGGCGATTGCGCCTGCTGCCCGTGGCCGGGCCATCAGCCGTGCGTGCCGCCGCGGGCGCAGGCCGCGCACCAGCAGGCTTTCCATCTCGCGAAGATGTTCAGGCGGCGGCTTGCCGGCCGGCCGCTCAAGCCGTATGTCTACCGCGATTTCGGTTCGCTCGTTTCGCTCGGCGAATACTCGACCGTGGGCACCCTGATGGGCGCGCTCGTGGGCGGCAGCATCTTCATCGAGGGCCTGTTCGCGCGGTTCATGTACGTCTCGCTTTACCGCATGCATCTGTACGCGCTGCACGGAACGGCGAAGGTGGCGCTCGATACCCTGGCACGCATGATCACGCGCCGCACCGAACCGCGGATCAAACTGCACTGATACGGTGCGCTCGTCAGAGCGTGACATCGCTCGCGCGAGCCCTTACCCTGATACAATCTTTGGCTTTTCCCCCGCAAGCGGGTTTCGGGATTGATGAAAAAGCTGTTGCTGTTTCTCGTCGCAGTCGGCGTGCTGGCCGGCGCGGGTTATTACTGGAAGTACTCCACCTCCTCGTCCGCGGCGCCGAAAACGGCGGCACCGGGCGGTGCCGGCGCGCCGCCACAAGGCGTGCCGGTCAAGGCGGGCACCGTCATGACCGGGTCGATCAGCGAGGAAGTCAGCGCGGTCGGAACGCTGCTTGCCAACGAATCGGTGATGATCCGGCCCGAAGTCGAAGGCCGCATCAGCACCATCCACTTCGCCGAAGGACAGCTCGTGCGCCAGGGCGAGAAACTCGTTTCGCTCGATTCCTCCGAGATCGAAGCGCAGCTTGCGGCGGTAAACGCGGAGTTGAGCCTCAATCGCAGTCGCATGAGGCGCGCGGAGGAGCTCCAGGCAAAAAAGTTCATCAGCGCTGAAGCGCTCGACGTGGCGCGGGAGAATCTCAATCAGTCGCTCGCGCGCCAGGCCGAAATCCAGGCCAAGCTCAACAAGATGACCATCAAGGCGCCGTTCGAGGGTGTGGCGGGCTTGCGCCAGGTGAGCCCCGGCGCCTACGTGAAAGCGGGCCAGGACATCGCGCGCCTGGAAGGCATCGGCACGTTGAAGGCGGATTTCCGCGTGCCGGAGCTCTTTCTGCGGAAGATCCGGGAAAATCAGGAGGCGCAGGTCGGCGTGGATGCGTTCCCCGGCGAGTCGTTCCGCGGGTCGATCTACGCCATCGAACCGGCCGTGGACGAGCAGACGCGCACCGTCCTGCTGCGCGCCCGGATTCCGAACCCCGGCGCGCGGCTCAAGCCCGGCATGTTCGCGCGCGTGAACCTGGTCCTCGACACGCGGGAGAACGCGCTGCTCGTGCCGGAGCAGGCGCTGGTGCCGCGCGGCAACGATCGCTTCGTATTTCGTCTGATCGACGGCAAGGCCGTGATGACCCAGGTCGAGATCGGGCTGCGCCGCACGGGCGAAGTGGAGATCGTGCAGGGACTGAAGGCGGGCGAGGCCATCGTCACCGACGGGCAGCTTCGGCTCCAGGACGGTAGCGCGGTGACAGTCTTAAAGGATGAAGGCGGAAGGATGAAGGATGAAGGAAGAGCCGGCAGCGCAAACAAGTGATGGGATGATGAGGGATGAAAAAGGGCGTGACCTTATCCAGCGCACGACGCAATTTGCATTAGAAACGATCCGACTCTATTCGGTGCTCCCAAATACGACCGTAGCCCAGGTCTTGGGTCGTCAAATGCTGAAATCCGGAACATCGGTGGGCGCTCATTATCGCGAGGCAAATCGGGCTAAATCCAATGCTGATTTCATAAGTAAAATCGAAGGGGCTTTGCAGGAACTCGACGAAACAGTTTACTGGCTCGATCTGCTCCATGCGTCAAAGACCATAAAGCGGGCGGGGGTGGAACATCTCATACGGGAAACAGACGAACTGATCGCAATATTTGTCGCGGTGGCAAAAGCCGCCAAGCGAAAAAGTTAACGGGTTTTCTTATTCATCCTTCCGCCTTCATCCTTCATCCTTTCACATGTTTCTGCCTGAACTCTCGATAAAGCGCCCCGTCCTTTCCACAGTGATGAGCCTGCTCATCATCCTGGTGGGAGTGATCTCGTTCTTGCGCCTGACGGTGCGCGAGTATCCCAAGATCGACACGCCGGTAGTCTCGGTGCGCACGGTTTATCAGGGGGCGAGCGCGCAGGTCATCGAGAGCCAGGTCACCCAGCCGCTCGAAGACAGCATCTCCGGCATCGAGGGCGTCAAGACGCTGAAATCGATCAGCCGCGAGGAAGTGAGCCAGATCACGGTCGAATTCGTATCCAGCCGCGATCCCGATGCGGCGGCAAACGACGTGCGCGACCGGGTGTCACGCGTGCGCGGCCGCCTGCCGGAGGAAGTGGATGAGCCGATCATCGCCAAGATCGAAGCCGATGCGAATGCCATCCTGTGGCTGCGACTGTTTTCGGACCGGCACAACGCACTCGAGATTTCCGACTACGCCGACCGTTATGTTGCCGACCGCCTGAAGACGCTGCCGGGGGTGGCGTCCGTCATCATCGGCGGCGAACGGCGCTACGCGATGCGGATCTGGCTCGACCGGGAGCGGCTCGCGGCCTACGCGCTTACGCCGCAGGACGTCGAGGACGCGCTGCGGATGCAGAACATCGAGGTTCCGTCCGGGCGCATCGAAAGCCGCCAGCGGGAGTTCACCGTCCTGTCGGAAACCGACTTACGCACACCCGGGCAATTCAATCAGCTCATTGTCCGCGAAGTGAACGGCTATCCGGTGCGGCTTTCCGACATCGGGCGCGCCGAACTCGGCGCGCAGGACGAACGCAACATCGTGCGCGTCAACGGCAACCCGGCGGTCGGAATGGGGATCGTCAAGCAATCCACCGCCAACACGCTGGCGGTGGCGCAAGCGGTAAAGAATGAACTGCCGAAGATCACCGCAGCGCTGCCGCCGGGCATGAATGTGGGCATCGCCTTCGACACCTCGGTCTTCATCGAGAAGTCCATCCAATCCGTCTACACCGTGATGGCCGAGGCGCTGCTGCTGGTGGTCCTGGTGATTTACTTCTTCCTGCGCTCCGTGCGCGCCACCCTGATCCCGTTCGTGACCATCCCGGTGTCGCTGATCGGGGCATTTTTCCTGATCTGGCTCATGGGATTCTCGATCAACGTGCTGACCTTGCTCGGCATCGTGCTCGCGATCGGACTGGTGGTCGATGACGCGATCGTGGTGCTGGAAAACATCCACCGCCATATCGAGGAGGGGATGCCGCCGCTCAAGGCGGCGTTCCAGGGCAGCCGCGAGATCGCGTTCGCGGTGGTGGCGATGACCGTCACGCTGGCAGCGGTGTTCGCGCCGCTCGCATTTTCCACCGGCAACACCGGGCGGCTGTTCATGGAGTTCGCGCTCACCGTCGCCGCCGCGGTCGTGGTATCGGGCTTCGTGGCGCTGACGCTCACCCCGATGATGTGCTCGAAACTGTTGCGCCACCAGGCGTCCCATCATCCCGTCTACAACGCGCTCGAGCGTTTCTTCCAGCACATATTTTCGGGCTATCGACGCGCGCTGGCCGCGTGCCTTCGCCATCGCCTGGCGGTGATCGGGGTGTTCGCCGCGGTCGCGATCGGCGGCGGTGCGCTGTTCATGCTGCTCAAGTCCGAGCTTTCTCCGCTCGAGGATCGAGGCTTTTTCATCGGCGTGATGGTCGGGCCCGAGGGCGCGACCATGGACTACACCAACGCCTACGCGAAGGCGTGGGAAAAAATTTACAGCGAGGTGCCGGACATCACGTCCTATTT
>JACQOK010000255.1 GCA_016202565.1 Betaproteobacteria bacterium | reverse complement strand
GGCGCGGCTCATGAGCCAGGCGCTGCGCAAGCTCACCGCCAACATCAAGCGCTCCAACACGCTGGTGATCTTCATCAACCAGATCCGCATGAAGATCGGCGTGTTGTTCGGCAACCCGGAGACCACCACCGGCGGCAATGCGCTCAAGTTTTATGCCTCGGTGCGGATCGACATCCGGCGCATCGGCTCGATCAAGAGGGGCGAGGAAGTGATCGGCTCGGAGACCCGCGCCAAGGTAGTCAAGAACAAGGTCGCGCCGCCGTTCCGCAATGCCGATTTCGACATTCTCTACGGCGAAGGCATCTCGCGCGAAGGCGAAATCATCGAACTCGGTGTGGCGCATCGCATCATCGACAAGTCCGGTGCGTGGTACACCTACGGCAAGGAGCGCATCGGCCAGGGCAAGGACAACACGCGCGAATACCTGAAGGAGCATCCCGAACTCGCGCAGGAAATCGAAACCAAGGTGCTTGCCGCGGTGGGGATCGGTGTCGCAGAGCCCAAAGCAGAGCCAAAAGCCGAGGCAAGAAAAGCCGCCGGCTAGCCTGCGCGCGCGCGCGTTGCGGCTTCTGGCGCGCCGCGAGCATTCACGGCTGGAATTGCAGCGCAAGCTCGCGCCGCACGCCGAAGATGCAGGCGAGCTCGAGCGCCTGCTCGACGATCTGACGCGGCGCGGATGGCTCGCAGAAGAGCGCGTGGCCGAACAACTGATCCACGCCCGCCGCGGCCGGTTTGGCAGCGGTCGTATCCGGCAGGAACTGCTCGCGAAGGGGGTGGCCGAAGAAGTGGTGGCGGCCGTGCTGCCCCAACTCAGGGAAAGCGACCTGGAAGCGGCGCGGAGCGTCTGGCGCCGGAAATTCGGAACGCCGCCACGCAGCGCAGCCGAACGCGCCCGGCAAGTGAGATTCATGCAGGGGCGCGGTTTCAGGCTGGACACGATATTGAAAGTCATCCACTCGGCAGGAGCGGACGATGAAGCTGATTAAAGGGCATCTCAAAAATACCGTTCGCCCCGAGTCCCTCGCGTCACCCGTTCGTCCCGAGCGTAGGAGCGAAGCGACGAAGTCGAGGGATGAATCGGGCCGCGCTCGGGATAAACTGCGTCGCAATACGTCTCTCGACTTCCTTCTCGACAGGCCTGTCCCGAGCTTTGTCGAGGGGCTCGAAGTACGCTCGTCTCTCGACTTCGCTCCGCTACGCTCGAGACGAACGGGCACGAGGTCGAGGCCTGTCCCGAGCCCTGTCGAAGGGGGTGAGCGCGTCAGAAGAATTTTGGAGATAGCTTCTAGGTACGTCGTGGTAGTTGCCTTTGCGGCGCTCGTGCTTGCCGGTTGCGAATACCTGCCTTTCGGATATACCCCGATCAAGGACATTGTTGCCGCCCCGGGGAGTTTCGAGAGCAGGGAAGTGAAAATCAAAGGCAAGGTGACCGAGGCCATCAAGCTGCCGATCCTGGGGCAGGCCTTCATTCTGCGGGATGAAAGCGGCGAGATCACCGTGATAACGCAGAGCACGCTGCCGTCCGCTAATGCCGAGGTCGCGTTAACGGGCACCGTGAGGAGCACGGCCATCGTCGGCGGGCAGTCGCTGGGCTTAAGGGTTGAGGAAACGAAGCGCTTGCGGTAGGTTGATCGAAAATCGATCCGGCAAATCAAGGCAATGAAAAGCAGCGACATCCGCAAGGCGTTTCTGGAGTACTTCGCGCACCAGGGGCACACCATCGTGGCCTCCAGCCCGCTCGTGCCAGGCAACGAGCCAACGTTGCTCTTCACGACTTCGGGCCTGGTGCAGTTCAAGGACGTGTTCCTTGGCCAGGAGAAGCGGCCGTACGTCCGCGCGACGACCGCCCAGCGTTGTGTTCGGGCCGGCGGCAAGCACAACGACCTCGAGAACGTGGGCTACACCGCGCGGCACCACACGTTCTTCGAGATGCTGGGCAATTTCAGTTTCGGGGATTATTTCAAGCGCGATGCGATCCGGTTCGCGTGGGAGTTGCTCACCAGGGTCTACGCGTTGCCGCCGGAGCGCATGTGGACCACGGTCTATCACGAGGACGACGAGGCGTACGACATCTGGACGAAAGAGATCGGGGTGCCGAAGGCCCGGTGCGTGCGCATCGGCGACAAGCCGGGAGCGCCCAAGTATCAAAGCGACAACTTCTGGCAGATGGCGGACACCGGGCCGTGCGGTCCCTGCAGCGAAATATTCTGGGACCACGGTCCGGGCATCGCGGGGGGACCCCCTGGCTCGAAGGACGCGGACGGCGATCGCTACATCGAGATCTGGAATCTCGTGTTCATGCAGTTCAACCGCGACGAGAAAGACGTGATGCATCCGCTGCCCAGGCCATCGGTCGACACCGGGATGGGGCTCGAGCGCATCGCCGCGGTGCTGCAGGGCGTGCATTCGAACTACGAGATCGATCTGTTTCAGGACCTCATCAAGGCGGCAGCCCGCGAGACCCACAGCAAGGATTTCGGCAGCAACTCGCTCAAGGTCATTGCCGATCATATCCGCGCCTGCAGCTTTCTCATCGTCGACGGCGTGATCCCGTCGAACGAGGGACGCGGTTACGTGCTCCGGCGCATCATCCGCCGCGCCATCCGTCACGGCTATAAGCTGGGCCAGACCGACCCGTTCTTCCACCGGCTGGTGGCGGATCTGTCACAGGCGATGGGCGAGGCCTATCCTGAGCTGCCCAAGGCCGCCGAGCGCGTCACCCAGGTGCTCAGGCAGGAGGAGGAGCGCTTTGCGGAAACGCTGGCAAACGGCATGAAGGTGCTGGAAGGGGCGCTCAATCGGGAAGACCGGATGCTCGACGGCGAGACGGTGTTCCAGCTCTACGACACCTTCGGCTTTCCGGTGGACCTGACAGCCGACATCGCGCGCGAGCGCGACGTGCGCGTCGATTACGCCGGTTTCGAGGCCGCCATGGAACGGCAGCGCGAACGCGCGCGCGCCGCATCGAAGTTCGCCGCCGCGGCAAACGTCGACTACCGCGGGGCCGCCACCGAATTCCACGGCTACGACACGCTGCAAATCGAGGCGACGGTGGTCGCGCTCTATGACGGCGAAGGGGTGGAAGTTCCGGAAATCACGGCCGGGGCGGCGGGAATCGTGGTGCTCGACCGCACGCCGTTCTATGCGGAATCAGGCGGCCAGGTGGGCGACCGCGGTGAAATTGCCGGAGTCAGCGGCACGTTCGCCGTCGAAGACACGCAGAAGATCCAGGCGACGGTCTTCGGCCACAAGGGTGCGTTGAGAACCGGCAAGTTGAGGACCGGGGACAAGGTCCTGGCGGCGGTGGATACCGGGCGGCGTGCCCGTACCGTGCGCAACCATTCGGCGACCCACCTCATGCACAAGGCGTTGCGCGAGGTGCTGGGCCATCACGTGCAGCAGAAGGGCTCGCTCGTCGACGCCGAGCGCACGCGCTTCGATTTCTCCCACAACGAGCCGATGACGGACGAGCAGATCCGCCGCGTCGAGGCGATCGTCAACGCCGAGATTCTCGCCAACTCGGCGACCACCGCCCGCATCATGAAATTCGACGAAGCGGCCAAGGCCGGCGCGCTCGCCTTCTTCGGCGACAAATACGGTGACGAAGTGCGCGTTCTCGACATCGGTTCCTCGCGCGAGCTGTGCGGCGGCACGCACGTCAAGCGTACCGGCGACATCGGTTTCTTCAAGGTGATTTCGGAGGGCGGCATCGCCGCCGGGGTGCGCCGCATCGAGGCGATCACCGGCGAAGGCGCGCTCGCGTGGGTGCAGCAAATGGAACAGGGCGTGTCCGAACTGGCTGCTGAAGCCGGTTTCAAGGAGGTCAATCTGGCCAGCGTGCGGCAGCGCGTCGCGTCCTTGCAGGAGGCCAACCGTGCGCTCGAAAAAGAGCTGGCGCGACTGAAATCGAAGCTCGCTACTTCTCAGGGTGATGATCTCATCGAGCAGGCGGTCGCGGTGAAGGGGGTCAAGGTGGTGGCGGCGACGATCGAAGGCGCTGATGCGAAAGCGCTGCGCGAAGCAGTCGACAAGCTGAAGGACAAGCTCAAGTCGGCGGCGGTCGTGCTCGCGACTGCGAACGGCGGAAAGGTATCGTTGATCGCCGGGGTCACCTCCGATCTTATTGGAAAAATCAAGGCGGGTGATCTCGTCAATCACGTCGCGCAGCAGGTGGGCGGCAAGGGCGGCGGCCGGCCGGACATGGCGCAGGCCGGCGGCACCGATGCAACCCGGCTGCCACAGGCGCTCGAATCGGTGCGCGCGTGGGTCGAGGAGCGGCTCTGATGAAGGATGAAGGATGAAGGATGAGGGGGGGCCATGGTTAGGCTCATTCCGCCTTTCACGGTTATCAACGCGTAATTTCCGATTTCTCGGACCGTCGCGGTCGCTGCGAGGCACGCCCCCCGCGTTATTGGATACTTCAGGAGGTCTTCATGGCGGCATCAGCACACGCACATCCACTGCTCAGGGCCAAAGAAATCGAAGCGCTGCCCGAGGAGGCGCGCGTACATCCGCTCGATCCGGCCTCGGTGCGGCACACCCGTTCGCTCGGCGATGCGGTGGGCCTCAACACGATCGGCGTTCACCAGGTCCGGCTCAAGCACGGCAGGACGAGCAGCGTCCATCACTTCCATCATCACGACGAGGAATGGGTCTACATCCTGTCCGGGCGCGGTGTGGCGGAAATCGGTGATGAGAAGTTCGAGGTCGGGGCCGGTGACTTCATGGGTTTCGTTGCGGGGTCGCTGCCGCACAGCCTCATCAACCCCAACGTCGAGGATCTGGTCTACCTCGTCGGTGGCAACCGCTTGCCCTTCGATGTATGCGACTATCCCCGCGTGCGCATGCGCCGCTATCGCCTTAACGGGGTGAACGAGTACGTCAGTCTCGATGCGCTGGAAAAGCGCCAAAGTAAAATCGGGAACGAAGGCCCGCTAAAGAAACAGCCAACGTAGCCTGGATGGAATGAAATGAAATCCGGGGCCGGGAGAAGCGGTAACGAAAGCCCCAGGGAAAAGCGGGAACGAAGGCCCCCAAAAAGAAAACGGGTTCCCGGAATCCGCGTCGCTTCTTCCGGGCTACTGTTCTAGAACGGGAGTCGAGCGTCCGGCTTGACTGCGAGGATTGCCCGCCGGAAGTCGTTCTGGATTCGCTTCAACGCGCTCTCATCGTCCGCCTCGAAGCGCAGCACCACTACCGGCGTGGTGTTGGACGGCCGGGCGAGCCCGAAGCCGTCCGCGTATTCGACACGCAGGCCGTCGATGGTGATCACGTCCTGCGCGCCGTCGAAGCGCGCGGTCTGCCTGAGCTTGTCGATCAGCGCGTAATTTTCGCCCTCGGCGAGCTGAATGTGCAGTTCGGGCGTGCAGACCGCGTCGGGCAGACCCTCGAGCACCGCGCTCGGGTCGCGTTCGCGCGACAGGATTTCGAGCAGCCGTGCTCCACCGTACAACGCGTCATCGAAGCCGTACCAGCGCTCCTTGAAGAAAAAGTGACCGCTCATTTCGCCGGCGAGCAGCGCGCCGGTCTCCTTCAACTTCTGCTTGATCAGCGAGTGCCCGGTCTTCCATAACACCGGCATGCCGCCATGACTGCGAATCCAGGGAAAGAGGTTGCGCGTCGACTTCACGTCGAAGATGATCTGCGCGCCGGGATGACGCTCGAGCACGTCGGCCGCCAGCAGCATCAGCAGGCGATCGGGGTAAATGATGTTTCCGTTCTTCGTCACCACGCCCAGCCGATCGCCGTCACCGTCGAAAGCGAATCCGAGTTCTCCCTTGCCCGCCGCGAGCGCGTTTTTCACGTCGACGAGATTCTTCGGCTGCGACGGATCGGGATGGTGATTGGGGAAGTTCCCGTCGACTTCGCAAAAGAGTTCGGTCACCGTGCAGCCGAGCCTGCGATAGAGTTCCGGCGCCGTCGCGCCCGCTACGCCGTTTCCGCAGTCGACCACGACGGACATCGGGCGGGCGAGCTTTACATCCCCCACAATGCGCTCGAGATACGGCTCGCGGATCGGCTGCGCGCGGTAGCTCCCGGCCCCGCGCGCGAGGTCCCCGCGCTCGATGCGGCTGCGGAGCTGCTGGATCGCATCCCCCCAGAGCGTTTCCCCGGCAAGCATCATCTTGAGCCCGTTGTAATCCGGTGGATTGTGCGAGCCGGTCACCGAGACGCCCGACAAAGTGTCGAGATGGTGAGCCGCGAAGTAAAGCATGGGGGTGGCGACTTGCCCCACGTCGATGACATCCACGCCGCTCTTCTGCAGGCCGCGCGCGAGCGCGGCAGCAAGCTCGGGCCCCGAAAGGCGGCCGTCGCGCCCGATGGCAACAGCATGCCGGCCGCGGGCGAGCGCTTCCGTCCCGATCGCCTGCCCGATAAGCTCCACGATTTCTGCGGTGAGCGTGCGCCCGACAACGCCGCGCACGTCGTAGGCCTTGAAGATTTCGGGGGGAAGGTTGTTCATTGTCGGGAAGAGGGACTTACGCCGATATGACAATATTGTCGCACGTCAGGTTCCGGAGAAAAACTCAAGAAGGCGCCGCGGCAGCCAGTTGAGATGGCCCGGAAATCTGCCGCTGACGAACCCGGCGTGTCCCCCGGTGGCGGGAAACTCCAGCGCGACGTGCCGCGAGACCTCGTGCGGTTGGGGCAGCGCATGCTGCGGCAGGAACGGATCGTTGCGCGCGTTGATCATGAGCGTCGGAACGCCGACCCGCCTGAGCAGCGGTTTGCTGCTCGCGCGCGTCCAGTAATCGTCGGTGTTCTGAAAACCGTGCAGCGGCGCGGTTACCACATCGTCGAATTCGCGCAGTGTCCGTGCAGCGCGCAGGCGCCGGAGATCGAACAGGCCGGGAAAGAACTCAAGCATGGCGGCCGACTTGGGCTTCAGGGTGGACAGGAAATTCCGCGCATAGAACAGGTTGAAACCGCGTCCCAGCGCGTCCCCCGCGATCATGAGATCGACCGGCGCGGATACTGCGCACGCGCGGCTGACGAGCTTCGCCGCGGCGTTTTCCTGTTCTCCCAGCCACTTCAGCAGCACATTGCCGCCCAGTGACACGCCGACCGCGTAGAGCGTGGTGCCACGATACGCCTCGTGCAATCGGCGAAGAATCCAGTCCACTTCCGCGCTGTCACCAGAATGGTAGGCGCGCGGCAGGCGGTTCGGCTCGCCGCTGCAGCCGCGGAAATGCACCACCACGCCGCGCCAGCCGCTCGAATGGATCGCCTGCATGAGGGCGCGCGCGTAATGGCTGCCGGAACATCCCTCCAGCCCGTGGAACAGCACAACGAGCGGCGCCTCCTTTCGATCCTCGATCCTTGATCCTCGATCTTCACTCCTGAACCCTCGATCCTCAATCCTCAATCCTGGATCCTGGCTTTCGACCCAATCGAGATCGATGAAATCGCCATCCGGTGTTTCCCACCGCTCGCGGCGGTACGATACCGCCGGTAGCGGGATCAAGGCGGCGGCGTAGATCGTCTGCAGGTGCCCGCCGGGGAGCCAGGCGGGTGCGATGTAGTCCATCGTGAACAAGTAGGCTGGTTAGGCCGCAGGCCGTAACCCAACAATCCCAAGAACGCATTGAAGTGTTGGGTTACGGCGCCCTAGGCAGCGCCTAACCCAACCTACAGCGCACGGTAAATGCTCTTGACCGCCTAATCGCGGTAGGTCGGATCGATGCGATCGAGCTTGCGCAGCAGCGCCGGCCATTCGAGCAGCCCGAACCGGCGCCGCACGCCGGGCTTCATCTGATGGTTCGTGTATTGCACGACTTCCTGCGGCGGAAGCCGGATCTCGGTGTTGCAGGATAGCGTCATGACCTGCAGCTGGCAGGCGCGTTCCAGCCGGTACATGTTGTTGAAACACTCCGGAATGCTGGGAGCGACGGTAAGCAGGCCGTGATTGCGCAGCACCATCGCCTCACGGTTGCCCAGGTTCTGCACGAGCCGTTCGCGTTCCTCGATCCTGAGCGCCACGCCCTCGTAGTCATGATAGGCGATGTCGGTAAAGCGCATCGACGTCTGCGCGATGGGCAGCAGTCCGCCCTTCATCGCGGAGACCGCCATGCCGGCCAGGGTGTGCGTATGGATGATGCAGTCCACGTCATGCCGCGCGGCATGAATCGCGCTGTGGATCACATAGCCCGCCTGATTGACGCCATAGTCCGTCGCGTTGAACAGCACGTTGCCGTCGATGTCGATCCTGATCATGCTCGAGGCGGTCATTTCCTCGTAGAGCATGCCGTACGGGTTGATCAGGAATTCATTGGTGGTGCCGGGCACACGCGCCGAAATGTGGTTGGCCACCATCTCGACCATGCCGAACTCGTGCATCAGCCGGTAACACGCGGCGAGATTGACGCGCGTCCCCCATTCTTCCGTGCTGACCTGTTCCCGAACCGGTTTGTTGATCTTGATTGCAGGTGCGTTCATCGTGGTTCCTCCAGGAGGGTGAATAGAGTCCATCTCAAAAATGCCGTGGGTGCGTTCACCCCTCGACTTCGTCCCCGTTCGTCCCGAGCGTAGCGCAGCGAAGTCGAGGGACGAACGAGGACTACGCTCGGAGCGAATGGCATTTTTGAGATGACTTCTAGTTGAATGGTGTGGCCGTGCTACGGACTCTTTCCTATTTCCCTTTGACATAGTGGGCCGCGCTGGTACCGGCGAGCTTGCCGAAGACCGCGCCCGAGGTGAGACCCGTTCCGCCCGGGTAATTGTGATAGAAGATGCCGCCCACCAGCTCGCCCGCGGCGAAAAGCCCCGGAATCGGTTTGCCGCCGGTGTCCTCGACTTCCGCGTTGTTGGTGACCTTCACGCCGCCGAAGCTGAAGGTGACGCCGCAGGTTACGGCATACGCTTCAAACGGGGGCGTGTCGAGCGTGTTCGCCAAGTTCGACTTGTTGACCTTGAGCCCCACCGTGCAGCGCCCGTCCTTCACCGCCATGTTGAACGGGATGTCGGTGCGCACCGCCTTGTTGTACTCCTTGATTTCCCGGAGGCACGCCTCGGCGTTCACCCCTTCGAGTTTCTTGACCAGATCCTCCAGCGTGTCCGACCGCGCCTTGGTAACCCGCTTGATGCGGTACTCGTCGCGCAGCACGGGAATGATCTTGGCGTCGAAGATCTGCCACGCGAACATGCCCGGCTGTTCCAGGACGACCCTGCCATATTTCGCGTACGTATAGTTGCGGAAGTCGGCGCCCTCGTCGACGAAACGCTCGCCGCGCGCGTTCACCATGATGCCCCAGGGGTAGCTGTGCTTCTGGAAACTGTCGCCCACCGAGAGGTCGCCGAAGGGCGGCGCATTGAGATCCCAGCCGACGGCATGGCAGCCGGACCAGTGGCCGTAGGAAAGCGCCCCGATATCGAGCGCCATCTTGATACCGAGCCCGGTGTTGTAGCGGGTGCCGCGCACCTTGGCGAGGTCCCAGCCGGGGCCGAGGTAGCGCGTGCGCATCTCCGCGTTGGACTCGAAGCCGCCGCAGGCGAGCACCACCGCCTTCGAGCGGATCTCGACGTTTCTCCCCTTGTGCTTCGCGCGCACGCCGACCACGCGGCCGTCGTCGTCGGTGAGCAACGCGGTCGCGGGTGTTTCATAGAAGATCCTGATGCCTTCGCGTTCGCACGCCTTGTGTTCGTTTTCCACGAGGCCGGGACCGCCGCCCCAGGTCTCGGCAGCAAGCCCGCCCCAGAACTTGAACCGCTTGTCGTCGATCTTGTACGACTGGCGGCCGTAGCTCGCCTGGAACTTGACGCCTTTCTTGCGCATCCACACCAGCGTTTCGAAACTGCGCGAAATGAGGAGTTCGCACAGGTCGGGGTCGGTGCGGTACTGGGTGATGCGCCCCATGTCGTCAAAATAGTTGTCCGAAGTGTAGGCGCCGAAGTCGTGGGTCTTCTTTTCTTCTTCGGTGAGATCCGGAATGAGCTGCGCCAGGTCGTCGACGCCGTTGTACACGACGCGCATCAAACCGGCCGTATAGCGGCTGTTGCCGCCGCATTCCTCGATCGGTGCGGCTTCGAGCATGATCACCGCCGCGCCGTTTTCGCGCGCGGCGAGCCCCGCGCAGGCGGCGGCATTGCCGGCGCCGACCACGATCACATCGGGATTGCCAAAGGTACTGGTGTTCATTGCTGTCCTCTTGGTAAAGATTAAAAACCGCCCGCCCCGGTGTCAGCGATGGATGCCCGCGGCGTGCGAGGCGTCGCCCGAAAGCAGCGAATAGTTCACCGCGCGGCCGATGCCGCGGCGAAATCCCTCCAGCCGCAGGATCTGGCCCGGCGTTATGTTGGCGAGGTTCACTTCAGGACCGAAATCGCGCAGGAGCTGAACGTGCTGTTCCGGAAAACGGTAAGGGTCGGCCTCGATCACCACGTGCTCGAACCACGGCTGCGCCGCCAGCGCGGCGAGCGCGTCCGGCGCGTCTCGCACCAGCAGGTCCACTTCGCACTGCTCGACCGTCACGTGGTGTATGCCGTGCCGGGCGACTGCGGTCACGATTTCTCCCAGGTAGGCGATGCTCATGGGCTGCTCGGGGTTCTTGCGGCCGAATTCATACACCACCTTGAGTCCGGACTTCTGAAAGCGGTCGATCAGGCGGTGCCGGTCGTCTTCCGCAAGCGTGACGTAATTTTCCGAGATTTCCAGACCGGGAACATCCAGTCGCGCGAGCAGGCCGATCAACTGCTCGATCTGGTTCCGCTGCCAGGCGTATTCGAACAGGATGCCGCCGGCAAAAGGCGTGACGTCGGCCTCCCGGTAGAGCCGGGCAGCGCGCTTGACCACCGCTGCGGGCATCAGCAAAGTGTTGAGCGCGTAGATCTTGGCGTAATCGATGTAGTCGGCGGCGACGTCCAGAAGATCGCGAATGCCGCGCTTGCCGCCGGTCCAGCCGAAGCCATCCGGTCCGAAATCGATCATCGATGTAATGCCGCGACGCCGCGGCTTGACGCTTCGCGGCGGCAGCGCAAATTCCGACGGGGCGTGCGAATCGGGAGCCATGCGTTGGGTGTCCTTTTGGGGGCCTTCGTTCCCGCTTTTATTGCAGCGTCGTTTTCACCTGGCGCCGCGGTTCGGCTTCAGCCGTCACCGGGGCCGGCACCGGGGACGCATGGTGCGCGACCATGCGCCAGCCGTGTTCCGTGCGGAGGTAAATGTTGGTTGCGATCACCGGACCGCGGCTGCGGGTCTCACCGGCGACATTGATGTGTTCATAGACGCTGTGGGCTGAGAGCATCATGCCGTGCAGATACTGCTGCCCGCGCAACTGGAAGCGCAGCGACTGGCCGCCCGCGAAGATTTTCCGCCACGACTCGCGGACCTGCGCGACGCCGCTCATGCGCGGGCCGCCCGGATGCACGCAGTAGATTTCGTCGTCGTCCGCCCACACTTCCATCATCGCGTCGAGGTCGCCCTTGGTAAAGGCATCGTAGAACGCGGTTTCCGCGTCCTGGGGCGTGGCAAACAGTGTTTTTTTCACTTTCCTGGCCTTTGCTGGATTTTACCAAACTCGATGGCGGCGAAAACCCGCTCCGGCGTGAGCTGCATCATGCAGTTGAAATGTCCGAGCGGACACTCGCGCTCGAAGCACGGGCTGCACGGGAGATCGAGTTTCAGGATCTTCGCCGCGCTCGACAGCGGCGGGGTGAACGCGGGGCTGCTCGAGCCGTAGAGCGCGACAAGCGGCTTGCCGAGCGCGGCGGCGACGTGCATGAGTCCTGAGTCGTTGCTCACCACGATCTCGGCCGAAGCCAGCACATCGATCACCTCGTCGAGCGTGGTCGTGCCGCACAGGTTGCGGCAGACCCCTTCGCTCAACGTCGCGATATCCCCACCCAGCGCTTGGTCCCGGGACGAACCCACCAGCCACACCGCCAGGCCGCGCGCGGCGAGTCGCTGTCCGAGTTCGGCGTAATGAGCCGGCGGCCAGCGCTTGGCCGGCCCGTACTCGGCGCCGGGACACAATGCGACGGCCGGTTGCTGCGTGTCCAGTCCCAGTTTGAGCAGGGTGGCCGCCCGCGCGTTGGTGTCGACGTTGAGACGCAGATCGGGTAATGGCACGGGTGGCTCGCCGGCCCTGCCCGCCAGTGCCGCATAGCGCTGTGCCATCAACGGCAGCGCCCGTTCGTCAAGACGGCGCACATCGTTCAGCAGCCCCCAGCGTACCTCCCCGCGGAAACCGGTGCGCAACGGGATGCCGGCGAAAAACGGCACCAGCGCCGACTTGTATGAATTGGGCAGAACAATCGCCTGATCGTAACCCGCGCCGCGGAGCTCCCGTCCGAGCCGGCGGCGGGCGCCAAGCTTCAGTTCGCCGTGGGCGAATGGATTGAGAATCGCGCGCCGCACTTCCGGCATGCGCCTGAGCAGCGGCAGCGTCCATTCCGGCGCCAGGACATCAAGCGCGAGATCCCGGTGTTTCGAGTGGAGCAGCCTGAACAGCGGCTGTGCGAGGATGGTGTCGCCAATCCAGGACGGGCCAACGACGAGTATCCTCGTCATAAGACGGAAGGCGGAAGGCGGAAGGCGGAAGGAAAAGGCGGAGGCGCGTTGTGCGCCCTTTCATCCTTCATCCTTGGGCCGGTCAATGACCGGCCTTGGGTCCGTCTTTCAGGATGTAGCGGGTGCCGCAGTACGGGCACAGCGCTTCTCCGGTTTTCTCGATCGGCAGGAACACGCGCGGATGCGCGTTCCACAGCAGCATCGATGGCGTGGGGCAGTGCAGGGGGAGATCGGCGGGCGTGACCTCGATCAACCTGTCCTTGTTCTCGGTTTGCTGATTCGACATGGGCCTGATGCGCTCTCCGGTTATCCCGCCACCGGCGTCAGCCAGTCGCTGTGCCGCTCGGATTTCCCGGTGACACAGTCGAAGAAGGCCGCTTGCAGCCGGGTCGTCACCGGGCCGCGTCTGCCTTCACCAATGACCCGCCCGTCGACTTCGCGGATCGGGGTCACTTCCGCTGCGGTGCCGGTGAAGAAAGCTTCGTCCGCGACATAGAGGTCATCCCGGGTGATCCGCCTTGCCGTGACCGCATACCCCATTTCCCGCGCGAGCGTGATCACCGATTGCCGCGTGATGCCGATCAGCGCGCTGGTGAGTTCCGGTTCGAAGATATCACCGTTCTTGACCAAGAACAGATTCTCTCCCGAGCCTTCCGCGACGAAGCCGTCGACGTCGAGCAGCAACGCTTCATCGTACCCGTGCTCGGTCGCTTCCAGGTTGGCGAGAATCGAGTTGGCATAGGTGCCCGAATACTTGGCGCGGCACATCGAGACGTTGACATGATGCCGCGCAAAGGAGGAGGTCTTGACGCGGATGCCTTTTTCGATCGCCTCCGGGCCGAGGTACGCACCCCACGGCCACGCCGCGATCGCCACGTGCACCCGGTTGCCGATCGGCGACACGCCCATCTTCTCCGAGCCATAGAACGCGATCGGGCGAATGTAGCAGGACTCGAGCTTGTTGGCCCGCACCACTTCCTTTTGGGCTTCGATGAGGGTTTCCCGGCTGTAGGGGATCTTCATCATGTAGATGTGCGCCGAGTTGAACAGCCGCTCGGTATGCTCCTTCAGCCGGAAGATCGCGGTGCCGCGCGCGGAATTGTAGGCGCGCAAGCCTTCGAAAACCGCAAGCCCGTAATGCAGGGAGTGCGTGAGGACGTGCGTGGTGGCGTTGCGCCAGGGCACGAGCTGGCCATCGTACCAGATCTGCCCGTCGCGGTCGGCCATTGACATGTGCATGCTCCGTAAAACAAAGCTGGCATTTTAGCGTATTTTCTTGACTTTAATGGGCGGTGGACTATGGTGAGGGCACGGCCCGGGAAACCAGCCGTATACCGACGCCGATCGGCCCGATTCTCCAAGTGGCGGTACGGTAGCAGCTTCCCCTTAAGAGAGAGTCCGTCGGCAGACCCGAATTTCCTTCTTGTGTCGATAGTCAGAACCTATCTCAATAATAGGCACGTGTGCGACGGCGGCGATGTGGGCTGCAGTTCTAGGAGGGCGAGTGCGGCAATATCGCGAATATTGCAAGGGAGCCCGACGACGAAATGCGCCCAGAGCGCCCCGTCCCTTCGGGTTGCGGCCAAAACGCGCGCCTGC
>JACQOK010000264.1 GCA_016202565.1 Betaproteobacteria bacterium | reverse complement strand
CATCCACTTCCAGCATGGCGAGCGCATCCTGCGCCACCGGGCGGGTGATCTTTCCGTCCGCGCGCACTTGGGCGAAGTCGCGCACCCGCCGCAGCAGCCGGTTGGAGACGCGCGGCGTGCCGCGCGAGCGTCCCGCGATCTCGCGCGCGCCGTCGGCGTTCACCTCGATTGCCAGCAGCTGCGCCGAGCGCTGCACGATGCGCGTCAGCTCGTCGGCCGAATAAAACTCGAGGCGCGCGACGATGCCGAAGCGGTCGCGCAGCGGATTCGTGAGCATGCCGGCGCGCGTGGTGGCGCCGATCAGCGTGAACGGCGGCAGATCGAGCTTGACGGAGCGGGCCGCCGGCCCCTCGCCGATCATGATGTCGATCTGGAAATCCTCGAGCGCAGGATAGAGAATTTCCTCCACCACCGGAGAAAGGCGATGGATCTCGTCGATGAACAGCACGTCGTTGGGTTCGAGATTGGTGAGAATGGCCGCGAGATCGCCGGCGCGTTCGAGCACGGGACCGGAGGTATGGCGCAGGTTCACACCCATCTCGCGGGCGATGATGTGCGCGAGTGTCGTTTTCCCGAGGCCGGGCGGGCCGAACAGCAGCACGTGATCGAGCGCCTCGCGCCGCCGGCGCGCGGCCTCGATGAAGATCGAAAGCTGGCCGCGGATTTTTTCCTGGCCGATGTACTCGTCGAGCGCCTTCGGGCGCAACGCGCGCTCGAACGCCTCCTCCTGCGGCGAGGCCGGCGCTGCGGAAATCAATCGGTCGGTTTCAATCATCGAGAACCCGTGATGGGTGATGAGTGATGGGTGATGGGTTTCAAAACGAGGGTTTCGCGCATTATTGCCTTTCACGCATTACTCATATCCCATCACCCATTACTGCTTCGATAGAAGCTTGAGGGCCTGCCGGATGCCCTCGGTTACGCCGGCCCCCGCCGGCAGTTGCTTCAGCGCCCACGCTGCTTCGCGGTCATTATAGCCGAGCGCGAGCAGCGCATTGACGATGTCGTTGCCCGAATCCGGAGCGCCAACGGCAGGGATCGCCACGCCCGCCAGCTCGAGCTTGTCGCGCAGCTCGAGCAGCAGACGCTCCGCGGTTTTCTTCCCGATGCCGGGAACCTTGGTGAACCGGCCGCTGTCCTGCGCGCGCACCGCCTGCTGCAGCTCGGCGACACTCATGCCGGAAAGCACCGCGAGCGCGGTGCGCGCGCCGACCCCCGATATCCTGAGCAACTGGCGGAAGGCCGTGCGCTCGGATTCGGTCGCAAAGCCGTAGAGATGATGCGCGTCTTCACGCACGATGAGGTGGGTGAGCAGGGTCACCTCGGCGCCGGTGGCCGGCAGCTGATACAGCGTGCTCATCGGCACGTCGATCTCGTAGCCGACGCCTTGCACGTCGATGAGGATCTGCGGTGGATGCTTCGCGATCAGTTTGCCGCTCAGCCGGCCGATCAAACGAGCCTCCCTCGGCGTACGCGATAGCCCGCGGTGGGAAGCTTGCCCATGCCCTGCCCGCCGTGCGCATGGCAGATCGCGCACGCGAGCGCGTCGGCGGCATCCGGGCTGGGATCACCTTCAAGCCGAAGCAGGCGCTTCACCATTTCCTGAACCTGCTCCTTGTTGGCGTGACCGTTACCGACGACCGCCTGCTTCACCTGCAGCGCGGTGTACTCCGAAACGGGAAGCTGGTGCATCACGGCGGCGCAGATCGCGGTCCCGCGCGCCTGGCCCAGCAGCAGCGTCGATTGGGGATTGACGTTGACGAACACTTTTTCGAGCGCGACCTGCTCCGGCCGGCAGCTGGCGATGACTTCGATCAAGCCGTCGAGGATGGTTTTGAGACGGTGACTCAATTCACCGTTCGGCACCCTGATGCAGCCGCTCGTGACATAGGTGAGCTTCTGTCCGGCTTTGTCGAGGACCCCGAAGCCGGTTACCCGCAGGCCCGGGTCTATGCCGAGAATGCGGATGCGGGCGGCATTCGCCACCGCATTCCGTGAGAGGAGAGAGGAGAGAGGAGAAAGGCGGCGTGACCCCGTCATTTCACGTCCATTTTTCGTCGCTCCGAGTTGACAAGGCCGTTAAGCAGCGCTAGGACCTCGTCGATTGCGGATTCCAGTTCGGCGGTATTGGGGATATACCCCAGCTCCCGCGCAATTACCGCGTAGGTATCAAGTTCAGTTAGAGAACCGCGCGCGATCGCGAGAAATTGGATACGATCCTTTGCACCTGTTCGTCCGAGCCCTTCGGCTATGTTTGCCGGAACCGATACGGCTGCCCGGCGCATCTGGCTGGTAAGACTAAACACCTCGCTCTGGGGAAAAGACTGTGATGCCCGATAAACGTGCTTCACGAGAGAAATCGCCTTCCGCCACACTACAAGATCGTGATGTTTTCTGGGCACCTCGCTTTTTCTCCTCTCTCCTCTCCCCTCTCGCCTCTCTAGCCACCGTCGAAGACCGCGTTCGTATACACTTCCTGCACGTCGTCCACCGCTTCCAGCGCATCGAGCAGTCGCTGCATGCGGGCGGCATCGTCTCCGGTCAGCACGCTCTCGGTCGTCGGCTTCATTGTCACTTCGGCAAGCTCCGCCTTGAAGCCCGCCTTTTCGAGCCCTTTTCTGACTTCGGGGAAGTCGTGCGCCCCGGTAATGACCTCGATGCTGCCGTCGTCGTTGGTGACGACGTCATCGGCGCCGGCGTCGATCGCGGCTTCCATGAGTTTTTCTTCGTTGGTGCCCGGCGCAAACACCATCTGGCCGCAGTGCTTGAACAGGAACGCGACCGAACCGTCGGTGCCGAGATTGCCGCCGTACTTGGTGAAGGCGTGGCGCACGTCAGCCACGGTACGGTGCTTGTTGTCGGTCATGCAATCCACCATCACGGCTGCCCCGCCGATGCCGTAGCCTTCGTAGCGCACCTCCTCGTAATTCACGCCTTCCAGCCCGCCGGTGCCGCGCTTGATGGCGCGCTCCACGTTCTCCTTGGGCATGTTGTTGTCGTAGGCCTTGTCGACCGCCAGCCGCAGCCGTGGATTCCCCACCGGGTCGCCGCCGCCCAACCGCGCCGCCACCGTGATTTCCTTGATCAGCCGCGTAAAGATCTTGCCGCGTTTCGCATCCTGGCGACCTTTGCGATGCTGGATATTGGCCCATTTCGAATGGCCGGCCATACGTTGCTCGTCAACCGCAAATAACCCGTTAGAATATCGAAAATTTTACCACACCGGTCCGGGGAAGCCCGCCATGCCGGAACCGATCCCGGTCGCCAAGGACGAGGACGCATGTGGAAACTCACACCATTGTTCACCGCATACTTCAAAACGGCACGACATCCTGAATCGGCCGATGGCTTGAGTTATCCGCGGTGAGCCGGCGCGATACGTCCTCCGGTTACCTCGCCGTCGGGCTGCTGTTCGCGGTCGTCGGCGTCGTCTGCTTCTCGCTGCGGCCGATCATCATCAAGCTTGCCTACGCGTACGTCGTCGATCCAGTCACGCTGCTGGCGTTGCGCATGCTCTTCTCGGTGCCGTTCTTTGTCGCGACGGCGCTGTGGGTGCGCGGACGCGGCGAGCAGCGCCCCCTCGAGCGCCGCGACATCGCGGCGATAATCGGCCTTGGGCTCCTCAGTTACTACGTCGCGAGCTTTCTCGATTTTCTCGGGCTCCAGTACATTTCCGCCGGGCTGGGGCGCCTGCTGCAGTTCATCTACCCGACCGTGGTCGTGCTGCTTTCAGCGTTGTTGCTCGGCAAACGCCCGACGGCACGCGAAGTGCTCGCGCTGGTGCTGACGTATTTTGGATTGGTGCTGGTGTTCTGGCACGCCATCGGGGGCGCACAGCTCAACCTGTGGCTCGGCGCCTCGCTGGTCTTCGCGAGCGCAACCTGCTATGCGATCTACCTCGTCGCGGGCAGCGAGGTGATCAGCCGCGTCGGCTCGGTCCGTTTCACCGCGTATGCGATGACGGTTGCGAGCATCGCCTGCATCGTGCAGTTTTTTCTGCTGCGTCCCTTGTCGGCCCTTGACCTCCCCGCTGCCGTATACGGGTTGTCGATCGCGATGGCGGTCGGCAGCACGGTCATCCCCGGCTTTCTGATCGCCGAAGCGCTGCGCCGCATCGGCCCCAACCGGGTATCGATCATCGGCGCACTCGGTCCGGTCACCGCGATTCTGCTGGGCTACGTCGGTCTCGACGAGATCATGACCCCACTGCAGATCGCCGGCGCGGCGCTTGTCCTCATCGGCGTCGTCACCATCAGCCTGAAATCACAGGCGCCCAAGTCTCCCTGATACCCTGTCCGCCCACCGTGCAAAATAAAAAGCGCGCTCCTCTTGCTTCACGAAGCGCGCTTTTCGGGGCGTTTCCGCCCCACTACCGGCTATCCCGCGGCGTTTACACCGAGTGACTGTCGTGCCAGTATTTTTCGAACTCCTTGTCGCTGAACATCGCCCACACGGCAAAGACCGTAACCAGGACGCCGAAAACCACGGTGTGCACCGCGATCATGGTGTGTGTCGCGAAGCCCAGCACATAGGGCGAGAGGACCAGCCATACACCGAAAATGGTGTTGATCATTTCCTCCCACGCTTTGGGCATATAGGCGGCAATCGCGGCGCACACGACGATCCCGGCACCCATGATATAGGCGTTCCACGCCGCGCCCTCTTGCATGGCGTAGCCGAGTACCCACGGCGAGACGAATAACCACAAACCCAGCGCCAGATTTACCCAATCCTGCCAGCGTTTGGTTGCCATAACCTCAACCTCCTGCACTGGTAAAGTGATGCGTATTAGACCGGTTCGCGTGAACGGCGTTCCGGGCAGACAGGCGCCGGGCGCGAATCTCGGGAGGCGGGCGCTGTCGAAATAAATCAGATGGTTACCGGGAGGAGTCATGGCCACGCCGAGCGAAGTCCGGCTTGAGCCGCTGGTCGGCGAAATCGGCAGGCGGCTCTACCGCGATGCAGCGCGGTCGCGCCCCGCTCTGTTCGGAGCGCGCGGCGTGCGCGGCGCGCTGCTCGCGCACGCGCTCGCCGACGAGCGGCTGCGCAACGCGCTGTTCCAGTTCATCGACGTGCTGCCGCAACTCGAGGCGAGCGACAGCATCGCGGCGCATTTCCGTTCTTACCTCGCCGGGCATCGCCTGGCGGGTCCCTGGGGGCGGTTGCTCAGACTGGGCAATCATCCGGTTGCAGCGTGGGCGGTGCGCGCAGCCGTCATGCGCACGGCCCGCCTGTTCCTGGTCGAAGAAAAACCCGCCACGGTCAAGCGCACGCTGGCCGAGATCGCGCGGACGAGGGCCGCAGTCACGATCGATGCGGTAGGCGAAGCCGTGCTGAGCGAGCCTGAAGCCGACCAGTATGCGGCACGTTACGTCGAACTGCTGCGCTGGCAGGCGGCTGCCGGCGCGAGCCCGCCGCATATCTCGATCAAGCTCACGGCGCTCACACCGCGCTTCGATCCCCTGGACCCGGAGGGCACCGAGCGGCGCGTACTGGCGCGCGCGGAGCCCCTGCTTGCCGAAGTGCGGCGCACGCGCGCCGCCCTCACCGTCGACATGGAACATCACGAGCTGAAGCCCCTGATACTGAGGGTCTTCCGCGCGCTCGTCGAAGCTTTCCCCGACCACGACTGGCAGCCCGGCATCGCGCTGCAAGCCTACCTCCCGGAAACCGAGCGCGACCTCGCCGAACTCGTGCGCTGGGCCCGCGCGAGCGGCCGTCGCATCGGCGTCAGGCTGGTCAAGGGCGCGTACTGGGACACCGAGGTGGCGCTGGCGCGCCAGCGGCGCTGGCCGATTCCGGTCTACCTCTCGAAATCCGATACCGACGCGAACTACGAGCGGCTGACGCGTCGCCTGTTCGAGGCGCGCGATGCGATCTATCCCGCGATCGCCGGGCACAATCTACGCAGCCTTGCGCACGCCATCGCGCTGGCGGAAACGCTCCGCATCGCCCGTACCGAATGGGAAATACAAATGCTCTACGGCATGGCGCAGCCGCTGGCCCGCGCCGTTGCCGCGCTCGGCCCGCAACTGCGGATCTACGTTCCGACCGGCGATCTCGTGATCGGCATCGCCTACCTGATCCGCCGGCTCCTGGAAAACACGGCGGACACCTCCATCCTGCGCCAGACCTACGCCGAGAGCCAGGATCCGGGGGTGCTGCTTTCCGCACCCGTCCCGGCGACACACGCCCCCGAGTCATCCGCGCCGGAATTCGCCAACATACCGCTGACCGATTTCAGCCGCGACGCGGCGCGCGAAGCCTTCCGGCAGGCGCTCGCCCAGGTGCGCACGCAACTCGGTCGCGACTATCGGCTGAGCATCCCGGGGGCGCGAGAAGCGCCGCAGGCGGAACAGCCGTCGATCAATCCCGCGCGGCCCGACGAAATTCTGGGTCGGATCGAGCTCGCTGGTACAGGACACGCCGAGCAGGCGATCACCAACGCCGTCGAGGCGTTCGCAGCGTGGCGCGCGACACCGGCCGCACAGCGCACGGCGCTTGCGCTGCGCGCCGCCGGCATCATGCTCGAGCGGCGCGCGGCCCTCGCGGCGTGGCAGGTGCTGGAGCAGGGCAAGAACTGGCGCGAGGCCGACGCCGATGTCGCCGAGGCGATCGATCACGTTCGCTACAACGCCGGCCGCGCCGTGCCACTCGACGGCTGGCGGACGACGCACGATTTCCCCGGCGAATCCAATGCCGCCCGGTTCGAGCCGTGCGGTGTCGCGCTGGTGGTGGCACCGTGGAACTTCCCGCTCGCCATCCTTGCCGGGATGACCAGCGCCGCGCTCGTAACCGGCAACTGCGCGATCATGAAGCCGGCCGCGCCGGCGCAGATCGTCGCCCACGGCTTCCACGCCATTCTCCTCGAAGCCGGCTTTCCCCCCGAAGTCTGCCAGTTGCTGCCGGGACGCGGCGGAGAGATCGGCGACTACCTCGTGCGCCATCCCCAGGTCGATGTCATCGCCTTCACCGGTTCGCGCGAAGTGGGTCTGCGTATCGCGGCGCTGGCGGCACAGCCGGCGCCGGGACAGACCCATGTCAAACGCGTGGTGTGCGAAATGGGGGGCAAGAACGCCATCATCGTCGACGAGGACGCGGATCTGGACGAGGCGGTGCTGCAGATCCTGCACTCCGCCTTCGGCTACCAGGGTCAGAAATGCTCGGCGTGCTCGCGCGTGCTGGCGGTCGGTGCGGTGCATGATCGGCTCGCGTCACGGCTCGCGGCCGCGCTCGACGCTTATCCCTGCGGACCACCCGAAGACCCCCAATACGTGCTCGGACCCGTGATCACGCGCGAGGCGCGTGAAAAGGCACTCGCTTACATCGAGATCGGCAAGTCGGAAGCCCGGTTGTTCTTCCAGAAACACGTGCCCGACACCGGCTTTTACGTGCCGCCCACGATCTTCACCAACGTGGAACCGCACCACCGCATCGCACGCGAGGAAATCTTCGGCCCTGTTCTCGCCCTGCTGCGTGCGGCGAGTTTCGAGCAGGCGCTCGGCCTCGCGCTCGAGTCCGACTATGCGCTGACCGGCGGGGTATTCTCGCGCCTGCCCGAACACCTGGCGCTCGCCAAGGAGCGCTACCGTGTCGGCAATCTTTACCTCAACCGGCGCATCACCGGGGCGCTGGTGAGCGTGCAGCCGTTCGGCGGCGTGAAGCTCTCCGGCACCGGTATCCAAGCCGGCGGTCCCGAGTATCTCAAGCAATTCCTGTGGTCACGGGTGGTGTCGGAAAATACGATGCGGCATGGCTTTGTGCCATGACCACGCGGGTTTCGGCGAAGAAATGTAGCCCGGGTGGAGCATAGCGCAACCCGGGGATAGTAGTTGGGCAATGGACTTGTGACTGTAAGGTAGTGCCATGAGGACCAGCCCTCCGGAACGAAATCGCGCTGAAAATCATCTAAACTGTGGGCAAGGTGTGCGCGGAGGATCGCGATGAACGACATGAGCCTGTTGTCGCGTGTCCGGACGGTCCAGATCGTTGGTGTTGCCTGTGGCCAAGGGGCGCGTGAT
>JACQOK010000263.1 GCA_016202565.1 Betaproteobacteria bacterium | reverse complement strand
TACAACATCGCGCACATCGACGTGACGGCGAAGCTCTGCGAAGAGCACGGCATCCAATACCAGGACGTCGATCGCATCGAGGCCGTGGTGAACTGGCTCGAGACGCAGTATCCGAGCCCGGCGTTCCCGAGCCGGCGGGAGGATCTGAATATACAGCCGGGGAGCACGGCGTACCACACGGCGTACGCTGTCGTAAAACGCGGCTTTCCTGTCCTGCGCGGATGGGGGGACGACCCGGCGCGCGCTGACGACCCACCGGAGGTGCTGGAACTCATGAAGCGCGTGACGATCATTCCGTCGCACACGATGACGCTCTTCGGTCCGCGGATCACGATCTTTACCAGGGACGGCAAGAGTTACACCAGGCAATCCACCGGGCGCGAGTTCATCTGGGACTTCGAGGAGGAGGCGCGCCGTATCCGCGGCGTCATCCCGGCGCTGCCCATCCCCGCGGCGCAGTTCGAATCGATCATCACGACCTGCCGCGACCTCGAGCGGCAGGAGCGGGCCAACAAGCTCGTTCAGTTGACACTGAAACAGGGATAGCGCTCTATTAGGAATCGTTTACGCGCCACAGCTGCACGCCAGAAAGCGGGAAAAGCTCGTTCTGGAGGAGGAACGCCATGAAGAACTATGTGCTCATGATGGCGGTGGTATTGATCGGGATCGGTGCGGAATGGGCGTTTGCGCAGGCTTACCCCACCCGTCCGATCCGGCTGGTGGTCGCCTCGTCGCCTGGTGGCGCGAGCGATATTCTCGCCCGGATGCTGGGACAGAAGCTGTCCGAGGAGCTTGGCCAGCAGGTGGTCGTCGACAACCGGGGAGGCGCGAGCGGTGTCATCGGTACGGATATCGTGGCGAAAGCCACACCGGACGGCTATACGCTGCTGATCATCCAGCCTTCGCTCACCATCAATCCGAGCATGGTCAGCAAGCTGCCCTACGACGCGATACGCGATTTCGCGCCGGTCTCGCTCGTCGTCGACGCCGCGCAGATCATGACCGTGAACCCGTCGGTGCCGGCGAAAAACGTGAAGGATTTGATCGCGCTTGCGAAGGCGAAGCCGGGCCAGCTCATGTTCGGCTCACCGGGCGTCGGGACCAGTCCGCACCTCACAGCAGAGCTGTTCAAGCTCAAGGCCGGGGTCGACATGCCGCAAGTGCCCTTCAAGGGTTCCGGAATGGCATTCGTCAGCCTCATCTCGGGTGAAGTTTCGGTCGCGTTCTCCACCGTGCTATCCGCAATGCCGCACGTCAAGTCGGGCAAAATCCGGCCGCTGGCCGTCACGACATTGAAGCGCGTCCAGGTCATGCCCGATGTCCCGACCATGGTGGAATCGGGCTTGCCGGATTTCGAAACCTCGCAGTGGTTCGGCATACTCGCGCCGGCCGGCACGCCGCGTCGTATCGTCGACCGTTTGTATCAAGCTCTCTTGCGCGGCTCGATCAGCCCCGACGTGAAAGACCGGCTGACAGCTCAGGGTGTGGAGGTCATCAACAAGAAACCGGAGGAATTCGCAGCCGTCATCAAACGCGAACTGGCACAGTGGGCCGGAGTCATCAAAGCCTCCGGCATCAAGCCGCAGTAGTGGCGCAGGGCGCGAACGGCCCAGAAGCGTAGGTTGGGCTGAACGCAGTGATGCCCAACATGGAATCAAACGCTGATTGTTGGGGTTCGCGTTGCTTACCCCAACCTACAGCTCTCATTTTCTGCGCTACAGCCCCAGCAACGACTCGAGGTTGCGCCAGAGGATCTTTTCCTTCTCGTCGGCGGTAAGCGACTTCAGATTCTGGATCCAGGTGACGGGCGAGGGATGCCACGGCACGAAAGGCCAGTCGCTGCCGAGCACCACGCGATCGGCTCCGACGCGGTCCAGCAGGAAACGCAGCGCCTCTTCACTGCCGGTCACCGTATCGTAGTAAAGCTTCTTTTGGTAGGCGCTTGGCGGCTGGGGCGTGCGCTGCTTCTCCGGCAGCCGGTGCCAGCCGCGGTCGAGCCGCCCCATGGCGTAACAGGCCGGCCCGCCGCCGTGCGCGATGCAAACGCGCAAGTCCGGGCATGCTTCCAGCACGCCGCCGCAGATCAGGACCGCGGTCACGATCGCGTCATCGAGGATGACGCCCAGGCTGTTGAAAAGCCCGTGCCGGTTGATCCGATGCATCAGGAAATTGTTCTGCGGCTGCGGGTGGTAGAACAGCACCGCCTTCATCTGCTCAGCGGCCTTGAAGAAGGGCAGAAACTTCGGCTCGTCCCAATGCTCGCCGTTTACATTCGTGTCGAGCTCCGCCCCCTTCAATCCGAGCACGGTCACGGCGCGCTCCAGTTCTTCGATCGCGCCTTTGACGTCCTGCATGGGTAGCGTTGCCAGCCCGGCAAAGCGCGCGGGCCATTGGCGGATCGTCGCGGCGATCTCGTTGTTGAAATCCTGCGCCAGGGCCCGGCCCTGCGCCGCATCGAGGTGATAGCCGACGAACGGGACGTGTATGGAGAGCACCTGCACGTCCACGCCCTGCGCGTCCATGTCCTTCAGGCGCTCTTCCGGGGTGTAGCGCACCTTGGACGAGGTGAAGCCCGTGCGCATGCCGCCGCCCACCACGGTGCCGAGGCCCTCGCCGGGCTCGTGCCGAAAGCCGTACCACTCGGTTCGCGCGTCAGCGGCCTTCCATAGCGACTGCGGGACGACGTGCGCGTGGATATCGATGGTCTTCATGATGCATGCTCCGTCAGTCGCGACCCACCCACCCGCCGTGCACCGGGTGGTGCGAGCAGATGAACTCGACGAAAGCCGGCCGGCCTTTCGCGTTCTCGTCGAGGGCGCGCTTCAATGCCGGAATCACTTCCGAGGGCTCGGTCACGTCCTCGGCATGGAAGCCGACGGCGCGCGCCATTGCCGCCATGCACGCCGACGAGTGATCGGAGACTTTCCAGGTGTAGGGGTCGTGCCCTCCGCCCCAGAAACCCGGTCCGTAGCCGGAGTAGCCGCCGTTGTTGATGTGGAGCGTGGTGATGCCGATGCCGTAGCGCGCCACCGCCTCGAAATTCCCCATCATGTAGCACACGCCCGCGTCCCCCGTGATGTTCACGCACTGCCGCTCGGGATAAGCGAGCTTCGCGCCGATCGCACCGGCGAGACTGAAGCCGAGCGTCGAAACGTTGCCCCAGCCGAGGTGCCCGCGCGGAATCTGCGCCTGGTAGACGGTGCTGGTCTGGTCGCGCGTATTGCCCGAGTCCGCGGTGACGAAGGAATTTTTCGGATCGAGCACCTTCATGAGGTCGCCGATCACCCGATACGGGTTGATCGGTTTTTCGTTCGACTCCATGAAAGGACGGAACTTCGCCAGGAACGTCTGCCGCGCCGCGCCGATCTCGTCGAGCAACTCCGCCTTCTTCCGCCCGCCGCCCGCCTGCTTCGCGAATTCGTCGATGAGGGCCTTAAGCGTCAGCTTGGCGTCGCCGATCACCGCGTGGCGCGTCTCGTAGCTGCGGTTGATGTCGAGCGTGTCCACCGTGCACTGCACGATCGTCTTCTTCTCGGCGTCGGGGATGGCGTGGCTGAAGCGGTTGGGAAAAAGGCTGGAGCCGATGGAAAAGAGCAGATCGCACTTGTTCAGGAAATGCGCGGCGTGCGAACCGCGAACGCCGAGCGACAGCGCGTGGTTTTCCGGAAAAGCGCCCTTCGCCTTGAGCGTGGTGACCACCGGCACTTGTGCAAGCTCGGCGAACTGCAGCAACTCGCTCGTGGCATCGGCATAGTAGACGCCCTCGCCGACGTAGAGGAGCGGGTCCTTCGCGGCCCGCAGCGCTTTGATCGCCGCCTTCACGTCGTCCGGGTCGGGCGCGGAGCGCCAGCCCTTCACCGGAGCGTAGGGGTGCTCGTCCTCGTCGTATTCGCCGAGATCGCGCGGAACGATGAGCAGCACCGGACCGGGACGGCCCGAGCGCAGGTGCGTAAACGCGCGGCGCATGTAGTCCGGCACCAACTCGGCGCGATCGATCTTCCCGACCCACTTGGTGACCGGCTTGAGCGCCCCGGCGATGTCGAAGTGCGTGTGCCGGCTCGCGCCCTGGCCCACCCCTTCGGTGATGACCAGAAGCGGCGACGAATCCTCCCACGCCTGCGCGATCGCGCCGTAGGCCATCTGGATGCCCGCGGCGTTCAGGTTCGACATGACCGTGCACACGCCGATTCTTTTGCCGCAGGTCACCCGCGAGAAGCCGTCGGCAACGGCCACCGCGAAGCGCTCCTCGCCCATCATGAGAATGCGCACGCCCTCTTCGCCGAGCGCGTTGTTCACGTGGTTGGTGGGATAGCAGCTCACCCACGGAACGCCTTCCGCCTTCAGTATCCGCGCCACGCCATTCGCCGCCTTGATTTTCATAAGAGGAGCCTCGTGTTCGGTGGGATATCTTGTGCAATCTAATTCCAACCGTCAGTGCGAGGCAAGTCCTTTTCTTGCGCACAGATCCCTGCGGAGCGCTTCCCGCGGTGTGCTATGCTCATTCCCCCATTTTCCGAACATGGAGGGTAACCATGAGCCCGTCCGCCCCCGCCATCGAAACCACCATCGCCGGAAGCCTTCCCAAACCGTCGTGGCTCGCCAAGCCGCAGACGCTGTGGGCGCCGTGGCTGCTCTCGGGCGAGCAGCTCGTCGAGGGCAAGCGCGACGCGGTCCGGGCCGCGCTCAAGATGCAGGAGACGTGCGGCATCGACATCGTGGGTGACGGCGAGCAATCGCGCACGCACTTCGTACACGGATTTCTCCAGGGCATCGAAGGCGTGGATTTCAGCCGGATGAAGCGCATCGGCATCCGCGCCGACCGCTACGAGGCGGACTGCCCGACCGTCACCGGCCCGGTGCGCCGGCCGCGCCCGGTCCACGCCGAGGACGTGCGCTTCGCGCGCGCCAATACCACGCGCAAGCTCAAGTTCACGCTGCCCGGCCCGATGACGATGGTGGACACCATTGCCGACGAGCATTATCGCGATCGTGCGAAGCTGGCGTTTGCGCTTGCCGAGTTGCTCAACGCGGAAGCGAAGGAACTCGAGGCGCTCGGCGCGGACGTGATCCAGTTCGACGAGCCGGCATTCAACGTTTTCCTGGATGAGGTGCGGGAGTGGGGGATCAGCGCGCTCGAGCGCGCCGCGCAGGGCCTCAAATGCGTGACCGCGGTGCACATCTGCTACGGCTACGGCATCAAGGCGAACGTCGAGTGGAAGAAAACGCTTGGCGGCCAGTGGCGGCAGTACGAGTCAACGTTTCCGCTGCTCGCAAAAAGCAAAATTGGACAAGTCTCGCTCGAATGCGCCAACTCGCACGTGCCGATCGAATTGATCGGACTGCTCAAAGGCAAGGACGTGCTGGTGGGCGCGATCGATGTCGCGAGCGATGTCATCGAATCGCCGGAGCAGGTGGCCGCGACGCTGCGCACAGCGCTCAATCATGTCGCGCCCGAGCATCTCTACGGCTGCACGAACTGCGGCATGGCGCCGATGGCGCGACCGATCGCTGAGGCGAAACTCCGCGCGCTCGCCGCCGGTGCGCGCATTATCCGCAACGAGCTTGCAGGCAAGTGATGGCGATAAGTGACGAGAGCGTGTCGCAAAAATACCGTTCGCCCCGAGCGTAGCCCCGTTCGTCCCTCGACTTCCTTCTCGACCAGCTGAAGTACGCTCGGGACGAACGGGGCGAAGTCGAGGGGTGACGAGCCTTCTACTTCGCGCCCTCCGGTTTTTCTTCGGGCGGCGGTTCCGGAATCGCCTTGTGCGGATCCTCCTCCAGCCGGTTGGCGCTGTCGTCGATCTGTTCGGACTTGACCGCAGCGGCTTCTTCGCGCAATTGTTGGGGAAACGTGGTCGCGATTCCAGGGAAGACGATCAGCAGGGCAAGCGCGAGGCACTGAAGTATAAGGAACTGGAACATGCCCTTGTAGATCGTTGCGAGCGACCACGCCTTCACCACTTGGCGCAGATAGTACGCGGACATCGCGACCGGCGGTGACAGGAATGCGGTCTGCAGCGTCACCGCCACGAGCGCGCCGAACCACACCATCACGTAGTCGGGCGCGATGCCGAGCGAAGCGGCGAGCGCGGGTTTGAGCGCCTCCATCACCGGGTAGAAGATCGGCAGGAACACCAGCACGATCGCCGGCCACTCGAACGGCCAGCCGAGCAGGAAGACGAGGAGAATGACGACGAGCAGCATCGCGACCGGCGGCAACGGCAGCGCGAGCATCGTCTCCGTAATCCAGTTCGCCGTGCCGAGGCGCGAGAACACCGCCCCGAAGATGTTCGACGTCACCGCGAGCAGCAGCACCATGCTCGAGGTCGCGGTGGTCGCAAGCAGCGCGTGCTTGAAGCCAGCATAGGTGAGCTTGCGATAGCCCGCGGCGAGCAGGATCGCGCCCAGCGCGCCGACGCCCGAGGCCTCGGTCGGTGTGGCAAGGCCCGCCAGGATCGAGCCGAGCGCCGCCGCGATCAGGCACAGGAGCGGCACGACGCCGATCACCACCTCTTTCACGATCACCGCGGGGCTGTGCACACGTTCTTGAACGGGCACCGGCGGACCGAGCTTCGGGTTGAAGAACGCCCGCCCCAGAAGGTATGCGAGATAAAGGCCCGCGAGCAGGAAGCCGGGACCGAATGCGGCGGCGTAAAGATCGGCGACCGAAACCCCGAGTACAGGCCCCATCACGATCAGCATCACCGAGGGTGGAATGAGGATACCGAGCGTGCCGCCGGCGGTGATGCAGCCGGCTGCGAGCCGGGCGTCGTAGCCCGTCCGGATCATGATTGGCGAAGCCATGATGCCGAGCACGGTCACCGCGGCGCCGACGATGCCGGTCGCCATGGCGAAGATGGCGGCGGTCAGGATCACGACTGCGAACAGCGACCCGCGGATCGGCGCGAGCAGCAGCCGCAGCGCGATGAAGAGCCGCTCCATCAGGCCCGCCTGCTCGGTCACGTAGCCCATCAGGATGAAGAGCGGCACTGCGGCGAGCAACTCCTCCTTCATCATGCCGATGGTCTGGAAGTAGGCGAGGCTGTAAACCACCTCTCCCAGACCCAGGTAGCCGAAGGCGAGCGCGAGGAAGAGCAGCGTGAAGGAGATCGGGAAGCCGATGAAGATCGCGCCGATCATGACGATCAGCATGACCAAGCCAAGGAGGGCGTCGCCGCTCATGCAATACTTCTCCTCCCCCTTGATAATGGTATGGACGCCCCCTTCCCGAACCGGCATCAAGGTGCCAAAGTGGAAATGGGTTCAATCCACTTAAATG
>JACQOK010000262.1 GCA_016202565.1 Betaproteobacteria bacterium | reverse complement strand
TTTTCAGCCTTTTATCCAGGTCGTCCAGGCGATCCAGAGCTTGCGGATCGGCGTGAGCGAGGTGCGGCGCGTCAGCACGCGGCAGCCGTCGGCCCTGATCTCGTCGAGCAGGGCGCGATAGATTGCCGCCATGACGAGGCCCGCGCGCTGGGATCGGCGATCGACGGCCGGCAACGCCGCAAAGGCCTGCCGGTAGAAGCCGAGCGCGCGCTCGATCTGAAATTCCATCAGGCGCCGGAAATTGTCGGTCTCGCGCGCGGCGGCGATATCGTCCGCACTCACGCTGTGTTCCCGCAACTCGTCGAGAGGAAGGTAGATGCGGTTGCGCCGCGCGTCTTCGCCAACGTCGCGAATGATATTGGTGAGCTGGAAAGCCGTGCCAAGATGGGCTGCATAGTCCAGCGTGCGCGGATCCTGGTAACCGAATATTTCGGCCGAGAGCAGGCCGACCACGCTTGCCACGCGATGGCAATAGACCCGCAATGACGCGAAATCCGGATAGCAATTATGGTCGAGGTCCATTTCCATGCCGTCGATGATTTCCTGCAGTTGCTGCTGCGGCAGCTTGAATTTGCCCATCACCTCTGCGAGCGCGACCGCCACCGGGTGCTGCGGCCGCCCTTCGTAGAGGCTTGCCACCTCGCGCCGCCACCAGTCGAGCTTCATGCGCGCCACCCCGACATCAGAGCACTCGTCGACTACGTCGTCGACTTCGCGGCAAAAAGCATAAAGCACGGTTATCGCTCGCCGCCGTTCCTGCGGCAGGAACAGAAAGCTGTAGTAGAAGCTCGACCCGCTTTGCGCAGCCTTGAGTTGGCAGTACTCGTGCGGGTTCATTCTTTATAACGCGCGCAGGAGCATCAGGGGCCAGTCGAACCCGCCCAGTACCGGGCGGTGGCGGAACACATCGCCGCCCACGCGTGCGATCTTCGTGAGAATGCGATCGCCGCCGGCGATGATCATGCGCATTTCCATCCCGACGCGGCCCTTGAGGGCGTTACCGAGGGGCGCGCCCGAATAGAGCAGTTCACGCGCGCGTTCGATCTGGAATCGCATGAACGCCTGCCAGTTACCGGCGGGGTCTCCCGCACCGATCTGCTGTTCGCTCACCTGGAAGCGCCCCATCTCGTCCTGCGGCAGATAGATGCGTCCCTTGCGGTAGTCAATGGCAACGTCCTGCAGAAAGTTGATCAGCTGCAGGCTCGAACAGATCGCATCGGAATGCAGCAGGTTTTGCGCCGTCGCACTGCCGTAGAGGACGAGCAACAGGCGGCCGACTGGGTTGGCGGAGCGCCGGCAGTAGTCGAGCACCTCGGCGAAGTCGGCATAGCGGTTTTTTGTGACATCCTGGGAAAACGCCGACAGCAGGTCGCGAAACGCGTCCACCGGCAGTCGGTACTTGCGAATAATCTCCGCCAGCGCGGCAAACCACGGAATGGTGGGCGGCTCGCCGCCCTCGATCCTGCCCAGTTCCCGGCGAAAACCGTCGAGCTGCGCCAAGCGTGCGTCACAGGTGAGGTTCCCCTCGTCGGCAAAGTCGTCGGCTTCCCGCGCAAAACGATAAATCAGTCCTACTGGCCGGCGCAGTTCAGACGGCAGGAGGAGCGACGCGACGGGAAAATTTTCGTAGTGGTCAACCGTCATCGACTGAAGATGAAATTACATGCTTATCAATTGCTTGCGTCGCGATCTTAACATCGGTTGCAAGCTTTGGACGCTGACGGTAAAGTGCGGATTATATTACAATCAATAAGTTGCGAAAGTGGCGGAATTGGCAGACGCACCAGATTTAGGTTCTGGCGCCGAAAGGCGTGTGGGTTCGAGTCCCTCCTTTCGCACCAGATGACATCATTATGAGGGATCCTTACTGAATGCAAGCAAATTTGGAAACGCTCGGGCGGCTGGAACGCCGGCTCAGCGTGGCGGTGCCGATAGCCGAGATCGACAGCGAGATCGAGACGCGCCTCAAGCGGCTGACTCGTACCGTGAAACTGCACGGCTTTCGTCCCGGCAAGGTGCCGTATAAAGTGGTGGCGCAGCAGTTCGGTCCACAGGTGCGCCAGGAAGTGCTCGGAGACACGGTGGAAAAGAGTTTCGGGGAAGCCGTACGGCAGCAGAACCTGCGGGTTGCGGGCTATCCGAAATTCGAGGCAAAACCGCTTGCCGATGGCGCCAACGCGTTCGAATACAGCGCCACCTTCGAGGTCTACCCTGAGGTCACCCTGGGAGACCTGTCGCAGGCTGCGATTACGCGCCCGCAACTGGAGGTTGGCGAGGCCGAAGTGGACAAAACGATCGAAATCATGCGCAAACAGCGTACGACTTTCGAGGCTACGGACCGCGCTGCCGAGGCTGGCGATCGCCTCACCATCAACTATCGCGGCACGATCGACAATGCCGAATTCAGCGGTTCGAGTGCGCAAGATCACGCCGTTGTGCTGGGAGAAGGGCTGCTGCTGCCGGACTTCGAAAAACAGCTTGCCGGCATGAAGGGTGGGGAGTCAAAGGCGTTTGAAGTGCGCTTCCCGGATGACTATCATGGGAAGGAAGTGGCGGGAAAGACCGCCCGTTTCGAGGTCGCGGTGACGGAGGTTGCGGCGCCAAGGCTTCCCCAGGTCGACGCCGAATTTGCGCGCAGCCTGGGGGTCGCCGATGGCGACCTTGCCAAGATGCGGGCGGAGGTGAAGGCAAACCTCGAGCGCGAGGTCAAGCTCCGCCTCAAGAACCGGGTCAAGGAGCAGGTGATGCAGGCGCTCCTCGAAGTGACGAAGATCGAGGCGCCGAAGTCGCTGGTAGACCTCGAGGTTCAGCGCCTGCAACAGCGCATGCGCCAGGACCTCGTGGCGCGCGGAGTCCAGGTCAAGGACGACATGCCGATGCCGCCGGAAGTATTCGAAAAACAGGCGCAGCGCCACGTGAGCCTCGGCCTGGTCCTTGCAGAGGTCGTCAAGGCCAATAATCTCTATCCCAAACCGGAGCAGGTGAGGGCGGTGGTGGAGGAGCAGGCCCAGAGCTATGAGCGCCCGGCGGAAGTGGTGAAATGGTTTTATCAGTCTCCCGACCGGCTGCGCGATATCGAATCGGCGGTAATGGAAGACAACGTGGTGGCCTGGGCGCTCGGGGCCGCCAAAGCGGAAGACAAAGCGATCGCTTTTGACGAACTCATGGGTGGCAAGCAATGACGCGATACACCGAACCGCAGGGCCTCGGCCTGATCCCGATGGTGATCGAGCAGAGCGGGCGTGGCGAGCGCGCCTACGACATTTATTCGCGCCTGCTCAAGG
>JACQOK010000246.1 GCA_016202565.1 Betaproteobacteria bacterium | reverse complement strand
GCGCGGAAGTGCCGCGGCAGGAAATTCGCCGCAGTCCGCGCATCGAAGTAAAAATCACATTTTCCTATCAGGTGGTGAAGAGCAAGATCGTCGTGCCGCAAATGCATCAGGGCACGATTCGGGACATCAGCTACCACGGCGTGCTCGCGGAGCTGGACCAGGAACTCGAGCCTTACTCCGAGATCAAGCTGGATCTCGATCTGTCGCTGGTGGGATACAAGGCCACCGACATCTATGCCAAGGTGCTGAAAACGAGACAGCACGAGGGGAGCTATCTCTCAGCCATTGAATTCACCTCGGTCAGCGTCCGGAGCAACATGAACATCCAGCAGTTCATCCACCTGCTCATCCAGGGCAGCGAGATCAAGTAGTGTAGCCCGGATGTAGCGAAGCGGAATCCGGGAGCACGGTTTTTTTGGGGGGCCTTCGTTCCCGCTTCTCCCGACCCCGGATTTCATTTCATTCCATCCGGGCTACATTCGCTACAGAAACGGTTCGGCGCGCTGCAATAGTTCATCCAGCCCCGCCTCGTTCGGGTTGCGCGGCTTGCCGGGGTGGATGATGGACACCTGGCAGCTTTCGGCCGCCTCCACCAACTGGCGATAGGTCCCGGCCCCGAGGTCCGCGATATACGCCTGCTTGTTTGCGTCATAGGCGAACATCCGGTTGTTGATCTGCGTGCACTCGTCGCAGCTCGTGCACCGCGGGGTCTCGATGTAAGGCTCGTCGGAAGACTTCTCTTCCTGCACCGACTCGGCCTGCGTGGGACTGATGACCGGCGCAACGGGCGCCGCAGCGGCCGCGGGTATTGCCGGTGCGACCTGCGATTCAGACTTCAGCGACTCCAACTCGCGCTGCCTCTGTTCTTCCCACGCTTTTTTCTCGCGCGCGAGCAGCCGCTCGGCATGCGAGTTGCGAATGCCGCCGAATTCCTGCAGCATGCGCCAGCGTTCCCGGCAGCGATCAGCCGCCAGGATCAGCCGGTCGTCGACGATCACTCTTTGCAGCACGTCGTTACAGTCGGCCATCAGCAGGTACGGCACCTTATCGGCCGCAGTCTGCGGCGCGCCGCCCAGGCACTCCGCGACCGGCACCATGCTTTCGTTCCAGGCATCGCGCGCCACTTTCGCGAAATGCCTCGCGTAGCGCGGGTCGCACGCCACGAAATCGACGAAGGTGAACGTGACGTTCTCGGCAACGCGCTGGTGCGATTCGTCCTCGTAAACCAGGCCCGCCGCTGTCCAGTCGCGATCCACTTGTGGATTTTGTTCCAGGGAAAATCGCGATGCCCAGTCCAAGCCGGCCGACGGGTCGTAGCTGAAAGCCGGGAAAGCGCGCGATTGCATCGCCGCGGCCGCGTTCAGATAGGGCGGGAGATCGCCCGCGGACCCGGCGGCACCCGAGTAGATGCTGAACAGTGCCGGTCCCGCATATCTCAATCCTCGAAGGATTCGCTCTCCGGCCTGCAACAGGTTCGAACTGGACGACTGCAGGACATAGACTTGCTGAAGACCGAGCGCCATGCCGGCGAGCCGCGCGCTGCGCGCGCCGAAGGCGAAGTGCCCCTCACCCACCGTCGACTCCTCCAGGATGTCATCGGTCTGGACCAGAATCTTTGCTGGCAGGCCCGACGACAACAGCTCCCACAACCGCGCGTCCTCAGTCGCGTTTGCCGACTCGCCACCGAGGCACACCAGATAGTCCGGGAACAGGTTCAAGTCGTTCGGCCCGAGCGCGCGTTCGTAAAACGCCTCGAAGAAGGCGTCGTGCCTCGCTTCGCTGTAGCGGCCCTCGATTTCGAGTTCTGCCACGGAGATGGCCTTGATCAGTTCGATCATCCGCGGCAGCCGCTCGCGAAACGCATCCAGCGCACCGGTGCAGTTTTCAAAGACAAATGCATAGGGCTCTTCGCCCCCACCCGGCGCGCGCTGGCTGTCGGGGCGGAAGAACCGCTGCGACTTGAGCACCGAGAGCGCCCATTGAATGCGCCGCAGCCGGCTCAGCGGGAGCGAACTTCCCGCCGAGACCCGCGCCAGCAGGCGCGACATCACGTCGAAATCGAATACTTCCCCGTGGGCCGTGCCAACCGCAGCCCGGAGGCTCTCCGCACTGCGGCCCTCCTCCGACCCGATGGTGTTGGCCCGGAGAATATCGGAGAGCTTCACGATGAGAGCGCCAATCTCTCCGAGCATCCTGCGCGCTTTTGTCTGCTGACACCGCGTCCACGCATGAATCAGGAAACGGGAGGGTGTGGACGCATTGCAGTCGAGAAGTTTGCCCTCGACCTTGAGCGCGGCGCGTGCGCGATCCAGGTTGTCTTCGAGCGGCTCATCGCTCGCCGCGACGAGCCGGCGGGCCGCTTTATCCCACAACGCGGAGAGCGGTCCGGCGACGCCTTTGGCCGTCTGCGCGCGTATCTCCCTTTCCAGCCGCAACACCTGCTTCCTGAGCCGCTCCCCTTCGGGCCCGCGCGGGGCTACCTCCTGCAGCACCGCGTCGATGATTCCGGAAAGCGAGCGCACGCAATGTTCATCCGGGCCGTTGCGGACGAGCACCAGGGGAAAGTCGTAGCGGAGCCGCGTGAGATCGCGGTAGTTCGCGAGCAGCGCCGGGCGCAGGCCGACCGCCTCGACCGTCCTCAAGCCGCTGCCAGCCGCCTGTCCGGTCAGACGGAAGGCAACCTGTTCCTGTAGATGCATGTCCATGTCGGTATCGCCCTGCACTCCTGTTGTCGCCTGTAGAATCCGCGCGTGAAACGGCCTGGCTGCTCAGGCAGCCCGCTCGGTCTCCGGGGTCTCCTCGTGCGGCCAGATCGTGAATTTGTCGAACTCCGCCTCAAGCCCCGTCTTGATCAACTCTGCGGTGCGCAACTGCCCGGCGTGCCGCAAGTCCTCGTAGCAGGGCACGTTCGGATTCCGATAAAGGATGCCCACCGGAATCGGATCAAGGGTCGAAGCGATCTCGCGCGCGCGGTCGAGATCCGCGGGATCGTGCGTTTCCTGATTCCGGTAGACCTTCGCAAGAGCGGGACTCAACCGCAGCCCCTGTTCATGAGTCAGCAGCAGCGTCTTCTGGGGGTCGCGCACCCAGGGTTCGAAGTGTTTCGGCAGCCACTCCGGACAACGCTGCATGATGCGCACGAACGAGAAGCCCTTGTGGTGGAAAGCTGCGGAAATGATGTCGTAGAGCACTTCCGGAATCCAGTCCACCGCCTGCGCGACGAAGGAAGCGTTCTGCACCCCGAGCGTGACGGTCAGCGGATTGAGCGGCTGCAAGTAAGCGCCGCGCGGCGTGGTGTTGCTCTTCAGGCCCTGCGGCGAAGTCGGCGAGGCCTGCATCTTGGTGAGACCATAGATCTCATTGTCGTGCAGCAACACCGTCATGTTCATGTTGTAGCGGATCGCGTGCACCCAGTGCGCTGCCCCGATGCTGCAGCAGTCCCCGTCACCGGTATTGACGAAGACATGCAGGTCCGGCCGCGCCAGCTTGATGCCCTCGGCGACCGGCAGCGCCCGTCCATGGATGCCGTGGAAGCCGTAGGTTTTCATGTAATGGGGAAAACGGCTCGAACAGCCGATCCCCGATACGAACACCGTCTTCTCGGGGCGCAGCGCCTCGTCGCGGCAGAGCCGCTGTACCGCCGCGAGAACGGCATTGTCGCCGCAGCCGGTGCACCAGCGCGGCACGCCGCCCTGATAGTCCTCCAGGTCCGGATGCTCCTCATAAACCCGGAGCAGGCATTCAGTACCACAAATCGTCATGCTCGTCTTCCCTCTTTACTGCCGCAGTTTCTCGCGAATCACGCGGCAAATGGTGCCGGGCTTCATCGGTTGGCCTTTCACTTCGCTCCAGCAATCGACATCGACGAGGTAGCGTGCCCGCAGCAGCATCGCCACCGCCGAGTAACGGCGATTGGTCTCGTCGATGATTTCGTCCTCTGCACGGTCGCACCAGTTGCCTTCGATCGTCATGACCTTCTTGAATCGCTGCAGCACTTCCTTGATCCCGGCGGGCATGGGCTGGAGAAATCGGAGATGCAACGAAGACACTTTGCAGCCCTCCCGGCGCAGGCGCTCGACCGCTTCTTCGATTGCCCCCTGCGTGCTGCCCCAGCCGACGATCAGCAGGTCGCCGTCTTCACCCCCGAATACCGGCGGGGTCTTGAGCGTCTTTTGCAGGGCGGCGAGCTTGAGACTGCGGTGACGGATGGCTTCTTCGTTGATTTCCCCGTCATACGCGACGTGACTCGCCCGGTCATGCGCAAGACCGGTGAGGCAGTGCATCCCGTTGGGTTGGCCCGGCACGAAACGGCGGGCGAGACCGGTCGCGGCGTCCCAGTCATAGGGCTTGGCGCCGTCGGGAATCGCGCTCTGGTCCACCGGCGGTGCGATCCACGTCTCGCTGAATATCGGCCGCGGAAATGGCTGCTGAGAGGTGGCCAGGTTCGCGTCCGAGAGCACGACCACCACCATGTTGAACGTCTCGGCGATCTTGCGGGCGGTGATGATCGAGTAGAAGCAGTCCTCTATCGTGCTGGCCGCCATCACCACCTTCGGGGCGTCGCCGTGGCTGCCGAAACAGGCCGCAAGCAGGTCGCCCTGCTCCGCCTTCGTCGGTTGACCGGTGCTGGGGCCGCCGCGCTGGACGTTGACGACGACCAGGGGAATTTCGCCCATCACAGCAAGCCCGATCGCTTCCTGCTTGAGCGAATAGCCCGGGCCCGAGGTGATGGTCACCGCGCATTTGCCGGCGTACGAAGCGCCGATGGCGAAGGCGCACGCCGCGATTTCGTCTTCGGCCTGATGGACCATGCCGCCCACCTTCTCGAAGACATCGCTCAGATAGTGCGACGCCGAGGTGCCGGGCGTGATGGGATACATCGCGCAGACTTCCATGCCCGAGGCGAGGACGCCGAGCGCCAGCGCCGTATTGCCGTTGATGACGATTTGCGGCTCACGCGCGCGCACCGCCGGAATGCGGAAACTGAAATCGAGGTTGGCCTGCGCCCATTTGTAGCCGGCTTCCAACAGCAGGTGGTTCGTCCTGATGACGCTCGCCTCCTTCTTGCGGAAAGCGAATGCAATCTGTTCCCGGGCGAGTTGCAGATCGAGGCTGTAGAGGCTGCAAAGCATGCCCAGTACGAACATGTTCTTGCCGCGCCGCGGATCCTCGACGAGCGGCCGGCACTCCCGCTCCATCGGGATCTCGTACACCTTGTAGCCTTCCGCTACCAGTTGATCGTGCGTCGCGACATAGGATTCGGCGATCTTCGGGTCTCGATCCTCGCGCCACATGCTCTCGAGCAGGATGATGCAGCCGGGCTTGAGTTCGCCGGCGCGCACCCGCCCGATCAACACCTGCTCGTTGAACGCCACCACGAGGTCCGCTTCATCGCCGCCGTTGGTAACGCGGCGCGAGCCCAGGCGCACGCGGTTGCCGCTGGCCCCTTCGATGCTGCGCGCGGGCGGCTGGATTTCGGCGGGGATGATCTCCACCGTCCAGACGCCGTTTCCCATCCTGGCGGCAATGGCGCCGAGCGACTGCCCGCACCGTTGCGCGCCTTCGCCGGAATCGCTGACCACCTCGATGACATGCTCGGTCAACGTCGTCGCCGGCTTGCGGCCAGCAGACGGGCGGACTTGCTCGACGGGCTCGCGCAGCGATTGCAAAGTGGAGGTGTCGTTCATGCGCTTGCCCTCTGCGCGGGACCGACCCGCAGTCGCGCGAAATTCCGCTCGTCCGGATCGATCCCGAAAAGTTTCCCCGCACTGCCGGTGCGCTCGGGAAGATAGACAACGGCGCTATCGCGGATGCCGAGATAGGACTTCATGCTGCGCGCGGCGCGGCGGCCCGCGCCCATCGCCTCGATCACCGTGGCGGCGCCCGTCACGATATCGCCGCCCGCGAAGACCCCTGCCATCGAGGCCGCGAGATTCGCGTCCACGTCGATGTAGCCGCGCTTATTGAGCTTCAGCTTCGAGGTCTGGCCGATGATCGGATTCGCGTTGGTGCCAATCGCGAAGACGACCATGTCGCACGCGAACTCGAACTCGCTTCCCGCCACCGGAACCGGGCGGCGCCGGCCCGTGTCGTCCGGTTCGCCGAGCGCCATGCGGATGCAGCGCATGCCGCGGACGTTTCCCTTTCCATCGTCGAGGATTTCGACCGGGTTGGTGAGCCAGTGAAACTCGATCCCCTCCTGCTCGGCATGGTGGATTTCCTCGGCGCGCGCCGGGCTCTCCGCCTTGGTCCGGCGGTAGATGCAGTGCACCTTTTCCGCGCCGATCCGCAGACAGACCCGCATCGCGTCCATCGCCGTGTTGCCCGAGCCGATCACCGCGACCTGCCGGCCGATCGGCACCGGCGTGTCGTAGTCGGGAAACTTGCGGGCAACCATCAGATTGCAGCGGGTCAGGAGTTCGTTCGCCGACAGCACGCCGTTCAGCGCGTCACCCGGAATTCCCAGCAACGACGGAGAGCCGGCGCCGGTCCCGATGAAGACAGCGTCATAGCCCATCTCATCCCGCATCTGCTCGATCGTGAAGAGTCGCCCCACCAGGGTATTGCATTCGAACTGCACCCCGAGCTTGCGCAGGTTGTCGATCTCGGCGTCGATCACGGCATTCGGGAGACGGAAATCGGGAATGCCGTAACGCAGGACTCCGCCCGGTTGGTGGAAGGCCTCGTAGACCGTGACCGCGCATCCCGCCTTCGCCATATCGGCCGCACACGCCATGCCGGCCGGTCCGGAGCCGACGATGCCGATCCTGTAGGCGTTCGCTTCGATGTAGGGGATGCTGGTCCAGCGCTCGGCGATGGCGCGGTCGCCGACCCAGCGCTCGAGCCGGCCGATCGCAACCGGCTCCAGCGTCTCACCGACCGGACACACCCCTTCGCACTGGCTCTCCTGCGGGCAGACCCGGCCGCAGATCGCGGGCAGGAGATTGGTCGCAGTGATCACGTCATACGCGGCGCGGAAGTCCTGCGCGCTCACCTTCCGGATGAATCCCGGAATGTCGATGCTAACGGGGCAGCCCTCGACACACGCCGGATCGGGACACAGCAGGCAGCGCTCCGCCTCGTACAACGCGTCCTCGACGCGAAAACCGCACGCAACCTCGGCGAAGTTCGCGACGCGACTGTGCGGATCCTGCTCGCGGACCGGGGCCCGTTCCTGGGGAATGGTCCGTATCGTCTTTTTCTTTGCCGCCATCTCGTACCTCTCACACCATCATTGGGTCATGCCCGATGGATCATTTCGAAAATCTCACGATGCGAGTTCACCGTGATTCAGCTTAGCCGCCTTCCACTTCTTCGAAGGGATCAGGCAGCACGAGCGATTTATCCGATTCGCCGGGCGGTTCGGGAGCGGGATTCGACGAGTCAGGCGGGTTCTGGGAAAGGGGCCGCGGGGTCAGCGACGCCGCACCGAGTTCGTCTTTCATGCGACAGCTTGCCGACCAACGCTCCAGCGCCGCCTTCTCTTCATGCTTGAAACGCCGCAGCCGGGACATGAGGTCGTCGAAGTCGACCTGGTGGCCATCGAAGTCCGGCCCGTCCACGCACGCAAACTTGACCTGGCCGCCGATCTTGACGCGGCAGCCGCCGCACATTCCGGTGCCGTCGACCATGATCGGGTTGAGGCTCACGACGGTCTTGATCTTGTGTGGCCGCGTCACTTCGGCGCACGCTTTCATCATCACGGGTGGTCCAATGGCGACCAGCTCGCCGATGTCGGGATGTGTCTGGATGGCAAGCTTGATCCCGTCCGTGATCAATCCCTTGATCCCCGCCGAACCGTCGTCCGTGCACACGATGAATTCATCGCAGCAGCCCCGGAATTTATCTTCCCAGAACACGAGATCCCTGGTGCGGAAACCGACGATCCCGATCACGTACGCGCCGCCTTCCTTGAAGGCGCGCGCCTGGGGAAAGATCGGGGCGACGCCGAGCCCCCCGCCGACACAGACGATCTTCCGTGCGGTGCTGGCATGACTGGGGACGCCCATCGGGCCGGCCACGCCGTAAAGCGTGGTGCCCACCCGGCACGTCTGCTGCATCTCGCAGGTGGTCTTCCCGACCGCCTGCACGACCAGCGTGATGGTGCCTTTTTGGCGGTCGAAGTCGGCGATGGTGAGGGGAATGCGCTCGCCATGCTCGTGCGACATGACGATCACGAACTGCCCCGGGCGCGCGGCCCTGGCCATCAGCGGGTGCTGGATCTCCAGCAGGTAGGTGACGTCGGAAAAATCCTCCCGCGCCACGATCTTGAATGCAGAGCTGTCATTC
>JACQOK010000269.1 GCA_016202565.1 Betaproteobacteria bacterium | reverse complement strand
GGCGCTACACCTACGGCATGGCCGAGAAGAAGAACCAGGTCGGCCAGGTCAACGGACTCGCGTGGACCGAGGTCGGCGGGGAACTCCTGACGATCGAAGCGGCGATCATGGCCGGGAAGGGCAAGATGACCACCACCGGCAAGCTGGGCGAAGTAATGCAGGAATCGGTGCAGGCGGCGCTCTCCGTGGTGCGCAGCCGCTCGCAGCGTCTGGGCATCCAGCCGGACTTCTACCAGAAGCACGACATTCACATCCACCTGCCGGAAGGGGCGACCCCGAAGGACGGTCCGAGTGCGGGCATCGGCATCTGCACCGCCATGGTCTCGGCGTTGAGCGGCATACCGGTGAAAGCCGACGTCGCGATGACGGGCGAGATCACGTTGCGGGGCGAGGTGTTGCCGATCGGGGGGCTGAAGGAGAAGTTGTTGGCTGCCCACCGCGGCGGCATCAAGACCGTGTTGATCCCCGAGGAAAACGTCAAGGATCTCGCGGAAATTCCGGATAACGTCAAGAATCGTCTCGATATTCATCCGGTGAAGTGGATCGACAGCGTGCTCGAGATGGCGCTCGAACGCAAACCCGAGCCGTTGCCGGAACAGCGGGATGCACCACCCTTGCCGGTCACCGAGACGCCAGCGCCCGCAGCCATCAAGCACTGACCGTTTCGCGGGGCGGGTCCCGCGCAGCATGAGCCGTGCCGCCGTGCAGGCGATGAACCTGCAGGGCGGCATTTTTATTGGGCACGATTTTCCAGGCGGTAATGCTGGATTCGGGTTGTTACCGCGTAACGGCACATCTGGATTGCGATTCGAATGATGAATAGCCGGTCATTTCGTCGAACAATGAAACCAGCGGCATCTCACGATTTACCCGTCGCGCTTCGCCGGCACCGACACTGGCTCCGTTGCTTGACATTCGCTTTTTGCGCTTGCTATAAAGTGATTCACGAGGTTGGCGTCACACAGTCGTGAGGCTGTGCTTTCATCCAATAACAAATCCCTTTTTTTTTGCGGCGTGGCGGCTGAGAGTTGTGTCGAACAGGCCGTGTTTGTGTTCATCGCATCAACAACGAAAGGACATACACGTGAACAAATCTGAACTGATTGAAGCCGTTGCCAAATCCGCCGGATTGTCGAAATCGGGAGCGGAGAGGGCGATCGACGGGACATTGAGCACGATCAAGGGCGCACTGAGGAAAGGGCAGTCGGTTACCTTGGTGGGATTCGGCACGTTCAGGGTGGGGAAACGCGCGGCGCGTAACGGCCGCAATCCCCGCACGGGCGCCGAGATCAAGATCAAGGCCGCCAAGGTGCCCAAATTCAGCGCTGGCAAGGCCTTGAAAGATGCGGTAAACTAGTCCCCACACTCGCAGTCCGGCAGTCCATTCTTGGGGTAGATGCGCGCGGCGCATCTACCCCAAAACGCTTAAGCGATGCGGTCGATGGCCGACTGCCGCCGGGTGCTTAGCTCAGTGGTAGAGCGTCGCCCTTACAAGGCGAATGTCGGGAGTTCGACCCTCTCAGCACCCACCAGATGTTTTAATGATGAGTGCAGAGTGATGAGTGCAGAGCGGGGGCGGGATTTTGCTCATCATTCATCGTCCTGCGCTGCTATTAGGAGTGGTAGTTCAGTTGGTTAGAATACCGGCCTGTCACGCCGGGGGTCGCGGGTTCGAGTCCCGTCCACTCCGCCACCTATTCGAGAAAGGCGAACACGGTTCGCCTTTTTCTTTAGCAGGCGCTCAGCGAAGAACGGCAAGGGGATAACCGATCCATGCGATACTGCTCACCGCTTACTGCTTACCGCTGACCTGTACATGTTCGATCTCATTCACGGCAACAAGCGGCTGATCCAGATCGTTCTGGCGATCATCATCCTCCCGTTCCTGTTTTTCGGGGTCGATTCCTATTTCCGCACAAGCGAAGTATCGGTGGAAGTGGCGACGGTCGGCGGTCAGCGTATTTCCCAGCAGGAGTTCAACCGGGCGCTGCGCGACCGGCAGGAAGCGATCCAGCGCCTGACGGGGGGGCGCGCAAGCCCCGAGTTGCTCGACAGCGCTGAACTGCGGTTTGACGTGCTGGAGTCCTTGATCCGGAAGCAACTGCTGCTGAACCGCGCGTATCGCAGCGGGATGACGATCAGCGACCAGCAGCTGGACAAGGTAATCGCTGAACTGCCTGTTTTTCAACGTGACGGGAAGTTCTCAGAACAGGTTGCCGAGCAATTTATGAAGTCGCAAGGCATGAAGGCATCGACGTTTCGCGCCAGACTCCGCGACGATCTCATGCTGCAGCACATGGACGACGCGTTCGGAGAAACCAGTTTCGCGCCGCGTACCGTGATCGACCTTCTGGCGCGCATTTCCGAGCAGCAACGTGAGGTGAGCGCGTTCACCATCGCGCCCGACAAGTTCACCGCACAGGTCAAGCTCGACACCGACGCCGCGAAGAAATACTACGAGAGCAACCCGGGCGAATTCCGGGTTCCGGAGCAAGTGCGCGTCGAGTATGTGACGCTGACCCTGGATTCACTGACGTCGCAGATCGCGATCGATCCCGCGGAAGTCAGGAAGTACTACGACGAGCACCGCGGGCAGTTCGAGACGAAGCAGGAACGGCAGGCGAGCCATATCCTGATCGCGGTCGAGTCCGCCGCGAGCGCCGAGGAGAAACAGAAAGCGCGCGCCAGAGCGGAAGAACTCTACCGGCAGCTGAAACAGAAACCGGATCGTTTCGGCGAACTTGCGAAACAATATTCGCAGGATCCGGGATCGGCGGCCAATGGCGGCGATCTTGGTTATTTCGGTCGCGGCACCATGCCCAAGCCGTTCGAGGACGCCGCATTCGGGATGAAGGCAGGTGAAATCTCGGCTCCCGTTGAAACCCAGTACGGCTTTCACATTATTCGACTGGCGGGCATCAAAGGCGGCCAGGGCCGCGGCTTCGAGGAGGCGCGCAGTCAGATCGAGAGCGAGTTGAAGCGGCAGCGCGCCGGCAGAAAATTCGCCGAGGTCGCGGAACACTTCAACAACGTTGCGTTCGAGCAGTCGGAGAGCCTCAAGCCTGCCGCGGAAATCGCGAAAACGGCTGCGCGGCAAAGCGGCTGGATGACGCGCGAGCATGCGGCGGATCAGCTGCTGAACAACCCCAAGCTGCTCCAGGCGGTATTCTCCGAAGATGTGCTCAAGAACAGGCGCAATAGCCAGGTGGTAGAAGTGGCGCCCGGCGTGCTGGTTACGGTGCGCCTGCTGGAACACAAACCGTCCACCATGCAGCCGTTCGATGAGGTGCGCGAGGCGGTCGTGAAGAAACTCACGTTGCAGCGCGCCGCCCAGCTCGCGGCCCAGGACGGTCGTGAACGGCTCGAGAAACTCAAGCAGGGCAAGGACGCACAGGTGGCATGGGGCGCAGCACAACTCGTGGGTCGTGCGGATGCCAAGGGATTCAGCGAGGTGGTGCTGAAACAGGCGTTTCGGGCCGATACCGGCAAGCTGCCCGCCTATACCGGTCTCGATAATCCGAGCGGGGGCTATACCCTGATCCGCGTTTCACGCGTCGTCGAACCGGAAAAAGTCGAGCCCGAGCGCCGCAAGCAGGTCGCGGAAGCGCTGCGCCAGCTGCTGGGTCAGGAGGAAATGCTTGCGTATATCGCCAGCCTCAAGCAGAAAGGCGGTGTGACGATCGGCAAGGAACTGCTCGACAAGAAGTAAGGATGAAGGCGGAAGGATGAATTGCCTTCATCTTGCAAGAACGTTCCGTTAATTCAGTCCTCATCCCCATCCCTAACCCTTCATCCCTCATCCTTTCAACCCATTCCTCCCACAGTGGTGTTGAATCCGCAGTCCACGTAAGTGATCTCGCCGGTGATGCCGGCGGCAAGATCGCTCAACAGGAACGCGGCGGCATTGCCGACGTCGTCGATGGTGACGTTGCGTCTGAGCGGCGCATTCTCCTCGACGAACTTGAATATCTTTCCGAAATCGCCGATACCGGCGGCGGCGAGCGTCCGGATGGGCCCGGCAGAGATGCCGTTGACGCGGATGCCGTTGGGCCCCAGGTTGCGGGCGAGGTAGCGCACGCACGCCTCCAGGCTCGCCTTGGCAAGCCCCATCACGTTGTAGTGCGGAACCGAGCGTGCCGCGCCGAGATAAGTAAGCGTCAGCAGCGCGGCGCGCCTTCCCTCCATCATCGGCAGGCCGGCCTTGGCGAGCGCCGCAAAGCTGTACGCACTCACGTCGTGCGCGATGCGGAATGATTCGCGCGTAAGGCCGTCGAGAAACTCCCCTTTGAGCGTTTCGCGCGGCGCGAAGGCAATGGAATGCACGATGCCGTCGAGCGCGTCCCACTCTTTCCCAAGCGCCTCGAACAGCGCATCGATCTCCGCATCATTGGCGACGTCACAGCGCAGCACGGGTACGGCGCCGAACTGCCGGGAAAGCTCGGTCACGCGGTCGCGCAGGTCTTCGTTCTGGTAGGTGAAAGCGAGGGTGGCGCCCTCGCGGCTCAACGCCCTGGCGATGCCGTAGGCGATCGAGCGACTGGAGAGCAGTCCGGTGACGAGGATTTTCTTGTCCTGCAGAAAAGCCATAGGGGGTCCTTGATCTTCTTGCGCCGTGCGTGCGCCGCCCAGCCCGCATTATAACCAGAAGGGTCATCCGTGACTCGTGAGGGCACGCTTTTCCATCCGATTTACGCTACACTTTGCGGGCGATGATGCGCCCGTTACGGATCTGCCTGCCGCTGTGCCTTGCGCTGCTCGGGGGCTGCGACGGCTCATCCTGGAACAATCCTTATCCGGCGTCACAGGCTGGCGCCAACATCCTTTATTCGGCGTTTACCGAACGCCCCAAGCACCTCGACCCGGTTCAGTCGTATAGCGAGAACGAGTACACGTTCATCGCGCAGATCTATCAGCCGCCGCTCCAATATCATTACTTCAAGCGCCCGTACGAGCTGATTCCGTTCAGCGCGACCGAGGTGCCGCGTCCGGCCCTGCTGGACGCCAACGGTCGGCGCCTGCCTGACACCGCGGAGGCCAGGGACGTTGCCGTCAGCGAATACACGATTCACATCCGCCCCGGCATTCTCTATCAGCCGCATCCCGCGCTCGCCACGGACGACAAGGGCGCGTTCCTCTATCACCATCTCGAAGTGAGCGACCTCGACGGCATCCATGCGCTCGGCGATTTCACGCGGCGGGGCACGCGCGAACTCGTCGCTGCAGACTATGTGCACCAGATCAAGCGGCTGGCACATCCTCGACTGCACTCGCCCATTCTCGGGCTGATGAGCGAGTACATCGTGGGGCTCAAGGAATTGACCGCAACGCTTGCCAAAGCCGACAGGGCGCTCCCGCCGGGCGGATTTCTCGACCTCGCCCGGTTCGAACTCGAAGGCGCGCAGGCGCTCGACCGCTACACGTACCGCATCAAGGTGCGCGGCAAATATCCGCAGTTCGTGTACTGGCTCGCGATGCCGTTCTTTGCGCCCATCCCGCCGGAAGCCGATCGCTTCTATGCCCAGCCCGGGATGGACGAAAAAAATATCACACTCGACTGGTTTCCGATCGGCACCGGCCCGTACATGCTGACGGTCAATAACCCGAATCGCCAGATGGTGCTCGAGCGCAATCCCAACTACAAGAATGAGGTCTACCCGCACGAGGGCGCTCCCGGCGATGCCGAAGCCGGCCTGTTGCAGGACGCCGGCAAGGCATTGCCGTTCATCGACAAGGTCGTATTCAGTCTCGAGAAGGAGCAGATCCCGTACTGGAACAAGTTCCATCAGGGCTATTACGACACCTCGAGCATCAGCTCCGACACCTTCGATCAGGCGGTCCAGTTCACGGGACAGGGCGACGTCACGGTGTCCGAGGAGATGACGGAGCGCGGTATCCGACTGCAGACCTCGGTCGCCACCAGCGTGTTTTATCTCGGCTTCAACATGATCGACTCGGTGGTGGGCGGCTATACCGAGCGGGCGCGGAAGCTCCGCCAGGCGATTTCCATCGCTATTGACCAGGAAGAATTGATTTCCATTTTTCAGAACGGCCGCGGCATTCCCGCGCAGGGACCGATCCCGCCTGGCATCTTCGGCTACCGCGAGGGCCGGGAAGGCATCAATCCGTATGTGTATGACTGGGGCGACGGTGCGCCGCGCCGCAAACCGATCGAGTACGCTCGGAAACTGCTTGCCGAGGCGGGCTATCCCAATGGGCGCGACGCCAAGACCGGCGAGCCGCTTCTCGTCAATCTCGACACGACCGTCACTGGCGTGGGCAGCAAATCCCGGCTTGACTGGTACACCAAGCAGTTCGAGAACCTGGGCGTGCAGCTCGTAGTCCGCTCGACCGACTACAACCGCTTCCAGGACAAACTGCGCAAGGGCAATGTCCAGCTCTATTTCCTCGGATGGAACGCGGATTACCCCGATCCGGAGAATTTCCTGTTCCTGCTGCACGGAGCGCAGAGCAAGGTGAAGACCGCGGGCGAAAATGCGTCGAACTACGCCAATCCCGAGTTCGACCGGCTGTTCGAGCGGATGAAGAACATGTACAACGGGCCGGAACGCCAGGCGATCATCGACCGCATGGTCGAGATCGCCCGGCACGACGCGCCGTGGGTATGGAGCTATTTTCCCAAGGACTACACGCTGCATCACGCCTGGATTTACAACCGCAAGCCCAACCAGATGGCCAATAACGGGCTCAAGTACCAGCGTCTCGATCCGCAGCTCAGGGAAGACCTGCGCCGCGTGTGGAACCAGCCGGTGATCTGGCCGGCCGTCCTGATTCTGTTCGCGCTGCTCGCCAGCGTCGTGCCGGCAATCGTCACCTTCCGCCGCCGCGAGCGCGCCACGGCGGCACCGGGCAAGGCCTGAGCGGTGATTTCCTACATCATCCGGCGCGTCCTCTATGCGATTCCGATCCTGATCGGCGTCAACGTCATCACCTTCGCGCTGTTTTTCGTCGTCAATTCACCCGATGACATGGCACGCGTGCACCTCGGTGTCAAGCGCGTCACGCCCGAGGCCATCACCCGGTGGAAGCAGGAGCGCGGCTACGACAAGCCGCTGCTTATCAATACCGGCGCAAAATGCGAAGCGCAGCTCTTTTCCGCGGTGACGACGTGCAAGGAAAAACTGACGGACACCATCTTTTTCGAGAAATCCGTCAGGCTGTTCGCCTTCGACTTCGGCCGCTCGGACCAGGGGCGCGACATCGGCTACGACATCAAGACGCGCATGTGGCCGAGCCTCGCCATCGCGCTGCCGGTGTTTCTGGTCGGGCTTGCCGCCTACATCACGTTTGCTTTGCTGATGGCGTTCTTCCGTGCGACCTACGTCGATTTCTGGGGCGTGGTGCTGTGCGTCACGATGATGTCGATATCGGGGCTCTTCTACATCATCGGAGGGCAGTATTTGATCGGCAAGCTGTGGAACCTGGTGCCGATCTCCGGCTACGACGGCGGCGTCGATTCGATCAAGTTCCTGATGCTGCCGGTGCTGATCGGCGTCATCAGCGGGGTCGGCTCGAACGCCCGCTGGTATCGCACCATGGTCCTCGAGGAGATCAACATGGACTACGTGCGGACCGCGGGGGCCAAGGGGTTATCGGAACTGCGCGTGCTGTTCCGCCACGTGCTGCACAACGC
>JACQOK010000254.1 GCA_016202565.1 Betaproteobacteria bacterium | reverse complement strand
GTGTAGACGAGCGTCGAATCGGCGCGCACGGCGGGATACGTGTAGAGCGCGTCTTGGCGCACCGTCGCCGCGCCGTGGATGGCCTGCGATTGTCCGGTATAGGCGCCGTTGTCGGCGAGCATCTTGATTTCCTTCGCGCGCACGCGGCCGTCGCGCGAAAACCCAAGCCGCACCCAGAAGCGCATCGGCATGCGCGGGTGGCTTGCCAGAAACTCTTCCTCGCGGGTGTGAATGAGTTTCACCGGCCGGCCGCACTTGCGTGCGAGAATGGCGCAGATCACCGAGGCGTTGTCATCGCCGGACTTGCCGCCGAAACCGCCGCCGACTTCGGTCTGGATCACGCGTACCTGACTTTCCGGCACGCCGAGCGCCGTCGCATAGCGGCCACGCGCCAGGAACGGTGTCTGCGTGTTGCACCACATCGTGTAGCGGCCCTCACTCCAGCTTGCCACGCAGCCGATCGTTTCGAGCGCCGTGTGCCACTGGCGGGCGCTTTCCCAGGTGCCCTCGACGACCACGTCGGATGCCTTGAATCCCGCATCGACGTCGCCGCGTTCGAAATTGAATTGATGCGCGACGTTGCCGGGCGCGTCCTCGTGCACGAGCGGCGCACCGGGGGCGAGGGCTGCATCGAGCGAAAGCACGGCAGGCAGAACTTCGTACTCGACGACGATGCGGTCAACCGCCGCGCGCGCCGTGGCCGCGTCCACCGCCGCGACCGCCGCCACTTCGTCGCCGACATAACGCACCTTGTCGATCGCCAGCGGATAGAGATCGGGACGGAACGCGCCCCATTTGCGCTTCGCGGTATCGGCGCCGGTCGCCACGACTTTCACGCCGGGCGTGGATGCCGCCGCACTTACGTCGATAGCGATGATCCGGGCGTGGGGATGAGGGCTGCGCAGCACCGCCGCATGCAGCATGCCGGGAACGTGCAGGTCGGCCACATACTGCGCGGCGCCGGTTACTTTGGGAACGGCGTCGGTGCGTGGCACGTCCTTGCCGACCACGAGGAGACTGCCGGGGCGCAAGCGGGGATCGCGCTGGTTCATGATTGCCCCGCCTTGCGCGCGAGCGCGATCGCTTCCTTGTAGGCTTCGACGATGCGGACGTACCCGGTGCAGCGGCAGTAGACGCTGTCGATGCTGGCGCGGATTTCTTCCTCGCTCGGTTGCGGGTTTTTTTCGAGCAGCGCACAAGCCGCCATCACGTGGCCGGGAATGCAGATCCCGCATTGAAGCGCGGACTTGTTCACGAAAGCCTGCTGCACGGCATGGAGCGCGGATGCGTTGGCCAGCCCCTCGACCGTGCGGATGTCCGCCCCATCGCAGAGCGCGGCAAGTTGAAGGCAGGAAGCGACCGGGACGCCGTCCATGATCACGGTACAGGTGCCGCAGGCGCCGATGCCGCAGCCGTGTTTCGTTCCGGTCAGCTTGAGGTCTTCGCGCAGCACGTCGATGAGCAGCCGGTCGCCGGTCTTCAAACCGACTTCGACCGGGTCACCGTTGAGGTTGAATTTGATCAGCATGACTGCTTCGGCAAGCGGTGAGCGGACGTAGCCCGGATGGAGTGAAATGAAATCCGGGAGGTTAGAGGCGGGAACGAAGGCCCCCAAAAAAACCGTTTCTCCGGAATCCGCTGCGCTCCTTCCGGGCTACCATACTTTTTGAGCATTGCAGTGAATTCAGTAGTGTCCCAACGTTTGAACGATTTGCCATCTTTAACTCATTGAGCATGCGTCAGAAACACACGTTCTCGCCTGGTCTCGATTTGAATTGCGGTGTGCGGTTCTGCGATCCTGCGGCATTTTTTGTCGCGGAGTCGTTCGATGAACCCAGGCAAACTCGTGTTCGCGCAGCTCATGCAGCATCTTCCATTGACCACGTTTCGGCGCTGCGTGGCGCGCTATCGAGGCGAGCACAAAGTCAAGCGCTTCTCCTGCCTCGATCAGTACCTGTCGATGGCCTTTGCGCAGTTGACTTACCGCGAGAGCTTGCGCGACATCGAAGCGTGCCTGTGCGCCCAAGCCTCCAAGCT
>JACQOK010000244.1 GCA_016202565.1 Betaproteobacteria bacterium | reverse complement strand
GGCGTAGAACGTCCACCAGCGTTCCGCCGGCGCGGCTTTTCCCTGCGCCGCCACGTCGCGCCATGCCGCGGGCAGATCGACCGCGGGGCGCTCATAACCCGGGCTCACCGCGCAACCGGCAAGAAGCGCCGCTGACACCACGGAAATGTAAATCGGTCTGGCGAACTTCATCACCTTGTCCGAACCGGCTGATGGATTCCCGTCCCCCGATAAGAGCACTCGAGGGCAGGCTCCACGGGAATGACATCCCACTCCGTCTCCACGGGAATGACGGCGGTTATGCATCGCCGCCTCCCTTCTGCAGCGGGTGATGGTGAGCGGTACGCGCCGCGCGCAATGCGGCTTCCCGATGATGCTTCACTTCCTCTTCGATCTCGGCGGTCGAGCGCGGATCGGTCAGCCTGCGTTCCACGATCAGCTTGTAGAACCAGGGGATGAAGAAGATCGCGAGGAACGTCGCGGCCAGCATGCCGCCCATGACGCCGGTGCCGGCGGAATGACGCGCACCGGCGCCGGCCCCGGTGGAGATCGCGAGCGGCGTCACCCCGAGGATGAAGGCGAGCGAAGTCATCAGGATCGGCCGGAACCGCAGCCGCGCCGCCTCGATCGCCGCGGCGGATGTGGAGAAGCCCTCGTTTTTCTTGAGCACGGCGTACTCGACAATCAGGATGGCGTTCTTTGCGGCAAGCCCCAGCAGCGTCACCAGACCGATCTGGAAATAGACGTCGTTGGTGAATCCGCGTAGCCACACCGCCGCCAGCGCGCCGAAGGTGCCGAAGGGCAGCGCCAGCATCACCGCGAGCGGCAGCGACCAGCGGTCGTACTGGGCGGCGAGAATCAGGAACACCATGAGCGCAGCCAGTCCCAGCGCCAGTATCGAGGTGCCGCCCGATCGTTTTTCCTGGAACGAGGCGCCGCCCCAGTCGAAAGCGAACTCCGCCGGCAGCGTCGCGCGCGCGATTTTCTCCATGCGCGCGATCGCCTGGCCGGAGCTGTATCCCGGTTTCGTCGCACCGAATATCTTCACCGCCGGCAGATTGTTGAAGCGGTCGAGCGTTTCGGGGCCCGAGGAGTATTGCACGTTCGCAAGCGACGACACCGGCACCATGCGACCTTGCTCGGAGCGCACGTAGACAGCGCCCACATCGCCGGGACGCTTGCGATACGCGGGCTCCGCCGACATCAGCACCTGCCAGGTGCGGCCATGCTTGTTGAAATCATTGACGTAGAAGGTGCCGAGCGTTGCGGCGAGCGTATTGTAGAGCTCGTCGACCGGCACGCCCACCGCCTTCGCCCTTTCGCGGTCGGTCGCGACGTGGAGCTGCGGCACGTTGGCCCGCCACAGCGTGTTCACCTGCCCGAACATCTCGTCCTTCGCCACCGCGCCGAGCAATTGCTGCGTCACTTCGTAGAGACGCGCGGAACCGCCCTCGCCGCGATTCTGCACGTAGAACTCGAAGCCGCCGGCGTTGCCCAGTCCGAAAATCGGCGGCGGACCGAAGGCGAGCACCAGCGCTTCCTTGATGTGCGCGGTTTTCATGAAGAACTCGCCGACCAACTGTGGCGTCGAGACCGCGCGCTCGTCCCAGTGCTTCTGCGTCACGAAGATGGTCGCGGCGCTGTTGCGGAAGGCGCCGCCGAGGAAGTCGAACCCGGTGAACGCGACCGCGTTTTCGTTCGCGGGGTTCGATTTGATGATATTGACGACCTCGCTCACCACCTTGTCGGTGCGCTCGAGCGTGGCCCCGTCGGGCAGGAACACGGCGGCGATGTAGTAGCCCTGGTCCTCGTCCGGCACGAGCGAACCGGGCGTGATGCGCCACAGCCCGACGGTGAGCGCCACCATGCCGGCGAAGAGCACCGCGGCGATGGCGCCGCGGCGCATCATCCACGTCACGCCATCGACGTAGCGGCCGGTCATGCGGTGGAACCAGTCGTTGAACCAGCGGAAGAGGCGGCCGGGCTGCCGGTGCTCGCGCTTCAGGATCAGCACGCACAGGCTGGGGGTGAGCGTGAGCGCAACCACGCCCGAGATCACCACCGCGATCGAAATGGTCACCGCGAACTGGCGGTAGAGTTCGCCCGTGAGGCCGCCCAGGAACGCGATCGGCACGAATACCGCGCACAGCGTGAGCACGATGGCGATAATGGGGCTGGTGACCTCCCTCATTGCCTTGATCGCGGCTTCGCGCGCGAGCAAGTGCTCCTCGTGCATGATGCGCTCGACGTTTTCCAGCACGACGATCGCATCGTCCACGACGATGCCGATGGCGAGCACCATGCCGAAGAGCGTGAGCGTGTTGATCGAGTAGCCGAGCATCACCAGACCCGCGAAGGTGCCGATCAGCGACACCGGTACCGCCGCGAACGGAATCAGCGTGGCGCGCCAGTTCTGCAGGAACAGATACACGACGAGGAATACGAGCAGCATCGCCTCGGCGAGCGTGATCACGACCTCGCGGATCGAGACCTTTACGAACTGGGTGGTGTCGTATACGACCGAATGGCTGAGACCCTGCGGAAAACCGCGCGCGACCTGGTCCACTTCCGCCTTGACCCGCTCGGCGGTGGCGAGCGCGTTCGCGCCGGGCTGCAGGAAAATGCCGACGAGGGTGGCCGACTGGCCATTCACGCGGCCGATGAACTCGTAGTCCTTGGAACCCAGCTCGACGCGCGCCACGTCCTTCAAGCGCAGGACCGAGCCGTCGCCGTTCGCCCGCACCACGATGTTCTCGAACTCCTCGGGTTCGGAGAACCGTCCCTTCGTGGTGATGGTGTAGACGAGTTCCTGCGCGCCTCCGGTCGGAGACTGGCCGATCCTTCCGGCGGCGAACTGCGCGTTCTGTTCGTTGATCGCTCGCGCGACGTCGGCGGTGGTGAGCTTCAACTGCGCGAGCCGGTCCGGGCGCACCCAGATCCGCATCGCGTAATCCTTCGCGCCGAAAATCTGCACATTGGTCGTGCCCCGGATGCGCTTCAACCGGTCGAGTACGTTCAGCGTCACGTAATTCGAGATGAAGAGATCGTCGCGACTGCCGTCAGGCGAATAAAACGCGATCACTTGCAAAAACGACGAGGAACCCTTCTCGACCGTCACACCCTGCCGGCGCACTTCCTGCGGCAAGCGCGGTTCCGCCTGCTTGACACGGTTGTTGACGTTGAGCGCAGCGGTGTCGACGTCGGCGCCGATCTCGAAGGTGACCTGGATCTCGACGGCACCGTTGGCAGCCGAGGTCGAGCTCATGTAGAGCATGTTCTCGACGCCGTTGATCTGGTTCTCCAGCGGTGCGGCGACCGTTTGCTCGAGGACCTGGGCGGAGGCGCCGGGATAGACGGCACGCACCGTGACAACGGGAGGGGCGATTTCCGGATACTGCGCGATCGGCAGCACCCGCATGGCGGCAAGCCCGGCGATGACGATGAAAATCGAGAGCACGGCCGCGAAGATCGGCCGATCGATGAAAAAGCGCGAGATCATCTTTTACCTCCCCTTCTTTCCGAGGAGGGGTGCCGACGCGGTCGGCGGGGTGGTGTGCGTCGCCATCACTTCTTTCCTTTCGCGGCATCCGTTACCGCACCGCTCGCGGCGGCGGACGGCTGGGCCGGCTGCGCTCCCGCCGGCTGTTCCGCCTTGCCCTCGGCGATTTTCACCGGCGCGCCGGGTCCCAATTTCAGCACGCCGTCGACGATGATGCGCTCGCCTGGCTTGAGCCCGGCGTTGACGATCCAGCCCGCGCCGGCCCAGTCCCCGACTTCGACCGGGCGCGCCTCGGCTTTGCTTTCGGCATCGGCGACATAAACGAACTTTCCCTTGGGTCCTTCGAGCACGGCGCGCTGCGGCACCACGATCGCGCCGGGGCGCACCGCACCTTGCAGGACGACGCGCACGAATTCCCCCGCGCGCAACGCGCCGTCGGGATTGGCAAACTCGGCGCGCGCTTCGATGGTGCCGGTTTGCGCGTTCACGCGCACGTCGGTGAAGTTGACCGCTCCGCTCCTGCCATAGGGCTTGCCATCGGAGCGTTTCAGGCTCGCCTGGAAACGGCCATGCTGCGGGAGCTTCAACCGCCCCGCTTCCACGTCGCGGCGCAGCGCCAGGTATTCGCGGTCGGGAATGCCGAAGATCACGTAGATCGGATCGGTCTGGGTCACGGTGGTGAGCAGGACGCTCGGCCCGGACACGAGCGTGCCTTCCGAAACCACGGAGCGGCTGGTGGCCCCCGTGATCGGCGCCTCGACCCGCGTGTACTCGAGGTTGAGCTTCGCCTCGTTGACGCGGGCGCGCGCGCTTTTCACCTCCGCGTCCGCCACCTGCTCGGCCGACACGGCATCATCGAACTCCTTCTGGCTGATGGCGCGTGCCTCGATCACGGGTCGAAGCCGCGCGACCTCGCGCCGGGCTTGAGAGAGCCGCGCATCGGCCACCGCGATGTCCGCTTCGGCGCGGGCGAGCGCGACCCGGAACGGTGCGGGGTCGATCGTGAAAAGCGACTGCCCCTGCTTCACCAGGGCGCCTTCCTGGTAGTTGCGGCGCTCGAGTATGCCGGTCACGCGCGCGCGCACTTCGACTTCGCGGTAGCCCGCGGTCTGCGCCGGATACTCGTAGTTGACCGCAAGGTCCTTCGGTTCGACGGCTGCGACCGTCACCACGGGCGGCGGAAAGCCGCCCGGGCCGCCGGGCGCAGCGGCAGGCTTGCACCCCGCCGCGAGCAGCGCGAGCGCAGGGACAATGAGGAATCGCGGGAGAAAACGGGACTTCGACGGGGTTTCAGGCATGATATTCCTTCTCGCATCGAATCGCGCCGCGGTGTGAATGGCCCTGAAGTACCACGGCCGCATGCAGCGTTGAAAGTAGTTTACATACAACCATGAATGTATGTAAAGTAGCGGTTGAAAAAAACCGCCATCGCGGCGAAAAGGAGTTTCACGAAGTGGTAAGACGCACCCGGGACGAGGCGCTGGAAACGCGCAACAGCATACTCGATACGGCCGAGCGGGTATTCAGCGAGCATGGCGTGTCACACACGTCGCTTGCCGACATCGCGGCAGCAGCGGGCGTGACGCGCGGCGCGATTTACTGGCATTTCAAGAACAAGGCGGACCTCTTTGACGCGATGATGAACCGGGTGGTGCTGCCCATGGAGCAGATGGCGGCACGCGCCGCGGACGCGAGTCTCGATGATCCTCTTGCCTACGTACGCGCCTGCGCGCTCAACGTCCTGGAACGCGTCGTCAGCGATCCGCAGTGCAAGCGGGTGTTCGAGATCTGCTGCCACAAGTGCGAGTACGTCGATGAGATGTTGCTGGTGCGTGACCGCCATATCGAGGGCCGGAAAAAATGCCTGAGCCACATCGAAGGCGGACTGCGCAATGCGGCGAAAAAGGGAATGCTCGCTCCCCACGTCAATCCGCGCCATGCCGCGGTCGGATTGCACGCTCTGGTGGACGGGCTCATCATGAACTGGATACTCGACCCGGGTTATCTGCCGCTCAAACGCGAAGCCGGGCGCATGATCGATCTCTACCTCGACGGACTGCGTCGTGCACCTGCCGCGCGCGCACACACGGCAAAACCACGCCGCACGAAGCAACCTGCGCGAGCGCTCAGGCCGCAGTCCCGCGCTTCAGATACTCGGTGAAGAAGGCCAGCATCTCGGTCCACGAGGCGCGGGCCGCGCGCTCGCGGTAGCGCTCTGCACTGGAGAAATTCTGGAACGCGTGACCGGCGTTGTTGTAGGTGTGGAACTCGTGCCACTTGCCGAGCCGCGTCAGTTCGGTGTCGATTTTTTTCACGTCATCCGGCGCGGGGTTGGTGTCTTCGGCGCCGAAGAAACCGATGATCGGGCACCGGATGCCTGCGCTGCGCTCGAACGGACTCGGCCCCCCGCCCAGCGCCTTGAAAATGTTCCCGCCGTAGAACACGGCGGCCGCCTTGAACTCCGGGTTGACGCAGGCCATGAGATAGACCACGCGCCCGCCCATGCAGAAGCCGGCGATGCCGAGCGGCGCAACTGTCATCGGCATGCGCTTGAGGTGCGCGACGGTCGCGTTGATGTCCGCGATGATCTCATCATCGCGCAGCAGGCCCGTGCGCTTGCCGGGATCCACGTCGGGCGGCTGGCGATGAAAAAGTTCCGGCGCCGCAACGACGTAGCCTTCGCGATGCAGGCGATGCACCGCGTCCTGGATCTGCGCATCCACGCCGGGACCGTGCTGTGCGATGACGATACCCGGATGCCGGCCGGCGCGCTCCGGCACACCGACGTAGACGCGCATGTCCTTACCGTCGACCTGGATGGTTTCCCAACCCACTGCCATGATGATATCTCCCGTTGTTGAGCGATGACTGAGGAGCACGGACGTGTTGGGTTACGGCCTCACGGCCTAACCCAACCTACGCTTTGCTCTGCACTCTGCATTCTTCACTCTGCACTGCTTCTGGTCCGCCACGGCCGCAGGTAGTCCATGCGATCCGCCGAGCGTACCACCAGCCGCTGCACGATCCGGTCGCGCAACACGTGGAGCATGACATCCGCCCCTGCGTCCCCGCTTGCCCACAGGCTGCGGTAAAACTCGCTCTGGCCGCCGATCGACTGTCCGCCTACGCCCAGGATCACGTCGCCGCGACGCACGCCCGCCTTGTGGGCCGGCGCATCCGGCAGCACGCGGGTGACGACCACATGTCCTTCTACCTCTTCGGAATAGACGCCGAGCCACGGGCGCGGCGCCCCGCGTCGGCGCCCGCGGGTGAGAAGATCGTCCAGCAGCGGCTTCAGGAGATCGATCGGCACGAACATGTTGCCCGGAAACGCGACGCCCAGATCGATCGCATCGCTCACCCACAGCGAGGCGATGCCAACGAGCCGGCCCGCGCTGTCGAGCAACGCAGCCCCGCTGTGCTCAGAGCGTGGCGGCGCCGTGAAGATGGCGTCCTCGATCATGTATTCCCACCAGCCGGTAAAGCGGCGGCGGGCCACCACGCAAGCGTGGGAGCCCCCGCCGGCCGCGGGATGGGCGGCGACCAGGACGGTCGTGAGTTCCCTCACCGCCGACGAATCCCCCAGCGCGAGCGGTTTGCGCGCAACACCCGGCGCGGCGCGCAGCACACCGAAGCCCGTCGCATGGTCATAGCCGACAACGGTTGCCGGGAACACGCGGCCGTCGGCTGCGACAACCAGGATCGATCCCGCCTCGAGCATCAGATAACCGATGGTCAGGATCAGCCCGCTTTCGTCGATCACCACCCCGGTGCCTTCGCGCTCAGCGCCGAGCGTATCGGCGGTTCGGGCATCCGGCATCGCCTTGATACTCAGTTTGACGACGGCATCGAACGGCTCGGCGTCACCCGCCGTGCCCGGCAGCGGTGCGTGAATGGCGCGCCAGGTTGACAGGGCCGCACTGAAAAAAGAAGGCGTCATTTAGAACCTATCGCGCAAGCTCCGTTTTGGGCCGCGGAGATCCATAGGGCGTCATGTCGTTGCCGATGCGCTGCGCAGGCAGCGAAGCCGTCTGGTCATCCCTGGTTCGGGTGCTGGGCATCGTCCTGTCCCCCGATCTGTAGTTTAGCGAAAACAAGACGCTGGCGGTGTCCTTGCAGCCGGTCCAGGGCCCGACCCTGTGGCCCCGTTCGGTTGTCCGCCCAAATTTCATCATATAAAATCAGCCCCGGTCCCCCCATGCGAACTCTCACGACTGTGACAGGAAAAGAAACCAAATCCTCGATCCAGGTTATCGAGCGCATGATGCACCTGCTCGATACGCTGGCCGGACACAGCGCCCCGGTCAACCTGAAGCAACTCGCCCTCCAGACCAAGCTGCACCCTTCGACCGCCCATCGCATCCTCGGTGTAATGGTCGACAATCGGCTGGTCGACCGGGTCGAGCCGGGAACCTACCGCCTGGGCATCCGGCTGCTGGAACTGGGCAATCTGGTGAAATCGCGCATCAGCGTGCGGCAGGAGGCGCTGCCCTACATGCAGGGGCTTCACCGGCAGTTGGGCGAAACCGTCAACCTGTCGGTACGGCACGACGACGAAGTGGTCTACGTCGAGCGCACCGCCGCGAGCAGTTCGATGATGCGCGTGGTGCACATTATCGGCGCCCGGGCACCGCTGCATATCACTGCCGTCGGCAAGATCTTCCTTTCCCACGACGCCCCGGATAAATCAACGCAATACATGCAGCGCACCGGCCTGCCCAAGTATACGGAAAACACGCTGAGTGAACCGGAAAGCCTCGTCCGCGAACTCGAGAAAATCCGGCGCCAGGGCTATGCGCTCGATAACGAGGAGGCCGAGAAGGGGGTCTCCTGCATCGGCGCCGGCATCTATAACGACGAAGGCAGGCTGGTGGCCGGGCTCTCGGTGTCGGCGCCCTCCGACCGGCTCAACAAGGCGTGGGCGGCGCAGGTGAAACAGACGGCGGAGAAGATCTCGCGCGCGATCGGCTACCAGGGGTGATGGGGCGCCCGTCCTCATGCTCGACCAGCCCATCGTCTTCCTCGATCTCGAAACCACCGGTGCCACCGCAGCCCACGACCGCGTCACCGAAGTCGGTCTGGTCGAAGTCGACGGCGGCCGTGTTAGCGGCGAGTGGTCGACGCTGGTCAATCCCGGCATCGGCATCCCGCCGGTAATCCAGGCGCTCACCGGCATCACCAATGACATGGTGGCACGCGCACCGGGGTTTGACACCATCAGCCGCGAACTGGAACACCGCCTCGAAGGCAGGCTGCTCGTGGCGCACAACGCGCGCTTCGATTATGGCTTTCTGCGCAGCGAGTTCCAGCGCGCCGGCATCCGTTACCGCTCGAGGGTGCTGTGTACCGTGAAGCTTTCGCGCAGGCTCTTCCCGCAGCATGACCGCCACAATCTCGATGCGCTCATGGCCCGCCATGACGTCAACTGCGACGCCCGCCACCGCGCGCTGGGCGATGCGCGCGTGCTGTGGCGGCTCGTGCAGCGCTGGCAGCAGGATCTCGACCCCGCGACATTCAGCACCGCGGTCGCCGGACTCGTCCGGGCTCCGACAGTGCCGGCACAGTTGCCGGAGGATGTGTTCGACGAGCTTCCCGCGGCACCGGGGGTGTACGTCTTCTACGGCGAGAGCAGCGTGCTCTACGTGGGGAAGAGCACAAACCTGCGCGCGCGGGTGCTGTCGCATTTCGCGGGCGATGGCCGCAGCAGGAGAGACATGCAAATCGTGCGCGATGTGGTGCGTATCGACTGGACCGAGACGGCCGGGGAACTGGGCGCGCTGATCGAGGCATCCCGGCTCGTGAAGGTACTCACCCCCGTCTACAACCGGCACGTGCATCGTCCCGCCGAGATCGATGTACAGCCGTGGCCGTTCAGGGGGCGCATCGGTGTTCGCGAAACCGCGCTCGAAGCCGAGCGCAGCGAACTCATCGTGCTGGACCGCTGGTGCTATCTCGGCACGGCGCGCGCCGGACACGAATTGCACGAACTCGGGGAGCGCCGCCCGGTGTTCGACGCCGACAACTACAAAATTCTCACGCGTTTCTTCAAGAAGCCACGCCGCACCTGCACCATCGTCGATCTTGCGGCGTAACGGTGAGCAGGCGGGCACGGCGCGGCAGCCGGATGCGTCCCGCCCCGGGCATCAGGCATAATTGGCCCGGTACCCTATCTAGTCGAGTGAGGATTCCACCATGATATTCGTGCTGCGCTGCCTCGCGTTCGCGCTGCTTCCGGTGCTGGCAGGGCCCGGCCTGTACGCGCAGGGTTATCCCGCCAAACCGGTGCGCTTCATCATCCCCTTTCCGCCCGGCGGGCCGACCGATCTCATGGGCCGCACCGCTGCCGAGCGTCTCACCAGGGCGTGGGGCGTGCAGGTCATCGCCGACAACCGCGCGGGCGCAGGCGGGAACATCGGGACAGAGCTGTGCGCGAAATCACCACCGGACGGCTACACCGTCTGCATGTTTACGGTCGCGCAGAGCATCTCGCCTGCGATCTATCGCAAGCTGGCTTTCGATCCGCTGAAGGACTTCACTCCCGTCACGCTGATGGCGATCCTGCCCAGCATGCTCACCACGCACCCATCGCTGCCGGTGAAGAACGTCAAGGAACTGGTGGCGCTGGCGAAGTCAAGGCCGGGCCAGCTCTCTTACGCCTCGACGGGCAACGGCACCAGTCCGCATATGCTGATGGAAATGTTCAAATCAATGGCCGGCGTCGACGTCGTGCATATCCCGTACAAAGGCCAGGCCCCGGCAGTCGTCGACCAGATCGCGGGCCAGGTCCAGCTCGCCTTCAATACCGCGGTCACCGTTCTGCCGCATGTGAAAGGCGGCAAGCTCAAGCCGATCGCGATCTCGACCCGCGAACGGTTTCCCCCGATGCCCGAACTGCAAACGATCGACGAAGGCGGCGTCAAGGGTTTCGACGGCAGTTCGTGGCAGGCGGTCGTGATGCCGGCGGGCACGCCGCGGGAGATCGTCGCCAAGATCTACCAGGAACTTTCCACCATGCTGAAATCGGCGGAAACGCGCCAGAAATTCCTGGCACAGGGCGCCCTGGCCTCGGGCATCCCGCCGGATGAGTTTACGGTATTTCTGAAACGCGAAATCGACAAGTGGGCGAAAGTTGCCAAATTCGCGAACGTCAAACTCGACTGATGAAAGCGCAGGGACGCCGCCTCTGCCGGATCACCTGGTCCGCTTCCGGCGCAGCGTGAACGGCATCGAACTCTACTTTCCGCCGCTACGAGCCCTGCGCGGGGCCGCCGCCCTCGGCGGTTTTGGCGCGGTGTGCATCGCCTTGACGGTCGCGGCGGTCTTCGGGCTGGTTTCGGCGGGCGGATCGCACGCACATGGCATGCTCGCGATCGTCCTGGCTGGTGCATTCATCGTGCCGGTGATGGTATTTGGCGCGGCGTTTGTCGCGCTCGCGCTGTACATGGCCGCCAATTCGCTCACCGTTGACGTCGGAACAACGGAGATCACTACGCTGCGGCGCGTGTTTGGACTGCCGCTCGCGCGCCGTGCGATGCGTTGCAGCGAGATCGCCGCGATCGAACCGCGCCCGGCCGCACGATATGAAAGTCTCTTCCGCGCCGAACCGTGCTACGGATTGATCGCGCGCAACAACGTGCCACGCCGCGCCGGGATGGTGGTGGCCGAAGGGCTCTGCGGCGAAGCACTGGCGACCCGCGTTGGAAGTCTCATCGCCAGCGCTGCCGGCGTTGAAATTGCAGGATTCAGAACGCCATGAACGAAACCGAACGTGAGGCCCGCACCGACCTTGCCGCCGCGCTGCGCTGGGCGGCGCGATACGGCTTGAGCGAAGGCGTGTGCAATCATTTCAGCCTCGCCGTGCCGGGCCGCGACGGTCATTTTCTGATCAATCCGCAGGGACTGCACTGGTCCGAGGTGACCCCCGCCGATCTCGTGGTCGTGGACGCCCATGGCCGAAAAGTGGCGGGCGAGCACAGTGTCGAGCCCACGGCATTTTTCATTCACGGCGCGATCCACCGGGGACGCCGCAACGCGCAGTGCGTGATGCACACGCATATGCCGTTCGCCACCACGCTCACCGTGATCCACGGCGGGCGGCTCGAATGGGTGAGCCAGAACGCCCTCAAGTTCTACGGGCGGGTGGCCTACGACGAGGACTACAACGGACTCGCGCTCGACGAAGCGGAAGGCAGCCGCATGTGCGCGAAATTCGCCGACGCGGACGTGCTGTTTCTCGCCAACCACGGCGTGATCGTATGCGGGCCCACGGTGGCGTCAGCCTTCGACGATCTCTATTACCTGGAGCGCGCATGCATGCTGCAGGTGCTCGCGATGGGCACCGGAAAATCGCTGAGGACGGTGTCGGACAGCGTCGCGCAACTCACCTGCCGCCAGATGGCGCGCGAAAGCCAGCAGGCCCTGCTGCATCTTCAGGCGCTGAAGCGGATGTTGGATCGCGAAGAGCCGGGCTGGTCCCGGCGCTGACGCTCAGTGGTAGACCGCCGGCTGGTTGAGCAGGGTGTCGAAACCGCCCAGGAATTCGTCGATATGCTCGGCTGAGGCTTCTTCGGCGACGGCGTCCTGCATCGATTGCGCGAACCGCTCGGCGACATCGCCCTGCAGAAACGTGCCCCGCGCGCTGCGCTTGTCAACGAGCTCGATAGCGTGCTCGGCCGGGTATTCGACCACGTAGTAATTCTCGCTGTTGTAGATGACGTTCATCATGATTCGCGCCTCATCGGCCGGTACTGACGAACAACGTGGTGCCTCTCTGTACGTTGACACCACCATACGCCCTTCGTTCAAGTAATTCGGTGAAAAAATTCACGATAATCCGGCTCAGTCCATAGCCCGACCGGACCAGACACACGCCCGATCCCGTCACAAAGTTAATTTGGGGATAAACGGGCCGATTTCAAGGCACCGGCGACGCCAGTCGCCTGAACTGGCTGAGCGCGATTCCCGAGAGGATCAGCGCGAGCCCGGCATAGGCGTTCGGGCCCGGCTCTTCATTCATGATGACGACACCGAGCAACAATGCCAGGCAAGGGCTGATGTAATTGACCAGAGACATGAAGGTCGGGCCGGCCGATCCAATCAGTGCGAAATAGCAGATGGTGGGGATCCCGGTCGCGCCGATGCCGAGCCACACGACTGCAGCGATCGACGCCGAACTCGGTGTCAGGGTCCACGGCCGATCGAGCGCCAGCGCAACCGGCACCATCATCACGCTTGCGAGCAGCAGCACGCCGGCTGAAACCACGAGCACGTCGCCCTTGATGGTCAGTCTCGCCACGATGGTGTTGGCTGCATAGCACAGCGCGCCGGCCAGTACCGCAAGCTGAGACACGATCTGCAGCGCCGAGCCGGCGAACCCGGTGAGCGCCGCCGGTCCCATCAGCATCACGATACCGGCAAATCCGAGAATGAATCCGATCGCCCGGTGGCGCGTGATATGTTCCCCATGAACGAAATAATGCGCGAGCACCAGCGTTGCGAGCGGCATGACCGCGATCAGGATGCCGGTGAGCGCGCTGTCGATCACCTGCTGACCCCAGGCGATCAGATAGAAGGGCACCGCGTTGCCGATCACCGCGAGCCAGGCGTATTGTCGCCACGCGCTTGCGAGTGATGGCAGGCGCAACCCGCGTGCATAAACGACGGCCAGGAGGACCATCGCACCGATCAGTAGTCGGCCCGCTGCGATGGTGGCGGGCGGCACGGTTGCAACCGCGATCTTGATGAACATGAATGCCGAGCCCCACATCGCGACGAGCGCGAAGAGGAGAAGCCAGTCCCTCACGCGACGGGACGGCATGCCGGTCAAGCGACGCGGAACAGCGCCATCATGCCGTGCCGCGTGGCGAGCGCTTTCAATGATCGACGTGACGCTTTCATGGATTCAGCATAGAGAATATCATTTCCGGAAAATACGTCGGATTGGCCGATGAAAAAGCTGCTGTGTCTGATCGCTGTACTTGTCTTTGCGTGGTTTGCGCCTGCGCCAACGCCCGCGCAGCAACCTTCTTTCCAGGCCGTCCCTGCGCCGGCGGCGGGACGCACGTCAGTGCCGGCGAAAGCTATTCCCCATGGGCAACTGCTGGCCGAACTGCGCAAGGGGGGTTACGTCCTCTACTTCCGCCATACTTCCACCGACTTCTCCCGTGACGACTCGAAATCGCAGAGCGATGACGACTGCGCCAATCAGCGGCTGTTGACGGACAAAGGGCGTTCCGAAGCACGGGCAGTCGGCGCCGCCATGCGCGAGCTGGGTATTCCCGTCGCCAACGTGCTGGCCAGTCCGCGCTGTCGCACGATGGAAACCGCGATGCTCGCTTTCGGACGCGCTGAAAAGACTTCCGCCGTGCGCGGCGGTCCGGCCAACCCGGAGCAAGCGGATCGCTACGCCGGGCTGCGCCGGCTGCTCACCACGCCGGTAAAGCCGGGGGCCAATCTGGTGATCGCGAGCCATGGCAATCCATTCTACGCGGTTGCCGGCAAGCCTTACCTCGCCGAAGGTGAAGCAGCGGTCGTGCAACCGCTGGGCGCGGATTTCGAAGTGGTCGCGCGGATTCGGGCCGACGGCTGGGCCGCGCTCGCGGAGAAAAAGTAGTGCGTGACTACAATCTGTCGTTCCCGCGACGGCGGGAACCGATCGGGCGCGTCACCATGCGTGAAGCACACAATGGATTCCCGTTTGCACGGGAATGACATTGCTATTATGGTGGCACGCGCGGCATTTTACGGGAAGCGAGGAAAGATCAACATGAAAACAACCCGCTCAGGGCATGAATACGCGAGCTTCAAAGTGTGGCACGCGGCAGGCGCGCTGCTGGCCGTCCTGCTCTTCGTCATCGCGCCATATGCGTCGGCGCAAACGTCTGCAGCAGGCTACCCGAGCCGTCCGATCCGCTTCATCCTGCCGTTTCCCCCCGGCGGCGGCACCGACATCCTCGGGCGGATCCTCGCACAGAAACTGAGCGAAGAGCTGGGACAACCGGTGGTTCCGGAGAACCGGCCGGGGGCAGGCGGGAATGTCGGCAACGAGGCGGCGGCGAAATCAGCGCCCGACGGCTACACCATCGTCATCTGCACTTCGTCGATCGCGGTCAGCAAATCCCTCTACAAGAAGCTGGGCTACGATCCGGAGAAAGACCTGACGCCCATCGGGCTCGTCGCATCGAACGCGCAGACGCTTTCGGTGCATCCTTCCATGCCGGCGCGCAGTATCAAGGAAATGGTGCAGCTCGCACGCACCCATCCGGGCAAGGTGAGCTTTGGCACGGGTGGGCCGGGCACGCTGAACGACCTCATCGCGCAGCTCTTCAAGTCGGCAAACCGCGTCAACGTGCTGATCGTGCCATATAAGGGCATTACCCCGGCGACGCTCGCGATGATCGGCGGGCATGTCGATGCGGTGGTGATCGGGGTTGCAAGCGCCGTGCCGTACGTGAAGTCGGGCAAGATGCGCGCGCTTGCCACCCTCGCGCCGAAGCGCGCGCCGGTGCTGCCCGACGTGCCCACCGCGGCGGAGGCGGGCTATCCTGATCTTGAAGCGGTGCTGTGGTACGTGATGATGGCGCCGGCAGGCACGCCGCAGCCCGTCGTCAACCGGCTGAGCCGGGTGTTCGCGAAAATCGTCAATTCCCCTGACACCCAGAAAAAGATGATGGCAGTCGGGGCTGAACCGATGAGCAGCACGCCGGAAGAATTCGTTCCCTTCTTCCGCAAGGAAATCGCGCGCTGGGGCAAGGTGATCCGGGAGGCGGGCGCAACGGCGGAGTGAGGAACGCGGCAGCGAAAAGCCGTTGAAACCGCCGATAAACGCCGATGGACGCCGATAGGATCAAGCTAACGCGAATGCGACAAGCGAACGAAAAAATCTCTTGCCGCGGATAACACCCCTCAGTCAGCCGTCATGCCCGTCGCCGCGACCACCTTCGCCCATTTTTCCAGTTCGCTCTTGACGAACGGAGTGAACTGTTCCGTGCCGAGCGGTGACGGCTCGGCGCCTTGGGCGTTGAGCCGGGCGCGCGTCTCCGGTGACCGCCAGGCCGCGCAGTCTTCCGCTCTTGGTATGCGGTGAAACGGATGCCCTGACGTAGAAGAGAATAGCGAAACTGGATCCCGACCCAAATCTCGAATATCAGAGCGCCACTTCCAGCGGAGCGTCGCGCAGCGCGCTGACCCTCATGACCGAGAAACCGATTACGTTCCCCTTCTCGTCCACCTTCTCCATGACGTGCGGGTTGGCAGTCTCTCGGAAGAAACCCGCGCGCCGCTCGAACATGACTTCGAGATAGTCGCCTTCCTTGTCGTACCAGATCTTTACTCGCTTTTCGGCCATAACTGCCTTCCTCCTGTCGGCTTGCTGACCAGATATGCGGTCAGGACGAATGCATCATTCTGCGCCAACTTCACTACTACGCAAAGGTGCTTGTCGCCCACCATGGTTCCCATGTAGAACCGGTAATAGAGACGCGCTTCCGGATCGCTCAACGACTCAATAACCCGCTCTGGCCTTGCCAGCGTTTCCTCGATTTTATCCTCCATCCCAACCATCTCGGGGTGCTCCAAGATGTGGGCGAGGCGCTCGTCGGTAAGCCGGACCTTTCGCCCCTCGTAATCTGTCAGCACCTTCACCGTCCATCCTCTGAGGTGAGCAGGGTTTTACAACGCGAAATCCAACTCGCCGAAATTCTTTACGTTCTCCGCCTCCGCGAGCCGCGCGAAGAGCCGCTCCGCCTTGGCGCGGTCGCGGTGCGCGGTGAGTTTCAGGAATTTCTCGAGCAACTCACCGCGGGTGAGCGGCATGGTCGGCGTGCCCTTGAAGTCGTGCCCTTCTGCCGACACTTCCTTGCCGTTCTTGAGTTGCAGCGTCACGCGGCATGCGGACGACATCGCGCCCGAAGCGGTCTCGAGCAACTCGACCTGCGCACTCTTCGCGAGCGCACGGATCTTCGGATCGTTGATGTTTTTCTCGGAAAACACCCGCGGGTCGGTGGGATCGAGGTAAAGCGCGAGCGTGGTGGAAAAGGGCACGCTGTACTGCGCCATCGTCATGTCCTGCGGCTCGTTGATCGCATGATGGCTCACGGTCTTCTCGTTGGCGGCGATCGTGATGCGGGCCACGTCATCTCCCGACAAACCGTGCTTCGATTTCAAATCGAGCGCCAGCGTGACCGGCACCTGCGCGGTCGCGTGGCAGGCATAGCGCTTGATCTTGGTCTTCATCACGTGCCAGGTCGAACCGAGGTCCCTGGTAAGACGCGCCGGGTCCGCCTCGCGGCAGTAGACATTGAGAAACCCGAATTTCCCTTCGAATACGCCTGCGGGACCAGTGTAGCCGTCGCGCGCCAGTATCGCGGCCATGAAGCCGCCTTCCGCGGCGCGTCCCAGATGCAGGCGCTTGACCATCCCTCCCGTGCGCGAGAATTCCATGAGGCCTGAACTCATCGAGCCCGCAACGCCAAACGCGTTTGCCATCCGCCCCGCGTCCAGCCCGAAGAGCCTTCCCACCACCACCGCGGTACCGTAGACGCCCACCACCCCCGGCGAGTGGAAGCCGACCTTCTCGATCGATTGGCGCGCCGCATCCCCAATCCGGTAGAGGACTTCGTAGCCCGCGACCACCGCCGCAAGAAGTTCCTTGCCGCTTTTCCTGCGGCCCTGCGACACCGCAAGACCCGGCACCGCCAGCGCTGCGCTGGGATGGATGCCCACGCTGGGCTCGCACAACGCATCGAGCTCGAAAGCGTGCGCGGAGGCGCCGTTGGCAAGACAGGCGAACGGCGCGCGCACCTTGATCGGGGTGCCGAGCACGCTGCATTCGCCCGGCGCGCTGTTGCGCTGCGCGTAGCCGATGACCGTCTGGGTCCACGGCAGCTTCGACCCGAAAACGCAGGCGGCGACTGTGTCGATCACGCAGTCTTTCGCGCGCTCGATCACCTCCGCAGGAATTTGATCGTACTCCAGGCCGACGGCGAACTCGGCGAGCGTTTGCGCAGCGGTTTTCATTGGGCGGGCCCCACTTCCTTCAATGCATTTTTCAATTCGGCGGGCTGCTCGTCGAGATACTTCCGGGTGTCGCGGCTGTTCATGTAAGTGTTTTCCCACAGGTTGTGTTCGAGGTCTTTCTTCCATTCTTCGGCCCGGGCAAACTTATGCGGCGGCGACGTGCTTGCGACAAAAATCTCCGGCAATGACCCGATCTCCGTTGACGAGCAGGTCACTGCCTGATCTTCAGGTTGGTATCCCGGATGACCTTGGCCCATTTTGCGATGTCCGCCTGAATGAAGGCCCGAAACTCCGCGGGCGTGCCGCCCTCCGGCTCGGCGCCGCTGGCGACAAGATATTTCTGTATTTCGGGCAGCGCGATGATCTTGTTGATCTCGCCGTTGAGCCTGGCGATGATGGCCTTCGGCGCGCCATCGGGTACCAGAATGCCGTTCCATTGTATGACCTCGTAACCGGGCACGCCGGCTTCGGCTAACGTGGGAACGTCCGGCATCCCGGCAGCGCGTTTTCGCGTGGTGACGCCGAGCGCGCGCAACTGGCCCGATTTGACGTGGCTCGCCGCCGAGAGCAGGTTGCCGAAATTCAACTGCACGTGCGCGCCGAGCAGCGCGTTGCGCGCCGGCCCGCCGCCCCGGTACGGCACGTGCACCATGTCGACGCCGGTCACGACTTTGAACAGCTCTCCGCCCAGATGGCTGATCGTTCCTTCGCCGGAAGAGGCGAAGTTGAGTTTTCCCGGCTGCGACTTCGCCAGCGCGACCAGCTCCTTGGCCGACCTCACCGGCACCGAGGGATGCACCACCAGGATCAGGGGAACGGTAGCGGTGTGGATCACCGCGTCGAAGTCCTTGAGCGGGTCGAACGGCACCTTGTTGAGGAGTGGGTTGATCACCACCGTGCTGGCGGTTGCCATCACCAGCGTGTAGCCGTCGGACGCGGAGCGCGCGGCGATTTCGGTGCCGATTGCGCCGCCGGCGCCGCCGCGGTTATCCACCACTACTGACTGGCCCCAGCGCTCGAACAGGCGCTGTCCGACCAGGTGGGCCACTGCGTCCGAACCGCCGCCCGGCGGGAACGGGTTGATCAGCCGTATCGGTTTCGTCGGATAAGCCTGTCCTGAGCCTGTCGAAGGGCCCTGCGCGGTCTCCGCGACGGCGGGCTTGCTCGTGCCCGGCTGCTGGGCTGCACCCGGCGCGGCGGTAAGGGCGCACAGCAGCGCCGCGATGACCAATCCACTGACTCTAAGAGTGCCTAACATAATGAACCACGTGTGCGTTACAGCAGCCGCCACTCTCAACTTCACCAGTCGCGTCACTGGATTATAGCTGAACGAGGTCGGCACGAACTGCAAGTGAATGCCTGTGCTGTCTGCCGCTACGATGTGGCGGTGCGTGAGGCCGCTCGTGCAGTCGGCGTGGCGCCGCGATATGCTAAAATTATGGCTGCGTTACACCTACCGGCCCCGATGGCGCTGACCTCTCTCACCGCACTTTCTCCTCTCGACGGCCGCTATCACAACAAAGTCGCCGCGTTGCGCGAGCATTTCAGCGAACTGGGCTTGATCCGCCTGCGCGTGCTGGTGGAGATCGAGTGGCTGAAGGCGCTCGCGCGCGAAGCGGCGATTGCCGAAGTGCCCGCATTTTCCGCGGGCACGATCGCCCAGCTCGACGCGCTCGCCGCGAATTTCTCCGAAGCCGACGGCGCGGAGGTGAAAGCGATCGAAGAAAAAACCAATCACGACGTGAAGGCAATCGAGTACTTCCTTCGGAAAAGGCTCGCCGGCAACCAGGAAATCGCGAAAGTCGCCGAGTTCATCCACTTCGCGTGCACCTCCGAAGACATCAACAATCTGTGTCACGCGCTCATGCTGAAACGCGCGCGCGAGACGGTGATGCTGCCGGCGCTCGACGCCATCGTCGCCCGGCTTGCCACGATGGCCCGTGAGTTGGCCGCGACGCCGATGCTCGCGCACACCCACGGCCAGCCCGCATCCCCCACCACGCTCGGCAAGGAAATCGCCAACGTGGTCTACCGATTGAATCGCGCCCGCGGGCGCATCGCCAACATCAGGCTCACCGGCAAGATGAACGGTGCGGTCGGAAACTACAACGCGCATCTTGCGGCCTATCCCGATATCGACTGGGAGTCGCTCGCGCGCCGCTTCGTCGAAGGACTTGGACTGGAGTTCAACCCCTACACCATCCAGATCGAACCGCACGACACGGTAGCGGAATTGTTCGACGCCTATGCGCACGCCAACCCCATCCTGATCGACCTCGACCGCGACATCTGG
>JACQOK010000243.1 GCA_016202565.1 Betaproteobacteria bacterium | reverse complement strand
GCGCGCAACGGCAAGCCGTTGCTCAGCGCCCCGTCCCTTCGGGTTGTGGCCAAAACGCGCGCCTGCGTTGTCGCGGATCTTGTTAATATTCGCGATAATAACTGCGCTCCGCTCCTCGCATTCATCGCGTTTTGGCCACAACGCATCACGCGTCTATTATTGAGATAGGTTCAATGACCGCCGGGAAAAAAAGAGCCGCGCCAGCTGCCACCCGCCGCGTGATCGTCGCGATCACGGGGGCGACCGGGTCGATCTACGGAATTCGCATCCTCGAGATCCTGCGCGAGACTGGCGGGTGGGAAACGCATCTCGTCGTGTCCGACGCCGGAGCGCTCAACGCGTGGCAGGACCACCGGCTCACGCGCAAGGACATCGGAAAGCTCGCCAATGTCGTGCACAACGTGCGCGACGTGGGAGCTTCCATCGCGAGCGGCTCGTTCATCACGCACGGCATGATCATCGCGCCGTGCTCCATGAAGACCCTGGCCGGGGTCGCGCACGGCTTTTCCGACAACCTGATCACGCGCGCGGCCGATGTGATCCTCAAGGAGCGCCGCCGGCTGGTGCTGCTGCCGCGCGAGGCACCGCTCAATCTTGCGCACCTGAGAAACATGGTCGCCGCGACTGAAATAGGCGCGATTATTTTTCCTCCGGTTCCGGCGTTCTACAGCCACGCCCGGTCGATCGACGACATGGTTGACCACACGGCCGGACGCGTGCTCGATCTGTTCGGCGTCGAGCACGGCCGCGTCAAACGCTGGCAGGGCATGAGCAGCAAGCTGCCTCACAAAGAGTGATGTTATGCCCGATCAAGCCGCAAGCCGATCGACGGCGACTGAAAATTTCCGCGAGTTTCTCGAGCGGCTGCGCCGCGTGAAGGAACTGGTCGACATCCGGCAGCCGGTCGATATTCGCCATATCGCCACACTGGTAGACCAGTCGGGCCAGGCGCTGCTGTTCCACGACGTCATCGGCTACGACATGCCCGCCGTCTCCGGGATCATCCGCTCGCGCGAGCGCGCCATCATGTCGATGGGCTGCTCGACCTACCCCGAAATCGAGCAGAAGCTGCAACGGGGAATCGATCACCCGCTACCGCCGAAATATGTGGAGACCTCGCCCCACAAGCAGGTGATCAAGGTGGACGACGCGGTCGATCTGTTCAGCCTGCCGATCCCGATGTTGTCGGTCTACGACGGCGGACCCATGATCACCGCGGGGGTGACCATCGCCAGGGATCCGGAATTCGGGATCAATTCGGGCATCTACCGCTTCATGGTGAAGGAGAAGAATCTCACGGGCATCGACATCGTGACGCCGAACAACATGCGGCTCTTTGCCCAGCGCGCCTACGAGGCCGGCCGCCCGTGCCCGATCTCGATCTCGATCGGCACGCACCCGTTCGAGATCATGGGCTCGGGCTTCCGCGCCCCGCTCGGCGTCGACGAGATGGCGGTGGCCGGCGGCATCCGCGGCGCGCCGGTCGAGCTGGCGATGTGTGAAACCATCGATCTGCCGTGCATCGCGGACGCCGAGATCGTTCTCGAAGCCGAAATCCTTCCCACCGGGTGGATCAACCCCGAAGGCCGCTTCGGCGAATTCACGCGGTTGATGGGAGGGCTGCACTGGAATCCGCTGGTGCGGATCAGGGCCATCACCATGCGCCGCGACGCGATTTATTATGCGCTGCACATGCCGTGGGAGAACACCTGGCTCGCGGCGCCGACCCGTTACCAGGCGATCCGGCGCGCGCTCAAGACCGCCGGCGTGCAGGTGAAAGACATCAACGTCACGCTCGGCGGCTGCGCCTTCTGGCACGCCGTGATCTCGATCAGGAAGCAGGCGGGGGAAGGCAAGAACGCCCTGCTCGCCGCGCTCTCGGTGATGGAGGTGAAGCACGTGGTGGTGGTCGACGTTGACATCGTCGTGTTCGATCCGATGGACGTCGAATGGGCGATCGCGACCCGCGTGCAGGCCGATCGCGACGTGTTCATCATCCCGGGTGCACGCGCGAAACCGCTCGACCCCAGTCTGCCGATCACCCCGCCCGGGGTGGTGCCAACCGGCGCCAAGGTCGGCATCGACGCCACCATCGGCGAAGGCATCCCGCCCGAGCGCTTCGAGCGCATCGCCTACGCCTACGCGGACCGCGCAAAGATCGCCGACTACCTCGCCGGAAAGAGCGATCCTTCACCGGCGCAAGGGGCGGCCATGCCGGAGCGCGTCGCGACGCTCGCGGACCGGATTTTCCGCCTGATCGAAGCCGAGCCGAAATATTATCAGGACATCGCGGCACACTTCGCCGACTACGATTTCCAGACGGTGGCGCGCGCCCTCGGTCAACTGCACGCGGAAGGGAAGATGTGGCAGGACCCGCGCGGCCGCCTGTGCATTCGCGGCTCCGCCTTTGCCGCGAGGCCGCCGGCGAGACCGTCCAATTGATCTTTACGAAACCGGATGACAATCCGGACTCGCTCGATAGCAATGGTCACGAACGCGCAGGCAACACACGCTCACGGCACCAATCCGATTCCCGCGCCTTCAGCGGCGCCCGCGATCGAAGTCCACGGCGTGAGCAAGTGGTTCGAGAGCGGCGACGGTGGCGCGCTCATGGTGTTGCAAGACATCGAACTCGCCGTCAAACCGCGCTCGGTGCTGGCGATTCTCGGCGCCTCGGGATGCGGCAAGTCGACGCTCCTCAACATCATCTCCGGCATCCTCAAGCCCAGCCGCGGCCACGTCACCTTCGGCGGCGTGCCGGCCGAACACTTCTCCGACTGGCGCTCGGTCAGTTACATGTTCCAGGACGACCGGCTGCTGCCGTGGCGAACCGCCCTGCACAACGTCGAATTCGCGCTCGAAGCCGGCGCCATGCCGCGGCGGGAACGGCACGCGCGCGCGCGCGATGCATTGCAACTGGTCGACCTCGGCGAGTTCGAAGACGCGTTTCCGTACCAGCTTTCAGGCGGGATGCGCAGCCGGGTCGCACTCGCACGAAGTCTCGTGATGGAGCCCACCACGCTGCTAATGGACGAGCCGTTCTCGCGGCTCGACGCGCAGACGCGCGCGCTGATGCACGGCGAACTGCTGCGCATTCACGAGATGAAGCACATGACGGTTGTCTTCGTGACGCACGATGTCGAGGAATCCACCGTACTTGCCGATCAGGTCGCGGTGATGTCGCCGCGTCCCGGCCGGGTGCGGGAAGTCGTCGACATCGCGCTCGAACGCCCGCGCGACCCCACGGATCCCGCCGTCACGGCCTACATCCAGCGGCTGCGCGCGCTGATCTAATTCCGTTTTCACCGGAATGACGGCACCTCATTTCCTGCACCTGTTTGAAGCACGCCGGCATATTTGGCGAAATTCGCCGGTCGTGATAACTTCCCGATACGCTTGGTACGGCAGTCCCGCCGCATTTCCCTGCCCGCATCGCAACAGGAGAAGACAGTGACCACGTTTGCCATTTCTCGCTTGCTGGGTGTATCGCTTGCCATCCTCTTGATCCTGCCCGGCGCGGGCTGGGCGCAGAAGATCAAGGTCGGTTACTGGACCAGCGGCTTCAGCCTCGGCTTCGGGGCGGTCATGGAAGAAATGAAGTTCGCGGAGAAGGAAGGGCTCGACGTCGAATGGGTGAAGTTCGCCGAAGTGAACGGGCCGACGCGCGCCATCGTGCCGCAGGCAATCGACCTCGCGTTCGCCGCGCCGTCCACCGCCTCGATGAACATCGCCGCCGACGGCGTGCCGATCCGGATCGTGCTGGCGACCCAGATCGCCGAATCGCAGTTCGTGGTGCCCGCCGACTCGCCGATCAAGTCCGTCGCCGAGTTCAAGGGCAAGAAAATCGGCATGTCACCGCCCGGCAGCGCCACGCACGCAATTGCCACGGCAATCCTCGAAAACAATTTCGGCCTCAAGCCGAGGGAATACAGTGTTGCGCCCGGAAATGAAGGCCGGCTGGCGCAATTCCTCGTCCAGAAGGAAATCGACGCCGCCTCGATCCGCTCCGTGACGATCGCCCAAATCCAGGAGGCCAGGGTGCGCCGCCTGGCAAGCGTGGTCGACGAGTGGAAGAAACTCACCAGGTCGAATGCCGCGCCGATCCTCGCAGTAACCATCGTCCACAACGATTACGTCAGCAAGCATCCCGAAGCGGTAGCCCGGTTCATCGCCGCCACGCGCAAGGCGCTCGAGTTCGGATCGAAGAACAAGCCGAAAGTCGCTGAAATCCTGCAGAAGGCCGCCAACATGAAAGCGGATGATGCGAGGGCCTACGCCGAACAGTGGGACGGAGCCTACATGGCTTCCTTCGAGCAAGAGGATATTGCTTCCTTGAAGCGCATGGATGAAATCGTGCGTGCGGCCGGCACAGCCCGCAAAGCGCCGCCGGACAGCGCGTTCCTTGCCGAGCCGTACCACCGCTCGAAAAAAATGAAGTGATCTCGCGACGAAGAACACAGAGAGCGCCGAGTTACCGTCAGGTCTTCGCTGTCTGCCGCCGGGGCGGCGAAACCGACTGAGCCGATCGGCAGTGCGTCGTGCCCGCCAGACCCATCCACCTCCACATCGAGAACGCGCTCAGGAAGCCGAGCATCTACCACATTACGCCCGAGCGGTGGGAGGCGGCGTGCGCCCGCCACCGCGCCCTCGCCCGACGGCTGCGAGTGACGATCGGCTGGGACGGCGACACGCCGGACGAAGCGCTCAGGACCGCCGAGATGATCATCGGCGTTCCGGCGCCCCGCGATCACCTCTCTGCCCGTGCGCCCGCGTTGCGCTGGATGCATGCCACTTCGGCGGGAATCGACGGCTTGCTCCCGCTCGACTGGCTGCCGCGGGGGGTAGCGTTTACCAACAACCGCGGCGCCCACGGCGTCAAGGCCGGGCAGTTCATGCGCATGGCGTTCACCATGCTGCACACGCGCATGCCGCAGATCATCGCCAACCAGCTTGCGCGGCACTGGGAGCAACTGTTCTCATCCAGTCTTGCCGGGAGAACAGCGCTGATCGTGGGACTCGGCGATCTGGGCGAGGCCGCGGCGCGCGCGGCGAAGCAATTGGGACTCGAGGTGATCGGCGTGCGGCGCACGGCGAGGAAGTCACGCTATGCCGACGCCGTGCATCCCTACTTCCGACTTGACCGGCTGCTCCCCAAGGCGGATTTCGTCGTGCTGGCGGTCCCGCTTACGCCCGAGACGCACAACCTGCTCAGCCGCGAGCGGCTCGCGCTGATGAAGTCCACGGCCGGCGTCATCAACATCTCGCGCGCCGCGGTTGCCGACTACGCCGCACTCACGGAAAAGCTGCAGCGTGGCGAACTGGCAGGTGCGATCCTCGACGTAGTCGACCCCGAGCCTCTCCCCGCCGCCTCGCCGCTGTGGGACGTGCCCAACCTCATCATCACGCCGCACATCTCGTGCGACGACGGTGAGCACTACGTCGACATCTCGCTCGACCTCTGGTTCGAAAACCTCGCGCGTTTCTTGCAGAACAAGCCGCTGCGGCAGCGCGTCGATCCGCGGCGAGGCTATTAGAGCATCAGCCACAGAGAGCACAGAGAACACAGAGGTATTCGTGAAAAGCAGACTCAATCACCGGGAAAGGCAGATCAAAGGCCAGTGCCGTGAACAAATTTTGGAATAGTTTGTTTATCTTTTCTCTGTGACCTCTGTGGCTAATAAACAGGTACCCGCCCCGGGCAAGCTCAACCTGGACCATGTCGCGCACTTCGTGCCGCACATCGAAGCCGCCAGCCCCGCGCTGGAACAGCTCGGTTTCACGGCGACGCCGTTTTCCGCGCAATCGCACCGGCTCGAGCCCGGCGGCCCGCTGGTTCCGGCCGGCACCGGTAATCGCTGCGTGATGCTGAAGCAGGGTTATCTCGAGTTTCTGACGCCGACCGCCGACACGCCCGTTGCCAACCAGCTTCGCGCCGCGATCAAGCGCTATGTCGGCGTGCACCTCATCGCCTTCGGCACGGCAGCGCCGGATATCGATCACGCTCGGCTTGCGAAGACAGGCTTCGAGCCGCTTGCGCCGGTTGCGCTCCAGCGGAGCATCGATACGGCATCCGGAACGGAGACGGCCCGCTTCACGGTCGTGCGCGTGCCCCCGGGCGCGATGGCCGAGGGGCGCATCCAGTTCTGCCAGCATCACACCCCTCACTTGCTGTGGCAGGCGCGCTGGCTCGACCATGCCAACCGCGCGCGGGCGCTCGTCGGTGTGCTGCTGTGCGTGGAAGATCCACAGCAAGTGGCCCAACGCTACGCCCGGTTTACGGGTCTCCTGCCCCACGTAAGCGCCGGTTCGTGGCGCCTCGATACGGCACGCGGTTTTCTGCTGTTTGTCGGGCCCGAGCAGTGTCAGCGCAACCTGGGCGTGACCCCGCCGGGACTGCCCTGGATCGCCGGCTACGTCCTGACGAGCGAAGACATCACCGCATCCAACGCCTACCTGCGCAGCGCCAAGTGCGATATCGAGGCGTTGGACCGGGAACGTCTGCTGGTCAGGCTGCCGCAGGCGCTGGGCGGCATCGCGCTCTTTGCGTCGCCCGGGAGCACTGCATTCAGTTTTGATTGACTCCAATGATGCAATTCGACGAAACCTTTGATGTCGTCGTGGTGGGCTTCGGTCACGCCGGTGCCGTCTCGGCGATCAACGCCGCGGATGCCGCCGCAAGAACGCTGATAATCGAGAAATCAGAAGTGCCGGGAGGACTCTCAATCTGCTCTTACGGCGCCGTGCGCAGCGCGCGCGATCCGGACGCCGCCTTTGCCTATCTCAAGACCACCAACGACGGCCGCACCCCCGATGCTGTGCTGCGCGTCCTGGCCGATGGCATGTGCACCCTCGAAGCGTATGTGCGAGAACTGGCGCAGATAAACGGGGCGGTCGTTACCACCTCGATCGAAGACAATGCCCGCAGCGCCACGCGCGATGACCCCAACCGGCGGCGGTTGAGCGGCAATTACCCGTTTCCGGGGACGGGGACGTTCTATCACACCACCGTCGTGGATGTGCCGGGCTTCGAGGCGCGCACGGCCTACCCCTGGGCCAATGGCGCGCCCAACGGCCCGAAGCTGTTCAACGTGGTGCATGACAATGTGGTAAAGCGCGGCGTCGAGGTGCGGCTGACAACGCCCGCTCTCAGGCTGATCGCTGATCCCGCAACGCGCGAAGTGCGCGGCGTGCGGGTGGGCAACAATGGGGCGGAGCGCAACATCAAGGCCCGGCGCGGCGTGGTGCTCGCCTGCGGCGGCTTCGAAGGCAACGCCGAGATGAAAGCGCAGTTTCTCGAAGGCAAACCGGTTCTCAATGCCGCCGCGCGCACCAATACCGGCGACGGCATTCGCATGGCGCAGGACCTCGGCGCCGCGTTGTGGCACATGTGGCACATCCACGGCGCCTACGGCTTCCGGCACGTCGACCCTGATTACCCGTATGCAGTACGGCTCAAGCGCTTCCCCGACTGGTTTCCCGGCGAGAGCCATAAGGCGCGGCTCAAGATGGCGTGGATCCTGCTCGATCAGAACGGCAGGCGCTTCATGTCGGAATACCAGCCCTACACCCAGGATACCGCCGTGCGGCCGCTGCAGTACTTCGACCCGGTCACCCAGCGTTTTCCGCGCAACCCCGCGTTCATGATCTGCGACGAGGAAGGCCGCAGGATGTATCCGCTCGGCAAAGCGACCTCCAACGACCGGGGCATCCGTTATTACTGGAGCGACGACAACCTGAAGGAAGTCGGGCTCGGCATCCTCCAGCGCGCCGACACATTGGAAGGGCTCGCGATTGCGCTGGGACTCGAGCCCGAGGCGGTGGTGGCAAGCGTCACGCGCTGGAATGAGATGTGCGCTGCGGCGAACGATGACGAGTTTGGGCGCCCCGGCGGCACCATGACGCCGATCCGAACCCCGCCCTATTACGGTGCACCGGTGTGGGCGACGTTATCGAACACGCAAGGCGGGCCGGTACACGATGCGCGCTGCCGCATCATCGACGTCTACGGCAACCCGATTCCACGCCTCTATGCAGCCGGCGAACTCGGCAGCGCCTTCGGCCACCTCTACCTCTCCGGCGGCAACATCGCCGAGTGCTTTGTCACCGGCCGCATCGCCGGCAGGAATGCGGCATCGCTCGGGCCGTGGGACGTACTCTCCCCGGCGGTATCAGGCAAAACTCCCACCTGAAGCAAACCGTGTCTACAACGAGCCGCTGATCCCGGCTTTCTTGACGACGGCGGCGTACTTGGCGATGTCGGCCTTGATCGTCCGGGCGAAGTCGTCCGCGTTGCCGCCGATCGGTTCATAGCCGAGCGCGTTCAGGCGCTGCTGCACATCCGCTGCTCTGAGGCTGTCCGCGATTGCTCTATTCAGTTTCTCGACGATGTCTTCCGGCACTCCCGCCGGCGCGACGACGCCGAACCACGGTTCGATCACGTAGCCCTTGAGGCCCGATTCCGAAATCGTCGGCACCTTGGGCGCCGCCGGCGCGCGCTTTGAACCCGTGACGGCGATGACACGCAGCTTCCCCGCCTCCGCGTGGCGCTGGATCAGCGCAAGGTCCGCGAGCATCATGTCCACCTGGCCGCTGACGACGTCCGTCAGTGCCGGCGCCGTTCCCCGGTACGGCACGTGCACGATCTGCGTGTTCGATACGGACTTCAGCAATTCCGCGGCCAGGGCCGACATGCTGCCAACGCCGGAAGACGCGTAACTCAGGTAACCGGGTTTTTTCCTTGCGATCGCGATCAGCTCCTTCACCGTCTTCGCCGGTACCACGGGGTTCACGCCCAGCCCATAGGGCACGTGTGCGAGCAGACCGATCGGCGTGAAGTCCTTGAGCGGGTCATAGGCGAGTTTCCTGTAGAGGCTCGGTGCAACAGCCATGGTGCTCGAGCCGCCCATCGCCAGGTGATAGCCGTCGCCTGGCAGTTTCGCTGCGGCGCCCAAGCCGACTGTGCCGCCGGCGCCCCCGCGATTTTCGACGATGACCGGCTGTCCCCACAGTTCGTTCAGTTTTTGCGCGATGAGCCGCCCGAGGATGTCGTTGGGCCCCCCGGGAGCAAACGGCACGATAAGGCGGATCGGCTTCGACGGATAGGCCTGCGCAATGGCAGCGCCGTCGAGCCCCAGCATCAGCACACCGAGCGCGGCGGCCACAACGGAAAGCAGTGGTTTGCGCTTCATTTTTCTCGTTTGCCTTTTATGAAACGATTCTACCGGAACGCGTGCGAACCCGGTTGCCAAAAAAAGAACCGCGCCTTGCGGCGCGGTAAATTTGCCAACTCCTCCTCCTGCCTGATGCAGTCCAGCTTTCAGGTCTGCGGCAGCCTGCAACCCGCCGCGCGTCGTCTAAATGGTCTGCTGCTCTCCTTCCTCGAGCACCTCGTGGCGCTTCTTGCGCACGTTCGGCAAGATCATGATCACCAGCAGCACGGCAGTCGCAATCAGGAAGCCCGCGCTGATCGGGCGCGTGAAAAACACCGTCGGATCGCCGCGCGAGATAAGCAGCGCCCGCCGCAGATTTTCCTCCATCAGCGGCCCCAGCACGAAAGCGAGGATCAGCGGCGCCGGCTCGCACTTGAGCTTCATGAACACGTAACCCATGAGGCCGAAGAAGATCGTCATGTAGATGTCGAGGTCCAGGTTGTTCACGCTGTAGACCCCGATCGCCATGAACACCAGGATGGAAGGGAAGAGCCACCGATACGGCACCTGGAGTATCTTCACCCACAGCCCGATCAGCGGCAGGTTGAGCAGCACCAGCATCGCATTGCCGATCCACATGCTCGCGATCAGGCCCCAGAACAATTCGGGGCGCTGCGTCATCACCTGCGGGCCGGGCGCGATGCCCTGGATGGTCAACGCGCCCAGCATCAGCGCCATGGTCGCGCTGCCGGGAATGCCCAGCGTGAGCGT
>JACQOK010000016.1 GCA_016202565.1 Betaproteobacteria bacterium | reverse complement strand
GCATCGCCATGGGCTGGCGTGCCGGGTGCCGGGTGGCAAACATGGAATTCGTCCAGTTTCACCCGACCTGCCTTTACCACGCGCACGCCAGGCCCTTTCTGATCTCGGAATCAGTCCGCGGCGAAGGCGGCGTATTGAGGCGTCCCGACGGCACCCGATTCATGCCGCAGCATGACCCCCGCGCAGAACTGGCGCCGCGCGATATCGTCGCCCGCGCGATCGATTTCGAGATGAAAAAGCACGGGGTCGATTGCGTCCACCTTGACGTTACGCACAAGCCGGCCAATTTCATCAAGGAGCACTTTCCCAACATCCATATCCACTGCCTGGAACTCGGCCTCGACATCACGCGCCAGCCGATCCCGGTGGTGCCGGCGGCGCACTACACCTGCGGCGGATTGATGACCGATCTCAAGGGTCGCACCGATGTCCCCAGCCTCTACGCCATCGGTGAAACCGCTTTCACCGGGTTGCATGGCGCCAACCGGCTCGCCAGCAACTCGCTGCTCGAATGCCTGGTTTTCGGCATGGCGGCGGCCGCCGATATCCTCGGCCAACCCGCCCCGCCCGCGCCCGCCCTGGCGGCGTGGGACGAGAGCCGTGTCACCGACGCCGATGAGGAGATCGTGATCGCGCACAACTGGGATGAACTGAGGCGCTTCATGTGGGACTATGTGGGCATCGTGCGCACCAATAAACGCCTGGAGCGCGCGCTGAACCGCATCCGGTTGCTGCAGGAGGAAATCCACGATTACTACGCCAACTTCCGCGTCACCAACGACCTGCTGGAGTTGCGCAACCTGGTGACCAGCGCCGAGCTGATCGTGCGCAGCGCACTCCTTCGCCACGAGAGCCGGGGACTGCATTACAGCCGCGATTACCCCGACGCCCTGCCCCAGGCGCGAAATACGGTGCTCGTCCGCTAGCGGCTATCCATCCCGCCGCTGTAATCCGCCCGGAATCGCCCAGCGGTCAAGGGCGTCGAAAACCCATTGGATCAGCAACGCGAGCAGCGCCGCCGGGATGGCGCCGGCGAGCAACATCGCATTATCGTGAACCGCGAGCCCGGCGACGATACGCTCCCCGTACCCGCCCGCACCGATAAAGGCGGCGACGGTCGCCGTCCCCACATTGATCACCGCCGAAGTCTTGATGCCGGCGAGGATCGAACGCGAGGCAAGCGGCAGCTCGACCTCCCATAGCCGCGCCCACGAGGACAATCCCAGCGCTTGCGCGGACTCCCTGAGCGATGCCCCGATGTCGGCAAGCCCGCTCAGCGTGTTGCGGACAATCGGCAGCAATGCATAAAGAAAGAGGGCGACCAGCGCGGGGGCGGTGCCGATGGTGCCCATGAGGGTAATCAGGAAGGCGAGCAGCGCAAGCGACGGTATGGTCTGAAGCACGCCGACCGCGGCCAGGATCCAGTAGCCCGTGCGCGGGGAACGCTCGGCCCAGACCCCGAGTGGCACCCCGACCGCCGCGCTCAACGCGAGCGAGGCAAATACCAGCAACAGATGCTCACCCGTCAGACGCCAGAAGTCCGCCCCAAACAGCATGCCGAGGAAGGGTCGTTGGCCGCTTGCGGCCTCGCCGCGCTGCCCGTGCGCCTCGGCCAGGAACCGTCCGGCAGCCTCGGCGAAGGGGACGCCGGACAGTTCGACCTGCGCGTTGAGGGCGATCATCTGCCGTGTCGAAATGCGCCCTTCCAGCGCTTGCAACGCGGCCCAGGAGCGTGGAAAGCGCGCGGGCAGTTCCCGCCGGTAGAGCAGCACCGCGTCATAGGCCGGAAAGAATCCGCGGTCGTCGGCAAGCACCCGCAACCGATACTTGTCGAGCTTGGCGTCCGTGGAATAGACGTCGATCACGTCGATCTGTTGCGCAGCGAGCGCCTCGTAGGCAAGGCCGTGGTCGAGCCCGCGCGGGGCCGTGAACGGCAAGCGATAGGCCTGCCTCAACGCCGGCCAACCGTCCTTGCGGTTGAGAAACTCCTGGGACAGACCCAGCTTCAGATCGGGATGTGCAGTGAGATCAGCAATGCTCGTGACGCCCAGTGCGGCAGCCCGCTCCTCGCGCATGGCAAGTCCGTAGGTATTGCTGAAGCCGAGCGGTACCGCCACCGCCAATCCATGGGGCGCCAGTTCGCGATTGAGTTCATCGATATTTGCCGCTGTCGGGCGCCGCAACAGCTCGAACGCGATGGTTCCGGTGTACTCGGGATAGACGGCGATCGATCCGCTCTTCAGGGCAGCGAATACAATGCCGGTGTTTCCCATGCCCTGATGGTGCACCGCCGCCGCTTCACCGGCATGGCGCACCGTTTGAGCCACGATTTCGCCCAGGATATAGGACTCGGTAAAGCGCTTGGAACCGACGTCAACCGTGCCCTGGCCCGCGCACAGCCCAGGCAAGAGCAGCAGCAGGACGAGCACGCGCTGCATCATTGCGCTTCCGGCGGCAATGTCGTGCGCTGCGCCCGAACGAAATCGCGCACGTAGTCTTCGGCGGGTCGACGCAGCAGGTCCTCGAGCGTGCCCGCCTGCACTACCCTGCCTTCGCGCAGCAGGACGATGCTGTCCCCGAAGTGTGCGGCCTCGTTCATGTCGTGGGTCACCAGCACGACCGTCTTATGCAATTCGGCGAATATCCGTTTGAGCTCCTCCTGCAGCTCGAACCGCGTGATCGGATCGAGCGCGCCGAACGGCTCGTCCATCAGCAGGATCGGCGGATCGAGCATGAGCGCGCGCATGAGGCTCACGCGCTGGCGCTGCCCCCCGGACAGATCTCCCGGGAAACGCTCAAGAAGACCGGCCGGCATGCGCATGAGATCAACCAGCTGTCGAACGCGGGAGCTGATCCATTCCGCCGGGCGCTGCAGATGGCGCGCCAGCAGCATGACGTTCTGGCCGGCGGTCAGATGCGGAAACAGTCCGCCATCCTGAATGACATAGCCGATGCGGTGGCGCACGCGATTGAGGTTGTCCCGGCCGAGCGCCTCGCCGTCGACCAGCACGCGCCCCGAGTTCGGCCGGATCAAGCCCACGATCAAACGGAGCAGCGTCGACTTGCCGCAGCCGCTGGGCCCGATCAGCGCTGTGGTGCGCCGGGCGGCAAAAGCGAGCGTGGTGGAGGCCAGCGCGACATGCTGACCATACGCCTTGGAAACGTTTTCGAGCGTTATCAACGCGAAACTCCCCGGCGGCGCGATTGATGTCCCGGTCCGCGCAACTTGCGATCCTGAAAACCTGTTGGCCGGCAGAGGAATGAAAGAGCAGCGACGCGCCTCAGACGTCTCCCGACCGCCGGCTGAATTCCAGCGCCGCCTGCTCGAGCGTCATGAAGACGGCATCGTTGTCTTTCAGTGTCCGAACCAGCTTCTCGAGCGCGATCATCCGATGGCCGCGTCCAATCACGAACGGGTGAAAGGTGTACGTGATGACGCCCCAGTCGAGGTTGTTTCTCAAATACAGGAAGTCATCGATCCAGTTGGCAAGCACGTTATCGGCGTTCATCAGTCCCGGCAGGATCCAGATCGGGGTCCGGATGAACTCGAAATGCGGATAATCGTCGAGCGTCCAGCTCACCGGCATCTCGATGAGCCGTGTCGGCCTTCCGAACACCGCGGGCCGGTGGAGGTCGATCGCGTCGGCCTCGCGCACGCGATAGGGCGTGTAATCGTCACCCATCATGCTGCTGTCGTAACTGAAGTCGTGCTTGAGGAGCAGCTCCACGGAATGTGGCGAGAGGTCCCACGACGGCGAACGATAACCGCGCGCGTAGCGGCCGGTGAGCTTGCGGATGCTTTCGTTGGCCCGGACCAGCTCCTCTTCTTCCTGCTCGCGCGACAGCCCGGCGGGCGGCCGATGTGTCCACCCATGATGGCCGATCTCGTGTCCGTCATCGAACACCTTCCCGCATTCTTCGGGATACGTCTCCAGCGTGTGACCGGGAATGTACCACGAGGCTGATACCCCATATCTTCTGAGCAAAGACAGGATGCGGGGCAGCGCCACGTTTGGTCCGAATTCGCCGCGTGAAATCGGAGTGGGAGACGTCATTCCCCGCGCGATCCATCCCGACATCGCGTCGAAATCAAAGGTGAGACAGACGATGTGTTTAGACCTCTTGGCCATCGGGACGCCATGTTAGCATGCAGCCGCGCCGCGGCGGATGACTGCGCGGGCCGGTGCTGGCAGAATGGCGGTTATCGCTGCACGCGCAACGCCTGCGAGGAACCCTGCCTATGAAACCCCGAGATTTTCAGCTCGATCCCTACTGGATGCCGTTCACCGCGAATCGACAGTTCAAGGCTGCCCCGCGCCTGTTCGTGGCCGCCAGGGATATGCACTACATCACCGAGGACGGCCGCCGCGTGCTCGATGGCACCTCCGGCCTGTGGTGCGTGAATGCCGGGCATTGCCGGCCAAAGATCATCGAGGCGGTCAAGAAGCAGGTCGAGACGATGGACTACAGCCCGGCGTTTCAGATGGGCCATCCGGGCGCCTTCCGCCTCGCTGAGCGCTTGGCGCAGCTCGCGCCGGGTGATCTGGACCACGTGTTTTATGTCAACTCGGGCTCGGAGGCCGTGGACACCGCACTCAAGATCGCGCTTGCCTGCCACCGGGCTCGGGGCGAGGGTCACCGCACGGTACTGGTCGGGCGCGAGCGCGGCTACCACGGCGCGGGCTTCGGCGGCATGTCGGTGGGCGGCATCCCGGCGAACCGCAAGGCGTTCGGCAATGCGCTCGGGCGCGTCGACCATCTTGGGCATACCCATTACCCCAGAGAAAATGCGTTCAGCCGCGGCCAGCCCGCGTGGGGCGCCCATCTCGCCGATGAACTGGAGAACCGCATTATTCCGCTGCACGATGCGTCCAACATCGCCGCCGTGATCGTCGAGCCTATGGCGGGCTCCACCGGCGTCCTCGTGCCGCCCAAGGGCTACCTCGAGCGGCTGCGCGCCATTTGCGACAAGCATGGCCTTTTGCTCATTTTCGACGAGGTCATTACCGGTTTTGGCCGTCTTGGGCCCTGCTTCGCCGCACAAGCGGTGGGCGTGGTGCCCGACATGATCACCATTGCCAAAGGCTTGACCAACGGCACGGTGCCGATGGGTGCGGTCATCGTCCGGCGCGGCATTTACGAGACTGTCGTCCAGGCGGCGCCACCCGATACCGTCGAGCTGTTTCACGGCTACACCTATTCGGGGCATCCGCTCGCCACCGCTGCAGCGGAAGCAAGTCTTGCCCTGTACGAGGAAGAACGGCTGTTCGAGCGCGCGCAGCAGCTCGCTCCTTATTTCGAGAACGCCGTGCACTCGCTGCGGGAGATGCCACACGTGATAGACATTCGCAACATGGGTCTCGTGGCCGGCATCGAACTCGAAGCGAAGCCCGGCAAGCCGACGGAGCGCGCCTTCCGGACTTTTCTGCGTTGCTACGAAAAAGGCGTCATGATCCGGACCACCGGCGACATCATCGCGCTGTCACCCCCGCTCATCATCAGCAAACAGCAGATCGATGAACTGGTCGGAGTCATCGGGGATGCGCTGCGCGAGATTGGCCGCGATTAGATCGTTGGGGTTCGCGCTGCTCACCTCAACCTACCGTTGTAGGTTGGGTTGAACGAAGTGATACCCAACGATCGGGGGCTAGATCCGCTGCATTTCACGGGCGCCGAGCGTAACCAGGCAGTGGTCGATCCATTCGGCGGTGAGCTTTTCCTGGACGGAATTCTGGGTGAGACGCGAGTCGAGCGCCTGCCAGTCCACGAGGTCCATCGGCTGGTCCTGGTTGAAGCACGAAAAGACATAGGTGGTCTTTCCGGTTTGCGCATCCACGTGCGGCTGCAGGCACTGAGCGCAGATTTCCTTCATCATGCACTGCATCGGCGAGTTGATCGAGCCGATCGCGAAGTGGTGCGGCTTGAGATGCGCTTTCAGCACCTCGTGCCGCGCACGCGCGACCGCCGCCATCATGCGATCGGAGCCGATCGCAATGAGGCGATCGGCATCCTTGAACGGGATCGGCTGCCCGCCCAGTGCCCCCTCGGTATAGGCGTGCATCGCCTGGACGATGTTGCCCACGAAAGTCTTGTCCTGCGCCCGGTCCGGGGTGAAGCCCGGCTCCTCGTCGCAGCACCAGACGACCACATCGGCGGCAGCCTCGATCTCGCCGATCTTGTAGCGGTCGATCATGTGCTTGTAGCCGGCGAAATAGAGCACCCGGCTGCCCGCCTTGCGCATCGCCTGGCCGATCGAGAACAGCACGGCGTTGCCGAGGCCGCCGCCGGCAAGCACGACCGTTTCATTCGAAGGAATCTCGGTCGGGTTGCCCGTGGGTCCCATCAGGACCACCGGCTCGCCCGGCTTCAACAGCAGGCACAAGTCGCTTGATCCGCCCATCTCGAGCACGACGGTCGAGATGAGGCCCCGCTGCGGATCGACCCACGCGCCGGTCAATGCCAGACCTTCCATCACGAGTCGCGTGCTGTCGGCGCGTGCGCCGCCGGTCTCGTAGTTCTGCAACCGGTAGAACTGGCCGGGGCGGAAACGCCGCGCGGCAAGCGGGGCGCGCACCACGACTTCCACGATCATCGGCGTGAGCCGGACCACTTCATGCACCGTTGCGCGCAGTTCATCGTTGAGCCGCGCGAAGAACGCCTCGTCGCTGACGGCTGCGGCAGGTTTCACCTCGGCCAGCATGCGGCTCAGCACCGGATAGCCCTGTCTGGCGCTGCCCATGGCTTTCACCACGTTGCCGAAGAACGACGGGTGCACGTCCCCGAAATAGCTCATGCCGCGTCCGTCGTCGCGTTTCGACAGCAACACTCTTATTGCGTTCGGTTTAGCGATCGCTTTTTCCACCGGCGCGGGACGTCCCTCTTCATCCACGGCCTGGAAATAACGTCCATCGAGCTTGAAGTTGACGGCGTCTTCGCGCGCGAGCACCGTATTGGGCTGAGTGCCGGCCGCGATCAGCACCGTGCGCGCCGGCAGCTTGATCTGAGTGGTTTCAGTCCACCTGCCGCCCTCATCGCGGCTTTGCACCGACACCTTGAGCGCCCGCGCATGTCCGTAGCGGTCCACCTCCACCTTAAGCGGCGTCAGCCCCTCCGCGAAGCGAATGCCCTCCTCCAGCGCCTTCTGCACTTCCTCGTGGTTCAGGGTGTAGGACGGACTATCGATCAGCCGTTTGCGATAGGCGATCGTGACTCCGCCCCACGACTGGAGCAGTTCGAGAATGCGCGGGGCGCGTGAATCTGCTGCCGCCGCGCTGCGCTCGGCGCGAAGTGCCCACGCATGGGCAAGAAACTCGTCCGCGATCTCGCGTTCCTCTTCGGTCCACGCGATGCGCGCCGCCGCCTCGCCGTGCTCCCGAGCGAGCCGTTCGTAGCGTTGCAGGAATTTCTCGACCTGCAACGGGTAGTAAGCCAGGGATTCGGTGGCCGTGTCGATCGCCGTCAAGCCGCCGCCCACTACGACCACCGGCAGCCTCAACTGCACGTTGGCGATCGAGTCGGCTTTCGCCGCCCCGGTGAGTTGCAAGGCCATCAGGAAATCCGACGCGGTGCGCACCCCCCGCGCCAGACCATTCGGCATGTCGAGCACCGTCGGCCGGCCGGCACCGATCGCGAGCGCCACGTGATCGAAGCCCATCGCGAAGGCCTCCTCAACGGTGAGCGTGCCGCCGAAACGCACGCCGCCGAACAACGCGAATTCACGCCTGCGCTCCAGCAGTAGCCGCACGATCTTGAGAAAGTTCTTGTCCCAGCGCACCGTGATGCCGTACTCGGCCACGCCGCCAAAGCCCGCCATCACGCGCTCATCGAGCGCTTCGTGAAGTTCGCGCACCTCGCGGATCGGCTTGAAGGAAACGCGCCTGCCCTGGGCGTCGACCCCCGAAAATTCCGGGGGCAGCGGCTCGATCTTGAGGCCGTCGATCCCGACGACCGTATGGCCGTCGTTCATCAGAAAGTGCGCCAGGGTAAAACCGGCCGGCCCCATGCCGGCGATCAGCACCCGCTTGCCGGTAGCCCCGTGCGGGTATGGCGTGCGCAGGTTGAGCGGATTCCAGCGCGTCAGCAGACTGTAAATTTCAAAACCCCAGGGCAGCTCGAGGACGTCTTTCAGCGTGCGCGTTTCCGCTTGCGGGATATTGACCGGTTCCTGCTTCTGGTAAATGCATGACTTCATGCAGTCGTTGCAGATGCGGTGCCCGGTGGCGGCTGCAAGCGGATTATCCACCACGATGATTGCTAGCGCCCCGATCGCATGGCCTTCTGTCTTGGCCTTGTGAAACTCGGAAATCTTCTCTTCCAGCGGGCAGCCGGCGAGGATGACGCCGAACGGGCTTTTCTTGAAGGAGGCAGCGCCGCGGCCCGCTACGCCTTTTTCCTTGAGGCCCTTCGAGCAGGAATCCTTGCCCTGTTCATGGCACCAGATGCAGTAATGGGCCTCGTCGAGCGCGCCCGTGAGGTCGGTGCCGGCGTCAGTGAGCTTGAACCCGTCGCGGCGCCGCAAGTGCTCGTCCCCGAGCCGATAGCGGGTATGACCCGCGGCTCGGTCCGCAAGCACCGGCACCAGGTGGTTGGGGTTGAGCTTGTGCGGCGCCTTGAACAACACGCCGCCGCGGTGCTTGCGGCGGCCGGCCGCGGCGAGGGCAGCCCATGCCGCGTAGCTCAGCGCCAACTCGAGTTCGGCGGCATGCGCCTGCTCGTTTTTCTGCCACTCGGTGACGTGGCGCGCAAAAGCGAGTTCGGTGAACGGCTCGCCCATGAGCGCTTCGAGCCGAACGGCAAGCGCCGGCCCGTCGATGCGCTCCGCTTCCTCCGGCTTGAACCGGTGCATGGCCTTGCGCTGCACGAAGAGACGCTTGACCGTGTATAGCGGGGTGCGCGCGTAATGCGCGGCCGACAACGCCTGCACCTGGGGTTCGATGCCGAACAGCCATGCGATAAAGGCGTCGAGGTGCGGCGCGAGCGCGAGCAGCAGCTCCGATTCCTGCTTCGCCGCCAGCGCTTTGACGTCGGAACGCGCCGCCTGCAGCCGTTGGTACAGCTCGGCATCGCTTTGAGCCAGGCGGCGCAAAAAAAGCTCGTCCAGGCGCACGAGGCCGTCCCGGCTGTAGAGTTCGGCGAAAGACAGGCCGGACTCCGGAATGGGAATGGTAGCAGCAGCCAAAATATCCAGGAGATGCCAAAACGAAGAATTATACCAATCGTTCCCCGCCCCACTTATAACCGCTCGCGCTATGGTTATGCGCACCGCGAGCGCACGGCAGGCCGGCCCAACGTCCGACCGTTAACCGGATTTATGCGATAATTCAGACTGCTACCCGCATAGCCGGCAGCGAGGACAGAGGATACGGCAAGGATGAACGTTGCGAATTGGCGCACGCCCGGCGTGGTCCTCGCTTGCGGCAGTGTGATCCTCATGCTGGCGCTGGGCACACGACAAAGCTTCGGTCTGTTCCTGCAGCCCATGAGCGGCGATCTGGGCTGGGGACGCGAAACTTTTGCGTTTGCGCTGGCGCTGCAAAACCTGGTGTGGGGTATAGCGCAACCGTTCGCGGGCATGATTGCTGACCGGCTCGGCGCCGCGCGCGTGCTCATCTCCGCTGGACTGCTGTATGCGGCGGGGCTCGCGTTGATGGCGTTCTCCGAGACCGGCCTTGCATTCGACGTAAGCGCAGGGCTCCTAGTCGGTCTGGGCTTGAGCGGATCGAGTTTTGGCGTGGTGATGGGCGTGGTCGGCCGGGCTTTCCCGCCGGCAAAACGCAGTGTGGCGCTCGGCATTGTCGGCGCCGGAGGATCATTCGGTCAATTCGTGATGCTGCCCTATGGGCAGGCGCTGATTTCCCAGTTCGGCTGGTTCAATGCGTTATTGGTGCTCGCGCTGTCAGCGTTCCTGATCGTGCCGCTCGCCTCCGCCCTCGCCGGGGCCAACACCGTACCAGCGAGAGGCAACCAAAGCGTGGCCGAGGCGGTCCAAGAAGCAGCGACTCATCGCGGTTTCTGGTACCTCACGATCGCGTTCCTGGTGTGCGGGTTTCAGACCATTTTCATCATGGTCCATCTGCCAGCCTACCTCGTGGACAAGGGAATGACACCCGTGCAGGGCATGACCGCGCTGGCGCTGATCGGATTTTTCAATATCATCGGCTCCTATCTGAGCGGCTTTCTTGGCGGCCACTTCAGCAAGAAGTACCTGTTGTCGTGGATCTACGCCATACGCGCGGTCGCGATCCTCGTGTTCATTTCGCTCCCGCTTACCCACTGGTCGACGTGGATCTTTGGCGCGATCATGGGACTCACCTGGCTCGGGACGGTGCCGCTCACCAATGGCCTGGTCGCACAGATCTTCGGCGTCAAATACCTCTCCACCCTGTTCAGCATTGCCTTCCTCGGGCACCAGATCGGAAGCTTCATCGGCGTCTGGTACGGCGGATACATGTTCGACTCGACCGGTTCCTATCTGCTGGTGTGGCTGGTAGCGGCCGCGCTCGGTGTGCTTGCGGCGATACTGTGCTTGCCGATCGATGAGCGGGAAATCACGGCGATCCCCATGAAGAAGGCGGCGCTATGACGCAATCCCGAAGAATCCTGATGTGGGCATTGCTCGCCGCGCTCGCAGCGCTCATCAGCTACTTCAGCTTTCGCGGCTACCTCGGTCCGGAATTCCTGATCAATTTCGCCAATTCGCTCTATTGCTAGAACCTGCCTCACGCATGAACGCCTTCTCCGACATTGGCCAAATTCTCACCTCGTTTTTCGACGACCTGCCGTGGCCGGCGCTGCTCGTCAACGAACGCGGCCATGTCACCTTCGTCAACAAGGAAATGGCAGCCCGCAACCGCTTGTCCGCGGCGACTATCGGCGCCCATCTGTCGGAACTGTTTCCGGAATACGCGCGCGCGCTGGATGGAAGCCCACCATGGCTCACCTCCCAGGAAGCCGAGGTCACGCCAGGTCACGGCGGCCCCCACGAGCGCATATGCGTGCGGCGGCTTCCGTTGGGAGCCTGCCTCATCGTTTCCGAACCACCGCAGACGCGGGAATCCGACCCCGGGGATACGCAGACCACGAGACTGGCTGCCCTCGGTTTCATGGTCGCCGGAGTCTGTCATGAAGTCGCCAACCCGCTCACGGCAGTCCACTCGATGACGCAACTGCTGCAATCCACCCGGCCGCTGCCACCAGAAACGCTTGATCGGGGACTCGCCAACATCTCGGCCAACGTGCGGCGCGTACTCAATATTACGAAGAAGCTCAATGAGTTCTCGCGCAGCGGCAACGAGGAAAAACGCCTGCTGCGCCTGGAGGAGCCGATTCGCGAAGCGCTGCAGAACGCGCAGCAGGATGTCCTTTTCCGCGACATCGAAACGATGCACACGGTGGATCGAGAGTTGTGGATCCTCGGCAACGGCGATCAGCTCGGACAGGTCTTCGCCAATATATTTCTCAATGCCGCACAGGCGATGTGCGGCAAGGGCCGCCTTTCGATTTCGAGCCGCGCGCTGGATCCGCTGCAAGCCGAAATTGCGATTCGCGACACCGGGCCCGGCATCGCACCGGGCCATCTGCCGCGCCTGTTCGAGCCGTTCTTCACCACGAAGCCCGCCGGACTCGGCACGGGGCTGGGGCTCGCGATCAGCAACGAAATCGCCATCGAGCATGGCGGCAGCCTGCGCGCGGAGAACCACCCTGCGGGCGGGGCTTGCTTCTACGTCGTTCTGCCGCTGCCGCGGCGCCAGCCATGAAAGCGTCCCGTCTGCCGCGCAACGAGCGCATTCTGGTCATTGACGACGACCCCGGCGTCGGTGAATCGGTGCGTCTGCTGATCGACAGCATCGGCTGCCAGTCCGAAATTGCGGTCCGGGGGGCCGACGGGCTCGCGCGCGCGCAATCCGGCGAATTCGACCTGCTGATCACGGATCTTCGCCTGCCCGATCGGGACGGGCTGTCGATCACACGCTCGATCAAGGAAGCCGGTCTTGATCTGCCGGTCATACTGATGACGAGCTTCTCTTCGCTCGACACCGCGATCGAGGCATTGCGCTGCGGCGCGCTGGACTACATCATCAAGCCCTTCAGCAACGATGACTTCCTTCACGCCATCGAGCGCGCGCTCGATGAACGCCGGATCCGGCGCGAAAATGCGCTGCTCAAGCGCAGCCTGAAGAAGGCGTTCGCCAGCAACCGGATCATCGGAGACTCCGCCGGCATCAGGCGCGTATTCGAGCTGGTGGCGAAGGTCGCCGGTTCCGATGCCAACGTGCTGATTCAGGGCGAAAGCGGCACCGGCAAGGAACTCGTCGCCCAGGCGATCCACTACGCGAGTCCGCGTGCCGAAGGTCCATTCGTGCCGATAAACTGCGGCGCGATCCCCTCGGAATTGCTCGAGTCGGAACTCTTCGGTCATACCAAAGGCGCCTACACCGGCGCGGTGGCCGCCTCCGAGGGATTGATCCGGGAAGCACAGGGCGGCACGCTGTTCCTGGACGAGATCTCCGAACTGGCCCCCGCCTTGCAAGTGAAGCTGCTGCGGGTGATTCAGGAAAAACAGGTGCGTCCGCTCGGTTCCAGACACGTCTATCGCACCGATGTGCGTTTTCTCGCCGCCACCAACCGCGAACTGAAACAGGCGCTGGAGCAAGGACAATTTCGGGCTGATCTGTTCTATCGCCTCAACGTAATCAACATTCACGTGCCGCCGCTCCGGGAACGCGGCAACGACGTGGAGATCCTGGCGCGGCATTTCATCGAAATGCACTGCCGGCGGCTGGGCAAGCGCATCCCCCGCATGACCGAAGAGATGACGGGATTTCTTCATGCCTATCCCTGGCCGGGCAACGTCAGGGAGTTGGAAAACCTGATCGAACGCGCGGTGATTCTCACGGATGGCGAAGCGCTCTCGTGCCAGGACGTGGTCGACGTTGCGCCGGTCAGCGATCATCGGTCGCCGCCTGATAAATTCACCGAAGAGGCGCTGGAACAGGCGCTATCGATCGAAAAGTACATCGAGGAGTTCGTGCGGCGCTACCAGCATCAGTACAGCGAGTCGGAGCTGGCGGCGATACTGGGCATCGGTCGCAAGGCGCTGTGGGTGCGCCGCAATCGCTGGGGATTGCGGCGCAGCGGGACTCGTCCGCCGCGCCACCCCGCCGCGGATGCCGAGGCCTGATTGCAGATTCGCATTGCAGCTTCGAACAGGATCGTAACGAAACACAACCACGTTTCGTAAGGAAACGGCTTGGGGCGACGCGGCGCCGGGACTCCTTATCTTCTTAAAAACCAAGCGTCTCCCCGGAAAACACCTTGGCACAGCGCTTGCTTTCTTGGTTTTATTTTTTCGGATTTGATCATCCAGGAGGAGCCATGGCGGAAGAAAAGCGCAAGAAGCTGACGATCCCGATGCTGTTCGAAAAAATGAAGAAAGGCGAGCCCATCGTGCAGCTCGCGGTATACGACTACGAGACAGCCATCATCGCGGACCGCGTGGGCATCGACATCCTGTGCGTATCGGATACCGGGGGCATGGTGCTGTTCGGCCATGAATCCACCACTTCCGTTTCGTTTGAGGAAGTGATGTTCATGGCGCAGGCGGTCAAGCGCGGTTCCCAGTATGGCTTGCGCATGGTCGATATGCCGTACATGAGCTTTCATCTTTCGGCGCAGCAGGCGGTGGACAATGCCGCGAAGTATGTATCCCAGGGCGGCGCGGAAGTGATGAAATGCGAAGGCAACCAGCATCACGCCAAGTACATCGAGGCCATCGTCAAGGCGGGGATCCCGGTGCAGGGACACATCGGAATCACGCCCATGCGCATGCCGCAACTCGGGGGCTTCCAGGCACAAGGCAAGACCGCCGAGCGCGCCAAGGAACTGGTGGACGATGCGTGGGCAATGGTGGACGCCGGTTGCTTCTCCATCATGTGCGAGGTGACGACTTCGGAGGTGTGCGAGTACCTGGCCGAGACGCTGCCGGTGCCGGTGATCAGTCTCGGCGCAGGCAATCGCGCCCACGGGGTGCATATCATCGGGTCCGACCTGTTCCACCTCTATGAAAAGCATGTGCCACGGCACTCCAAGATCTATATCGACCTCGTGCCGATCATCGAAAAAGGCCTGACCGACTACCGCGATGAAGTACGCCAGCGGCTCTATCCCGGCAAGGAGCACACCGTGTTCATGAAAGAGGAGGAGCTGAAGCGATTCAGGGACATGGCTGGCTGGAAGAAGTAGCGGACCGCCAGCCGAGGCGCGGCATGAATTTTACCGACGCGGCCACCGCGAAGTTGAACTGCACCGAAATCCTGGCGCACACTGCATTCTTCGCGGAACTCACTCCGGAGCAACGCGAGCGGGTGGCCGGGCTTGCGCGCGTGGAGGAACACCCGCAGGATGCCTGCATCTACCGCCTGGGAGACCTGGCCGGCGACTTCTACATCCTCGTGGACGGCATGGTGCGGTTCACCATCGGGCTGGGCAGCCGCCGCACCCACGCCGGTCAGATCCTGAGGCGCGGCGAAGTGTTCGGCTGGGCGGCGCTGGTCGAAAGCGCGCCCAAGCGCATTGCGGCGGCGCAGTGCATCACCCCGTGCACCGTGCTCGCCATTCCCGGAAACCAGCTGCTGATCCTGATGGACCACGATCACACCCTGGGCTACCGCATCATGAAGCAGCTCAACGTCCTGATCACCGGCAATCTGACGGCATTCGCTTCCGGGTGAAGGGTTCGCCCGGAACCGTGCAGCGTAGCCCCGTCTCCTTCAAACGCTGCCTCACGCCTTCACGATGGTAGATATCGTTTGGCTGCTGCCGGCCGCGCTCGCCGTGGGGATGTTGATCGGCGCGGTCGGCATCGGCGGCATCCTGCTCATTCCCGCGCTCAGCGCCTTCGCGGGTCTGGGCATCCACGAAGCGATGGCCACCGCGCTCTTCACCTTCATCTTCACCGGTCTTACCGGCACGGCCATGTTCCAGCACCGCGGCAGCATCGACTGGCATATCACGACGCCCGTTTGTGTTGGCGCGGTGCTGTTCGCGTTTCTCGGCGCGTGGGTGAATTCCCTCGCTACGTCAACCGCGCTTGCCGTTATCCTCGCCGGCATCATCATCTTTGCCGGCATCTACACGCTCGCCATGTGGCGCGGCCTGCGCGAGCCCGCCTTCCACCGGCACGACCGGGCGCAGCAGGCGCTGCTCCTCGCGGTCGGCGCAATATCCGGATTCGGCTCCGGGCTCACCGGCGTCGGCGGTCCGGCGCTGTCGGTGCCGCTCATGGTGCTGTTCGGTTTTCCGGCATTGACCTCCATCGGCGCGAGTCAGGTGATCCAGATCATCGCTGCGGTCTCGGGCAGCCTTGGCAACTTCCAGTTCGGCACCATTAATTTCGGGATCGCCGCCATCGTCACGCTGCTGGAGATCGCCGGCGTTTTCGCGGGTGCGCGCATCGTCCATGCCGTCAGCGCCGCACTCCTGCGCAGATTCGTCGCATTGCTGTGCATCGCGGTCGGGGCCGTGCTGTTCACGCGCGCGATGGGCTCATCATGACAAACGCGCCGCTGCTGAGTTTTTTTCGCGAGCGGGGTGTGCCGCTGCGCGAACTCGCGCCCGACACAGTGACTCCCGCGCGCTTTAATGACCCCCCGACGGAACATCTTGCCACCCGCCGCACCTGTGGCCTGTTCGACTTCTCGTTCATGGGCTGCATCGAACTCTGGGGGCGCGAAAGCCTTGCATTCCTGCATCGCCTCCAGACCCGCAACCTCTCGCACCTGGCGCAAGGCCGCCTCGTCTATACGCTGTTGCTGCGCCCGGACGGGACCGTCCTCAGCGACGCGACGGTGTGGCGGCTCGGTGCCGAACGCTATTGGCTGTTCGTCGGCCGCCGCGCGGATGTCGCCCACGTCAGCTCGCTCGCCGCAGGATATCCGGTATTTCTCGCCGATCGATCCTCAGACCAAGCCATCATCGCTGTCCAGGGCAGGCGCGCGCGGGCGACCATCGCCTGCTGCCTGTCCGGAGTGCCGGCCGCTCTTCCCTACTACGCCTTTGCCTCGGCACGATTCGATGGCGCCGAGTGCATCATGGCCCGCCTCGGCTACAGTGGTGACACGGGTTACGAACTCGTTGTCGACGCCGGTCGGGGTGCCATGCTGTGGCGCGCACTGCTGAACGCAGGCGCTGCCCACGATATCGCGGAATGCGGCTTCGATGCCGCCGATTCGCTCCGCATCGAGGCTGGACATATCCTGTTCTCGCGCGAACTCGCCTTTCCCGTCACGCCCTGCGAGCTGGGTTTGACACGGCTGCTCGATTTCTACCGCGATCCCGCAACCGGCGTCGCAGCGCTGGCCGCCCGGCGCTGGCAAGAGCCGCGGCAACATCTGGCGGGTCTCATGATCGATGATGAATCTCCACAGCCCGTTGCCACGACCGGCGGCGAGAGCACGCTGCCAGTTGCAGGAATCGCAAGACCGACCAGCGTATGCAGATCCCCGATTTTCGGTCGTCTTCTTGGCCTGGGCTTCGTTTCCCCAGCAGACCGGTATCCCGGCACCCGGGTGAAACTGGCAGGCGGTGGCCGCGCGCGCGTCGCGCGCCTGCCCTTCTATGACCCGGCCAGGTTCCTGTCCCGCCGCGTGCCTTAACGCGTCGCGGACGCCGGTCGCGTGGCGGCGATGCTGCGCTCGGCAGCGCTCACCGTGTTCGCGATCAGCATCGCAACCGTCATCGGGCCCACTCCGCCCGGCACCGGCGTGAGATACGACGCCTTGGCCCTGACGCTCTCAAAAGCCACATCACCGACCAGCTTCCCGTCGGCCCGGCGGTTGATGCCAACGTCGATCACGACCGCCCCTGGTTTGACCATATCGCCGGTCACCAGACCGGCCCTGCCGGCCGCGACCACGAGAATATCGGCCCGCCTCGTAAAGTCACCGAGATCCACGGTCTTGGAATTGCAAACGGTGACCGTCGCGCCTCGTGCGATGAGCAGCAGCGCCATCGGCTTTCCCACGACGGTACTGCGTCCCACCACGACCGCGTTGCGGCCCTCGATGGCGATGCCGGCGTGGTCCAGCATGGTCATCACCCCGAGTGGCGTGCCCGGCACGAACAGCGGATGTCCCGCAATCAGGGCACCGAGGTTGCGCCAGCCGAAGCCGTCGACATCCTTCTCGATCGCGATCGACTGCACGATCCGTCCCGCCTCCAGGCCGCGCGGCAGCGGCAGTTGCACGATGATGCCGTGGACGAGCGGATTGCGGTTGAGCTTGTCGAGCGCCGCCAGGAGCACGGACTCCGGACAGTCAGCCGTGAACTCGTGCACTTCGGAATGAAGCCCGGCCGCGGCGCATGCGCGAACCTTGTTTCTGATGTAGACGAGCGATGCCGGATTGCCGCCCACTTCCACCGCAGCCAATCCCGGCCGCACGCCCTGGTTGTTCAAGGCTGCAACGCGCTGCTCGAGCTGGGAATAGACTTGCCGGGCGATCGCCGCTCCGTCGAGGAGAATGGCGGTCATCGCATGAATGCGAGATTATGCGGAGACGGGAATTCTGGATTCGGCATGTTTCTCGAAAAGGCGTTCAGCGGCCGCGATAGTATTGCATATCAACACGGTGACTGTCATCGGCCCGCCGCTGCCCGGCAGCAAGGCGGTTGATGCCGACATCGACGACCGCTGCAGCAGCGTGCCGGTCCGGATGCCTGCTCACGAACGAAAGCCGATGATGACGAACAGCAGCATGCTCAATCCCATGACGCCATAACCGGCGTAGTTGAGCTGCTGCGCGAGAACGACTTCATCGCCTCCTCGTGCAAAATGGACAGCGCCGCAATCTTGATCTCGTTAGCATGGTCGTTCTCGATCATGTCGAGGAGCTTGTGCGGGCGCGACACATCCACTTCTATTACCGCCCTCACCTGGGTCGGGATGTTCGACACGACGAGCAGCCGATCGGCAAGGAGGATCGCTTCGTCTATATCCGTCGTGACGAAAAAATTCGTGCGGCGGTTTTCCTCGTAAAGCGCGGAGTAATACACCCGGCCTCAGGCGAGGTCAGATACCGGACGGTAGGTCAGCGGAAGACCTGCGTGCGCCGGCCAGGCCTCGCAATTTGGCGGAGAGCGTTCGGAAGCTTGTTCAACTTGCGGATCCGACAGTCCGAAATAAGAAAGCTCCCGCCGCCCGAGGATGCGGAAGAAGGCAGCGGCGTGCCGGCGCAGGCGACGCGCCGCCATGGCCCTGCCACGTGCCAAGCGAGGAGGCACGAGCGCGCCGGCGATCAGCAGCGCGCTAAGGTATGCTGCACCTCGGCGCCCTTCACCTGCTCGAAGAACTCGGCGTTGGGGCCGCAGGCGAGTGGCCCCCGCCCAAGCCAGTCTACGGCGAGCGCACGAGCGCAGGCCTTCCTATCGCTGCACAACTCGCAGCGCCGCAGTGCCGCAGCGAGGGCCTCCCGGCCAGCCGCTTCCTCGGCCTGTGCGACCGACAGCCCGTGCCGCTCCAGCATCCGGAAAAACGGCAGCCGCTCACCGCGCCGCCATGCGTCGAATACGCTGTAGGCGAGCAAGGCTCCGAGCACGAGCCACGCAGCCGTCAGGGCGAGATTGATTACAGTATCCATGATTACCTCCTCGGTTTACTTTATGCCGCTGCCGAAGCGGCGCCTTGATCTAGATCAATTTCCTGGTATGCATCGAGCATCGCGCCGCTGTTAGAGGTTGGGGGGTGGAGAAGGTGGCCCGTCCCCGGGCTCGCCGACGAGCGCCGGCACGGCCCGGCGCTTTTTGAACCACTGCCAGGCCCACACCGCCCCTCCCAGCACCACGCCCAATGCCGTCAGATCGGCCCGTTTTGTCGCGGCCGCCGCGAGCAGGATGAAGCCGGCGGCGGCGAGCAGGAGCCGATCGTAAGCACTCAGCGGATTGATTAACCACCCCCAAAAGGAGGCCGACAGCATCACGAGACCGGCCACCAGCAAGCCAAACGCAACGAGGACCGGCAACGTGATCCTCGGGAACTCGAGAAGCGCAGGGTTGAAGATGAAGACGTACGGGACCACGATCCCGACGAAGGCGAGCCGCAACGCCCGAAAACACGTGTCCCAGAAGTTGCACTGGCCGATCCTGGAGGCGGCGGCGGCCGTGATGGCGATCGGCGGCGTGAGGGTGGCGAACACCGCGTAGTAGTAGATGAACATGTGCGCCGCCATGCGGTTGAAGCCGGTTTCCTCCAGGAACGGCGCGAGCACCAGCGCCAGGATGATGTAGGTGGCGGCCTCGATGATGGCGGCGCCGGTGATCAGCGTCAGGATCGTGACAATCGGCAACGCCAGCATCGCAACCTGGCCGACCGGGCTGATTATGAGAGCGTTTGCAAGGTTCACCCCCAGGCCCGTGGACTGGATCGTCTGCGCCACCGGGCCGACCAGCGCGAGAAGCACACCCAGCTCGGCAGCAGTCTTGCATCCATCGAGCAGGCCGTTCAGGATCGCGCGCAGCGGCGGGCGGTACTTGCCCTGAATCAGCAGCGCTGACGCTGTCGCGACGACCAGCGCCCAGAATCCGGCGAGCTTCGTGGTGTAGTCCAGGAGAAGCAGCGTGCTCAGAACCCCGACGCCGATCAGGAACGTGGGAAAGACCCGGCCCACGAGGTGCCAGTCGACCCGCTCGCGCACGCGCGGCACCTGCGAGATTTTCGCGTTGAAGTAGATTCCAACGCCGACCGCTGAATAGTAAAGAATCGCGGGGATCGTTGCTGCCAGCGCGACCTCGATGTATGGGACGTTCAGGTAGAACGCCATGACGAATGCGCCCAGGCCCATGATGGGCGGCATGATGAGCGACCCCGCCGAGGCCGAAGCCTCGACGGCGGCGGCCATCGACGGCTGGACGCCTTGCTGCTTCATCGCGGGGATGGTGATCCGGCCCGTAATCACCACGTTCGCCACGGCCTGGCCCACCATCGTCCCGACACACGCGCTGCCGATCAGCGCAGGGTAGGCGACCCCGCCGGTCACCCGCCGGCCCATCCCCTTGCCCAGCTCGAGGAGCGCACTGACCGTGCCGGTGCTGGCCATCACCCCGCTGAAGAGAAGCACGTAGAAGATCACGTCGGCGCTGAGCGGTATCAGCCAGTAGGTCCCCAGAACGGGATGGAGCGTCGTATAGCTCAGAACCCAGCCGATCCCGTAGTCCGGGTGGCCCCAGAAGCCCGGCAGCAGATCTCCGAAGAGGAAGTAGGAGACGGCGGCCAGGGCGAAAATGACCATGGCCAGGCCCCAGCTGAAGTAGCCGGCGATACAAAGGCCGGCCAGGGACATGAGCCCGACTGTGATGTCCACATTGTCCAGGAGCCCCAACGAGTTCTCCAGGCGATTGAGGTTCGCCCGGATGTAGACCGTCGCGAGCAGACCGGCGAACAAGGCATACGAGAGGAGAACCAGTTTGAAAGTGAAGAGCCCCCGGGAGCGCCCGGGCCCCTTCGTCAGGATTTCCTCGATGGTCTTCAGGACCACGATGGAGAAGACGGCGCCGAAAAAGATCGCGTAGTGCTCGGATGGGCCGGTCGTCTGGAACCAGACAAAAGACAGCTCATACAGAACCAAGGCCGCGGCCTCGATATTCACGATCAGCGCGATCGCTCGCGCCGCCTTCTCCCTTAGGCTCATATTGTCTCCTCGCTCATAGGCGGTTGGCCCCACCGTTGAGGCTGACGAAAGCTCGCGCACCCCCTTGGGGATTGTCGGCTGCGACAATCCCGTGAGATCACGCCAGCGGTTCAGCCCCCCCCGGTCAGGGTTTCTAGACCATTTATTTTCCCATCGGTATCGGCTTCCAGATCTTTTCCGGCGGCCACATCCCCGCCTCTTCGAACGCCCGCTTCGCGCCGGGGTGGATCTTGTCCTTGTGCTTCCAGTCGAAGGAGAAGGGCGAGACCATCGTCTCCTTGTTCCAGAGCACGCCGATGGTGCTGAGCGAGCCGGCCTTCGGTCCGATCTCGATGAACGCCTTGGTCAGCTCGTAGGCGAGATCCTCCGGGAAGTCCTTGTGCACGCTCCGCGTGCCGATGTCGGCGTAGATCTCGAACGGCTGGGGCTGGTTGGGAAGCGTGTTGGGCGGGATCGTGACGGCGTAGACCGGGAATCCGGTCTCGCGCACGACCTTGTGCACGACCTCCTTCGGCCACGGGATCATGTGGTAGGTCCTGGCCGAAGCGGCGATCCGCGTGACGGTAGGACCGATTTGGAAGCGCTTTTGGGTCGCGTCCACATTCACCGACAGCAGCCCGGCCACGGCCTGCCCGTCGAACAGCGCATCCAGCCCTCTTACCGGGCCGAGGTTGTTGATCTTCGTGTTGTCACCGGTGATCCCGTATCCCTTGTCCAGCATGAAGGTAACGGCGCCGCCCCAATGGGTCTGCGACTTGAGGCCGATGCCGATCGGTTTGCCCTTGAGGTCTTCGACCCGCTTGATGCTGGGATCGAACGCGACAAACCAGGATTGCCCGAGCATGTACTCCCCGTAGAGGTGCCGGAAGTCGTCTACTTTGAGCGGCTCATCGAAAAACGGCTTGTAGCCGGTCTCGGCGAGATAGATCGCCAGGGTGGATGAGCCGAAGGTCGCCGTCTTCTGCAGGCCTTTCTGCGTCGCCATCACCTTCAGGTTGTGCACGTATCCGCCGGTCTCCTGCTGCACCGGCCGCACCCACGGGTGCGACTGGGCTACGTAGCGGTCGAAGATGATGTAACCCTCCCAGCCGCCGCCCAGCGGATACTGCAGGTAGGGGACGCGGACCTCCGCACGCTTCTTCTCCTGCTTCTTCTTCTCCTGCGCGGCTGCTCCGGCCGGCAGGGCCCCCGCCATGAGAGCCGCCAGCAGTGCCGATACTTCTCTGCGTCTATGGTTCATTTTTGTCTCCTCCTGTGAAAACCGTTACTCAAGTTACAACACCGGGCCCAGACGGAGACGGTGTTCGCTTGCCGCGCATCCACCTGTCCCCTCCATGCCATTCTTGAACTGCGGAGCATCGTTACGCATTTCCTCCTCATGACCGCCTCCTCTCGGTTGCGCTAACGCCAGCGAAAACCGCTTCAGCCCATCACCGCGCTCCCGAAGACGCGAGATAGCGCGCGATCAACGAGGAAAGCCGCCGCATCACGACGTAGCCCGATGCCGGGTCCGACTCGAGCACCTTCAACGCTTCCCTGCCGTTGATCCTGAGCAGCGTCGAATGCTCAAGGCAGGTCGCCTTGGCGATGCGGGAAGGCTGGCTGTCGAGCAGCGCCGCCCAACCGAACACTTCGCCCTTGCGCAGCATGAAGCCGGCGGGGCTGGTCCGGTCATCCCGCCCGATCAGAAATTCGACACGGCCCGATTCGAGCACAAAAAAGTCCTCGGCGGGATCGCCCACGTTGTAGAGAGTCCCGCCTTGCGTAAACTCCTCGCGTCTGGCGAGGGCGTTGATTTCGGCCAGGGTTTTCTCGGCGATCCCGGAAAAAAGCTCGCCCACATAGAGCGCGCCCGGGGACGCGATATAGATCGAATCGCCGTCGACCTCGACGGTGTAGCATTCGAGCGGGGCTTCGGCGAGCCCTCGCGGCGCGCCGCTGCGGATGTCCCATTGCCAGAGATGCTGGTGGCAGGTCAGCACGGTCCCGTCGAACAGGCCCTCGCACAACGCCACATCCTGATGCGGACACACCGCCTGGCACGCAAAATACTCATCGCCGGATCTCGCGACCAGTACCTTCATCCCGCCTTCTGCCTCGCATTCCTTCATGCCATTGGCCGGAACCGCTGTGCGTTTACAAAGATACTTTCTGGTCATCGCATGCGATCTAGCTGAACTTGTCGTAGCGGATGTTATCGGTCGTGAGCCTGGCCTCTAGCAGCAATACGCGAATCGCGGCGTCCACCGCCGGCGGCGGACCGGCAAGATAAGCGCGAATGTTCTGATACCTGCCCTTCATGTGACGCGCTGCAACTTCGTGCACCAGTCCCGCGTCGAATGCGAGCTGAGGATACCGCTGAGCCGCACCGGCCGGCACATCCTCGTCGGACAACGCAACGTTGACGTGCAGTTTCTGCGGAAAGACGCTGCGATAACGCGACAGCTCTTCGAGATAAAAAGCGTCCTTCATGCTGCGCACGCCGAAAAACACGTATCCGTGGTATTGATCGAAATAGTGTTCCTGGCAGGCGCGCTCCAGGATCGACATCATGCCGGCAATCCCGCTGCCGCCCGCGATGCACAGAATGTTTCGCGTGAGATTCGGGAAGAACGTGGCCGACCCCAGCGGTCCGAACAGTTCGACCTGCTCCCCGTCTACGTTGCCGTTAAACAACCAATCGGACACTCCTCCTCCTGACTTCTTCTTCACGACAAAGTCGAGCTTCTTCGCGCTGCGTTCGAAGTTGACCATGGAATAGCCCCGGTAACCGGCCACCCCCGGCACCCGCATCACCATGAACTGTCCGGCGTCGAAGTCGCGCGCTACTGGAAGTTCGACCGAAAATGCCATCACGTCCCGGGCGAGCAGGCGAGGCCGGGCGACCGTGCCTCGGCAGATCGCCGGCACGCAGGCGCCCGGGTCCATGTTATAGACGAAGTTTGGAACCTCCAGGCTGCAATCGCCGCACGCCACGCTCTGACACATCAGGAACTCGCCGGGCTGCTTCAGGTATTTTCGACCCGGCGCCTCGGGCCACGTATCATCGATCCGGCCCCCGACCAGCCGTGCCTTGCAGGTACCGCAGGTTCCACTGCCGCACTCGTACGGCAGCTTGATGCCGGTCGCCAGCCCCGCATAGAGAATCCTTTGTCCTCCTTCCGCCGTGAACTGGTAAGCGCGATTTTTTGCGTTGACCTGGATTTTCATCGAGCGAAGGCCCAGCGCTGAAGTCAGAACGGGATGTGGAATCCGATTCCGAGCATGCGCGTGTCGAGTTTCACGACCCGCCGCGCAAGCTTCGGTCTGCCGTCGTCAAGTTTCACCGTGTCGAGATACTTGCCCACCGCGAACAATGCGGTCGCGCCGCCGTCGAGATCGGTTTTGAACACCTGCAGCGCGCTCACCACGTTCGCCTCGTTCTTCGTCTGGTCCACGTCGATCTTGTAGACGGTGGCGTGGCGCGTCAGGGGTGAATGATCGCTGTTATGGCGCGGCAGTTGCTCAAGCAAGGTCTGCATGCCCTTCTTGTCATGATCGAGCCAGATCAGATCCTTGCGGATTTCGGGGCTGTGCGCGGTAATCGTGTAACGAAACTCGTCGTCGCACAGGTCGAGATACCCCTTGAAATCCCTGTCGTCGAGCAACAAACAGGATCGATAGACGAGTTCCTCAATTTCGGCGCGGTCCATGGCGCGGTCATCCTCCTTGGTGTTACGGGCGCCGGCCTGCGGCCGGCGCGCTCGTCGGGCGGCTCAGGCAGCCGCAGAAACGCGATTCTCGCTGTATGGGTCGAACGCCTTGCGTCCCATGCGCCTCCCCCACTCGGCGTAGTAGTGACGCATGCCGATCTCGTCGTGGATCGTCGCGTTCTCCTCGCGCCCGTGCAGTACCCAGCGGCTGTCGCTGCCGGGTCGCATCGCCCTTCCCTGGCCATGGACGCCGAGCAAGTCCTCGTGCAGATTGCGGCCGAATGGTCCCCAGATGGTGTTGTGGTCAAAGACGCGCTGCGCGCGCTGCTCGGGCGTGTCACTCTTCAGGCCGACTCCGCGATACTCGATCACGACCTTGTTCGGCCCCAGCGGAACCATGCTATCCATGCGCAACACCGAAGTGCGGAGGTTGTAGGTCATGCCGGGAAACAGATCGATCAGGATCCAGCCGCCAGGCGCAAGCCCCGGCCAGCCCACGCCGCGCGCCTTGCTGCCTTCATAGGCGTCGTACTTGATTTCCATGGAGCCCACTAGCACGTGGCCGTTCGGATAGCCGACGCATTTGCGATCGAAGTAGCCGGGCTGCATCATGCCGGTCACGCGGTTAAAGTAATGCATGTAGTCGTGGTAGAACTCGCTGTTGGTGTCATGCCACAGTTTGAAGTTGGTATCTACGACTGCCCGGTGGTAGTGAAACACCTCGAGCGGCATTCCGATGTAGGGCTCCAGCTCGCTCATTGCCGGGCCGATGAACTCCTTGAGCGGCTCACAGTTATCGTCGATATTGACCCACACGAATCCCCCGAAACCGACTTCGGTCCGCACCTCGCGCAAACCGGCGTCCGCCTTGCAGAAGCGATTCTGGTAACCCTGCTCCTCGCGCGTGATGTCCACGCAGTTGCCCTTCGTGTCGAACGACCAGGCGTGAAAGATGCAGGTGATGCGTTTTGCGTTGCCGGCAGGATCGTAAACCAGAGAATTGCCGCGATGGGGGCAGATGTTATAAAAGCTGCGCACCTTCATGTCGTCGCCGCGCACGATGACAAGCGGCGTGCCCCCGGGATGCTGGAAGGTGCGGAAGTCGTAGGCGTCGGCAAGCTCGGATTCGTGGCAGGCGATGTACCACGTCTTGTTGAAGATCTTCTGCCGCTCTTCCTCAAACAGTACCTGATCCGTATAAATGCGGCTGTCGACAAAATGCGACGGTGGGAGCCGGGGCGGCTCGATCCACTGCGCTGCGCTTTTTGCCATGGGCAATCTCCTTTAATGCGGACAAGCCAGTCAAACGTGTTGCATCATGCATGTTTCATGCCTATCCATTCGCCTGACCCTCAGCCGCTGAAAATAAAAGGTTGTTGCGCCCCAACCAGCATCTGCCGACTGGCCGTGAGTTTCAAAATGAAACATCCCCATTTCGCCGGCAGAAACACCCGCCGCATTCACCCTGCGCGAGCTACGCCGATCAATCGCGGAAATTTTGTCACTTATTTCTGGGTAAACGTCCGGACTTGATCGGCATCAATAAAGTTCTGCGATGCGTACTAGAAAATTTGTTTGCGTCGCAGACGATGGAGGCGTTATGAAGCCATTCGATCGCTTTCTCGGCTGGGCCACCCCGATCGTGCCGCGTGCCGATTATGCGTCATTGGCGCGTGATCTCCGGCACAAGGATCCGCGCCCGGATTGTCTTCCGCGGTTGCAGGGACTGTAACCCGGTCTCGAGTT
>JACQOK010000270.1 GCA_016202565.1 Betaproteobacteria bacterium | reverse complement strand
TCGAACTCCCGACCAACGGATTAAAAGTCCGCTGCTCTACCGACTGAGCTAACCGCCCGTGAAAAGGGCGTAATTTTATCTTTTGTGACGCGGGTGGGTCAACAAAATGCAGTGATTTTTGCTGCGCAATTTTGTAAGTGAGCTTGACCCCTCACCCAAATCTCCCTCGACTCCAGTCGCTACGCTTCTTACGCTCGGGACGAACGGCGTTGAGGGAATTGCTTCACGCTTCCTGCATCATGCGCCAGTACTGGAATTTCATCGTGCCGGCGGAGCCGATCACGATGGCGAAGAACGTGAGAATCGAGCCGATCGCAAGCGTGGACACACCAGTGATCGCCTGGCCCACGGTGCAGCCCATCGACAGCACGCCGCCCACGCCCATCAATGCGCCGCCCGCAGCGTGGTTGACGAAATCCTTGCCCGACGCGAACCACTCGATGCGGAAGCTCCTGGATGCAATCGCGTAAATGAAGGATCCCAGGATGACGCCGGTGAGCGCCATGACGCCGAAATTGATGAACATGAGATTTGTCGGATCGAGCAGGTAGCGCGCGGTGTCGCCCATCGGGCTCACGAAGGTGTAGGACTGCACCTGGACGCGGCTCGGCACATCGATCGCCATCTCGGCGAACTCTTTCCATTTCTGGCCCCACGCCCCGCCAGTCACCCACCAGCCGGCGAAGATCGCCAACCCCACCACGGCGCCGCCCAGAATGTTGTCGCGGTTGCCGCGGAAATCCACGGACTTGAAGACGAACGCCAGCATGCCGACGGCGACGAGCGCGCCGACGAGAAGATGGAACCACGGCACCGATTGCAGGCCGAACATGGCAGCGAGCACGGTCGAAAGTTCCTGATTCGTCACACCGTAGTGCGAGAGATTGATCGTCGTCGGACCGATCCAGGACATGAAAGCCTTCTCGAAGAACGCCGACCACAGCATGAAGTAAGCGGCGATCGCCATGACCACGACCACGACGAGCGACTTCAGGTTGCCGTTGCCCACGCGCACCAGAGTCCTGCTGCCGCAGCCGCTGCCGAGCGTCATGCCGATGCCAAACAGCAGTCCGCCCAGAATGTAACGCAGCCAGGCGAAGTTGGCGGTGCGGTACGGCGGAAAGGTCTCGGCGTACAGATTGAGACTGCCCGCAGCTTCGAGCCCGAGCACGCCGATGAGCGCAACGACCATCGCGAACACCCACGCGCGCATGCGGCCGGTGTCGCCGATGTTGACCCAGTCGGACACCGCGCCCATGGTGCAGAAATTGGTCTTGTTCGCCACCGCGCCCATGATCACCGCGATGACGAATACCGCGAGCAGTATCTGGTGATGTATCGTGAATTCCATGCCGCACCTCCTTGGCCGAACTCTGGCTGCAGATCCTGGCTAGACCTGCTGCCACTGGCAAATTCTAATGCCTTTGGTTCAACGCGTTGATTCAGAAAACTTATGTCAAGCCGAGCCGGGCATATAGCGCGTCGGGTCCGCAATTCCCGCCGCCGCGAAGCCGGCGCGACGGAGCCGGCAGGAATCGCAGCGCCCGCAGGCGCGGCCAGCGCGGTCCGACTGGTAGCACGACACCGTGAGTGCGTAGTCGATGCCGAGCGCTGCGCCGCGCCGGATGATCTCGGCCTTGGTGAGCGCGATGACGGGCGTATGCAGCGTGAGCCGGCTGCCCTCGATCGCGGCCTTGGTCGCGAGATTTGCCAGCGCCTCGAACGCGCGCATGTACTCGGGACGGCAGTCCGGGTAGCCCGAATAATCGATCGCGTTGGCGCCGAAGAAGATGTCCTGCGCGCCGAGCACTTCGGCCCATGCCAGCGCGAGCGACAACAAGATGGTGTTGCGCGCCGGCACGTAGGTGACCGGGATGCCCTGCGTGGGCGCTTCGGGCACCGGGATCGAGCGGTCGGTCAGCGCAGAGCCGCCGATCGAGGTGAGATCCACCTGCATCACGCGATGCCCGGCGGCGCCCAGCGCGGCGGCGACACGCGCGGCCGCATCGAGTTCGGCGCGGTGGCGCTGCCCGTAATCGAGCGTGAGGCAGTGGCAGTCGAATCCCTCGCTTCGCGCAATGGCGAGCGTGGTGGCGGAGTCGAGCCCGCCGGAGAGCAGAACGACGGCGCGGCGCATGCTTCAGGTATCCGGTTGCGCGGTCTCGCCGCCGGCATGCAGCGCCCGCAGACGCGCTTCGAGCTCGCGCAATTTCTGCGCCATGGCGCCGCCCACGTGGATCTGCGGATTGGAGGGCTCGAACTTCTGCTCGCGCTCGCGCTGGACGATGCTCCGGCGCGCGCGTGCGAACGCCTCGGTGAAAGAATGCGTGCGGCGCAGTTCCTCGTCGAACACCGCCTTGCCGAAAAACGTGAATTCGGACTCCGTGCCGCAGCCGAAAGACGGTTTCACCGCGTCGGCCGCGGTCATGATGAGCGTCGTCTCGTCCTTGAACGGCGCGATGAATCCGCCGGCGTAGCACGCCGAAATCGCGAGCACGCGCCACTTGATCCCCGAATCGTCGAGCGCGCGCTTCAGCGTGGCGGGCGTGATGTCGTTGAGCTTGAGGGGCGAATTGACGACCGAGAGCCGGTGTTTCTCCGTGCCGTGGGAAGTGACATACAACACGAGGATGTCTTCCTCGCGGTTCATCACGCTGCCGATATGGCGCAGCACGCGGGCGAGGTTGGTCACGGATGCGAGCGGCACTTCCTTTGCGGTTTTGGGGTTGTTGATGAGCGCAATCGTCCGGCCCTCCGCGTCGAACCGCTCCCGAAAGAGCCGGCCGATGACGTGGATCTCTTTCATGAAGACGTCCTCGTGGGCGTACGCGGCGAAACCGACGAAGTAAATGTCCGCGATACCCGGGCGCTCCGGCTCGAGCGCGGCAAGATCGCGTTCGAGCAGCGCCGGCTGGGCATGAAATGCCGCCTCGTCGGCGATCGATGCCTGCTGCTGCGCAGCGGACGCGCGCGCCATCCACAGATCCTCCTGCGGCAGCCACCAGAAGCTTCCGGCCAGCAGCGCGCAGTACCCGGCAAAGACCGCCCCGGCACGCAGCCGGCGCCCCGGCGCGAGTCTCAGCAGGACGACCAGCGCTGCGACAAGAAACCATGCAATGAATGCAGTGTCTGCGCTCCATGCGGCGGGTGAGACAAGCGATGGTTTGCTGCGGGCTGCCCAGGCCGTTAACTCCTGCAGCGCGACGAAGAACGGCTCCATGGCGAGCAGGATGATCGGATAACCCAGCAGCAGCCGCGGCTCGTTCGTGAGCCTGCCGGCGATGAACGCGGCGAGCAACAGCGCGGCGATCAGCGTGATCTCGGCCGACAGCGCGTAAACATTGAAGTAACCGTCGAGTCCGTTGAAACCGATGTCCAGCAGCAGCCGTGCCGCGAGGATCACGCATACCAGCAGGACCAACTGGTCCGGACTGATCCGGCACTCGTCCAGCGCCACCCGCCGCAGCAGCATGGCGCGCAGCCCGCAGCGCAGGTTGACGGCGAAATCGGCGACCAAGGCCCTCATCGCATCAGAGCCGGCCAGTCGGTTTCAACGTCCGGGCCCTTCGCCCCACAGCTGCTTGTGCAACTGGACCTGCAGGCGCACCGGGAGCCGGTCGCGCAGGATCCACTCGGCGAGCGTCCGCGGGGGAAGATCGTGATAGGAAGGCGAAAACAGCACCGGGCAGATCCGGTCGAGCCGGCGCTCGGCGAGCACCTGCTTCGCCCATCGGTAGTCCGCCTCATCGCACAGCACGAACTTGATCTCGTCGTGCGCGGTGAGGTGATCCAGGTTCGTCCATCGGTTCTTGTCGCACTCGCCTGAGCCCGGTGTCTTCAGGTCGAGTATTTTCGATACGCGGCGATCGACCTGCGAGACGTCGACCGCGCCGCTCGTTTCGAGCGACACCGAGTAGCCGCGATCACACAGTTCCTTGAGCAGCGCATGGCAGTTTTTCTGCGCGAGCGGTTCGCCGCCGGTTACCGTGACATACCGCGGCGCGTGCTGCGCGACTTCGGAGAGAATCGCCGCGAGCGTCATCGTCTTCCCGCCGTAGAACGCATAGGCGGTGTCGCAGTAGCCGCAGCGCAGCGGGCAGCCCGTGAGCCGCACGAACACGGTGGGCAGCCCTACGCGGCTGGTCTCGCCCTGCAACGAGAAGAAAATCTCCGTGACGCGCAGCGTCGCCTGGAGGACGGAGGATTGGGGATCCAAGGCCGAGGATCGAGGATCGAGGATCGAGGATTGAGGCATGGCCGGACCAAAGTGGCCAAAAGTCATATTATCGCGCGGGAGCAGTGTTGCGAACAAACCAGAAGGGAATCAGGGCAGCGGCCCAACCGGGCCGCGCTCAATCCTCACTCCTCGATCCTCAATCCTGAATTTATCAGCGCAACGTGGTGAGCCGGCGCTTCGCCTTCTCCGCCGCCTCGCTCGCGGGATCGCGCGCGACCAGACCGTCCATGGTTTTCCTCGCTGCCGCGCTGTCGCCGAGTTCCGCCTGCGAACTGGCAATGTTGAGCAGCGCGTCGGGGACCGAGGAGCTGTCGGGGTAGGCATTGACCAGCTTCTGCTGGTTGGCGATCGCGCTTTTGAAATCGCGCAGATTGTAATAGGAGTCGCCGATCCAATACTGCGCGCGCGGCGCGAGCGTGCTCTTCGGGTATTGCGCGATGAATCCCTGGAACGCGGTGATCGCAGCCGGGTAGTTGCCGCTGCGGCGCTGCTCCTGCGCCGCTTCATACGCACGCCCCTCGTCAGGCGATGCCGATGCAGAAACGGTCGGCGCCGGTGCTGCGCCGCTGCCCGGTGCCGCTGGCGCTGCCGGCGGTGAGGCCCCGCCGCCGCCCGGCTGCTCCAGCCGCCGCAACCGCGTGTCGAGATCGACATACATGTCGCGCTGGCGCTTGGCGGCCATGTCGATGTTATGCCCGACCACCTCGATCTGGCCGCGCATCTGCCTCAGGTCCTCGCGCAACGCCTCGATCTGGGAGGCGAGACTGATGACCGGCTGGTTCTTGAGCGCTTCCTCGACCCGGGCGATGCGCTCGGCAATCTCCTCCTGCTGCTGCTTCAGCCCGTCGATGCGCTTCTGGTGTTCGACGATCTGTTTGCGCGCGACTTCGTCATCGAACAGGCCGGCATGTACGGGAGCGGCGGCGGCAAACGATACCATCGCCCCTGCAAGAACCACGAATCGCCTGACGCCGCTCATGCTGATATGCCTCTCGGCTTGCGGATTACTCGCCTTGATAGCGAATGTCGGCGCGCCGGTTCTCGGTCCACGCGGCCTCGTCATGGCCGGGCGCCTTGGGTTTTTCCTCGCCGAAGCTCAGCGTCTCGATCTGGCTGCCGGACGCGCCGAGCAGCTCCATCATCTGCCGTACCGCATCCGCGCGACGCTGGCCGAGCGCGAGATTGTACTCGCGGCTGCCGCGCTCGTCGGTGTTGCCTTCGATGCGCACACGTTTGGAACGGTTCTGGCTCAGGTATTTGGCATGCGCCGAAATGATCGGCTTGTACTCGTCCTTTACCAGGTTGCTGTCATAATCGAAGTAGATGCTCCGCTTGGACAGGATGTTGGCCGGATCCTTGAGCGGGTCGGCAGCCACCTTGCCGGTACCGAGCGGCTTCGTCGCGGTGCCGGGGTCGGCCGGCTTGGTCGTCGGCTTGGCCGACGGAACGCGATCCTCTACTTTCGCGGCTTCCTGTTCGTCGGGCGTGCTCGCGCACGCAGCAAGCAGGCCAGCAATCGCTATGCCCGTTAGAATTCTTCGCATCAGTTCACTCCTCGGAAAAAAAGAACCATGTCATTTGACCAGCGGGCCCCATGCGGGTTCACGCACGTCGCCCGCTGTTTCGGTGAGCCGCTGCCGCACTCTGCCATCGCTCGATACCGCGGCTAATATACCACGCCCCCCCACCGTGGATGCGTAGAGGATCATGCGGCCGTTCGGCGCGAAACTCGGTGATTCATCGATGCTGCCGTCGGTCAGCACCTGCACCTGCCGCGTCGAAAGGTCCTGCACCGCGATGTTGAAGCGGCTGCCGCTTCTTTGCACGAATGCAAAACTCTTGCCGTCGGGACTGAAGCGCGGCGAAACGTTGTAACTGCCTTCGAACGTCAGGCGGCGCGCCGCGCCACCGGAGGCCGGCATGCCGTATACCTGGGGACTGCCGCCGCGGTCGGAAGTGAACAGCAGCAGTTGCCCGTCCGGGGAAAAATTCGGTTCGGTATCGATCGCCGAGCTGTTGCTCACCCGCGTGGGCGTGCCGCCGCCGTCGGCGCTGATGAGATACACCTGCGAGTTGCCGTCCCGGGTCAACACCACCGCCAGCCGCCTGCCGTCCGGCGACCAGGCCGGCGCGCTGTTGCTGCCGCGGAAATTCGCCACCGCCTGCCGGCCCCCGGTGACGAGCGACTGGACGTACACGACGGGTTTATTCGCCTCGAACGAAACGTAGGCGAGCCGCGTGCCGTCGGGCGACCATGACGGCGAAATGATCGGCTCGTTCGAGTTGAGCACGGTCTGCGCGTTGTAGCCGTCCGCGTCCGCCACCTGCAACTCGTAGCGCGAGCCTCTTTTCACGATATAGGTGATGCGGGTGGCGAACACCCCCACGTCCCCGGTGAGTTTCTCGTAGATCACATCGGCGATCTTGTGCGCGGTAAGGCGCAGCTGCGCCGCACTCGCCGTGTAGGCGAATCCCGCAAGCTGTGTTTGCTTGACAACGTCCATCAGCCGGAAACGGATCTCGTAACGCCCGTCGGGCTGCGCGGTAATGCTGCCGATCACCAGCGCTTCGGACCCGCGCGCGCTCCAGGCCGGGAAATTGACTTCACCCGGCTCCGAAGGCACCGGCGTGACGCCGCCGGAATCGATCATCCGGAACAGGCCGCTGCGCGCAAGATCCGCGGCGATCACCGGGGTGATTTTCTGCGCGAGTCCCTCCTCGGCGCGGAACGGGACGATCGCGATCGGAATCTGGTTGGCGCCGGCACCGATGATCTCGATGGTGAGCGCGGCGCGCAGTCCCGCCGGCGCAAGCAGGAGCACGAGACCAAGAGCGGCAATTAACAGTTTGATTGGTCGCATAAAAAGCAGGACGGATGATTAAGATCCACCTAAAACCGTCGTTCCCGCGGAGGCGGGAACCCATAAGGGCGGGTCACCTTGCGTGAACGATACTATGGATTCCCGTTTTCCACGGGAATGACAATGGAAGCTGCAGCACGAGTGCGTATTCTCGAGGCGGCCTCCAGTCGTAATTTTATTCGGCATTCTGGGTCTTTCCTACTCTTTGGGCCGGAATCTCAGTTCAAGTTCCCGCACGTCGCCAAATCGTGCCGGATCGGGCGGCGGCGGCAGCGGCTGCGCCGTGTGGATCGCGCGCTCCACGGCGGCGTCGTAGGCCGGATTGCCGCTGCTGCGCTTCAATTTCACGCTCAGGATCTCGCCGCCGGGGATTTGCACCACCTCGAACTGCGCTTCCGGATTGCCCTGGATGTTCGGCGGCAGCACGACATACCGCTTGATTTTCTCGCTCACGCTGCGCTTGTATGCGTCGAGCTTCGCATTGGCTGCGGCCTGCGCGGCCTGCTGATCCAGCAGTTTGCGGAGCTGTTCTTCTTTCTCCTTCTCCAGCCTCGCCTGCTCTTCCTTCTTTTGCTTTTCCTTCTCGGCGAGGCGCTTCTTCTCTTCCTCGCGCTTTTTCTGTTCGGCGAGCCTTTTCGCTTCCTCGCGCTTCTTCGCCTCTTCCTTCTTCTTCTGTTCTTCGAGCTGTTTCGCCTCGAGTTCCTTCCGCTTGCGTTCCTTCTCGAGCTTTTCCTTTAACGCGATATCGGGCTTGGGTACCGGCTTCGGCTCGGGTTTGGGCTCGAGTTTGGGCTCCGGCTTGGGTTCCGGCTTGGGCGCCGGTTTCGGCTCGGGCGGCGGCGGGGGCGGCTCCGCCTTGGGCTGCGGTGTCGGCGGCAGCTCGCTCCACAAGTCGACGACCACCGGCGCAGCGATCCGCTTCGGCTGCCAGGAGACGCCCACCACGAGCAGCACGAAGAACAGCAGGTGCATCGCCAGCGCCAGCGCGCCGGAGATCGTTCGTTCCCGTTTTGTGACCTCGTCGAAAGTCACTTGCGGGGCTTCGCGAGCAGTCCCACCTTGCGCACCTGGTTCTGCTGCAGCATGTCCATCACTTCAAGCACCGCTTCATAGCGCACGTCCTTGTCGGCGGCGATGACCACTGCCTGCTCCGGGTTCTGCGCCTGTTTTTCGCGGATCGCCTGGATCAGTTCATCGCGCGTGACCCGGCGGTCCGACGAGCCCCGCGCCCGGTCGCGCAGCCACAGCGACCGGTCGGTGCGAATCGAGACTTCCAGCGGCGCGACCGGCGGGGTCGAGGCCTTGTCGATCTGCGGCAGTTCGACCTGGCCCGGCGTGATGAACGGCGCCGTGATCATGAAGATCACCAGCAGCACCAGCATCACGTCGATATACGGCACGACGTTGATCTGGTTCATGAGCCTTCTGCCGCTGCGCTTTTCAATCAACATTGCGTCACCGTTGTCCGCTCACCCTTGACCGCTTACCGCTCACCGATTGTCAATGCGCTTGCCGCTGCAGGATGTTGGAAAACTCTTCCATGAACGATTCGAACCGCGTCGCCAGGCGATTGACGTCGCCGGCGAAACGGTTGTAGGCGATCACCGCCGGTATTGCGGCGAAGAGTCCCATCGCGGTCGCGATCAGCGCTTCGGCGATGCCGGGCGCAACGTGCCCCAGCGTTGCCTGCGCGACATTGGCGAGCCCGCGGAACGAGTTCATGATCCCCCACACCGTGCCGAACAATCCGACATACGGGCTCACCGATCCCACCGAGGCAAGAAACGACAGGTGCGCCTCCAGGCGGTCCATCTCGCGCTGCAACGTTGCCCGCATCGCGCGCCGCGTGCCGTCTATCACCACCACGAGCTCCATGCCGGGCTGCTTTCTCAGCTTGGCAAACTCGCGGAAACCGGATTCGAAGATGCGCTCGAGGCTGCCGGCCGCCTTGCGTGAATTGACCGCGCGCTGGTAGAGCTCGTTCAAATCCGCGCCGCTCCAGAATTCCTTTTCGAAATCGTCGGCCAGCCTGGCGGCGCGCTTGATGACGAACACCTTGAGGAAAATGTAGTACCAGGAAAACATGGACGCCAGCAGGAGCAGCGCCATCACCAGCTGCACCAGCACGCTGGCATTGGCGACCAGGCTGATGACCGACATGTCATGGGTAACCGTGGAAGTCACGATATCGTTCCTGTTCTTATGGTGATCGCTCTTGGAATTCTAACGGGCTTGAACGTGGCCGCGTTGACGCAGGCCAGCCGGACTTGGGCGGTGGCCAGCACCTCGGCTGCGCGCGCCACCTGCTGCGCCACCACCATCTGACCGGCCCCAACCTTAACGGGTTCTACGGTGACCTGCAAGCTGTCGTCAAACCACGACGGCCTCATGTACTCGATTGCGAGCGACCGCACCACGAACACGACCCGTTCGCGCCCGGCAAGCTCGCGCTGCGTGAAGCCGAGCGCGCGCAGCCACTCGGTGCGCGCCCGCTCCAGGAACTTGAGATAGTTCGCGTAATAGACGACGCCCCCGCTGTCGGTATCTTCGTAGTACACGCGAATCGGCCAGGAGAACGGTGCGGTGAGAGGTGACGAGTGACGAGTGGCGAGTTTCTCTGAGGAGTTCATCGTTCCTCGTTCATCGTTCATCGTTCCTGGGCTCGTCCCACAAGTTCGGCGTGCCGGCCCCCTGCGGCTGGGCGAGACCGAAGTGGCGGTAAGCGGAAACCGTGGCCATGCGGCCGCGCGGCGTGCGCTGCAGATAGCCCTGCTGGATGAGGTACGGTTCGAGCACGTCTTCTATCGTGTCACGCTCCTCCCCGATCGCCGCGGCAAGATTGTCGAGACCTACCGGCCCGCCGCTGAACTTTTCGATCACCGCGAGCAGCAGCTTGCGGTCCATCACGTCGAAGCCGAGCGGGTCGACGTCGAGCATCTGGAGCGCGGCATCGGCGACCTCGAGCGTGACTTTGCCGCTGGCTTTGACATGGGCTAAGTCGCGCACCCGCCGCAGCTGCCGGTTGGACACGCGCGGCGTGCCGCGCGAGCGTCCCGCGATCTCGCGCGCGCCGTCGGCGTTCACCTCGATTTCGAGC
>JACQOK010000245.1 GCA_016202565.1 Betaproteobacteria bacterium | reverse complement strand
GTATACGCACTATCATGCGGACTACAACGCCGGTGCCGAGAACACGATCTACGCTGGTGGAGACTACGCCTCGTACCTGGTACTGCCCATTATTCCTCCCCAATGAGAGAAGCCGTGAAGGCGCGAGAGCGTGAGGGCGTGAGGAAGAGTTTCGTCTTCCCACTCACGATCTCCCGACTTCACGCACTCCCGAGAGATGGTTTCTGAAAGACTGATGTTGGGAAAGATATGAACGACTACGAGTACAAGAGCGAGATCCGGGACGGCATGCGCATCGACTGGGACATGCCGATCACGATGGACGACGGACTGGTGCTGCGCGCGGACGTGTTCCGGCCTGTGGCCGAAGGGCGCTATCCGGCGCTCGCGAGTTATGGTCCCTATGGCAAAGGCCTCGCGTTCCAGGAAGGCTACAAGACCGCGTGGGACATCATGGCGCGCGATTACCCCGATGCGGTGAGCGGCAGCACCAACCAGTACCAGAGCTGGGAAGTGGTCGACCCCGAGAAGTGGGTGCCGGACGGCTACGTCTGCGTGCGCGTCGATTCGCGCGGCGCGGGGCGCTCGCCCGGCTATCTCGACCACAACAACGCGCGCGAGAACCGCGATTTGTATAACTGCATCGAATGGGCCGCCGCGCAGCCATGGTGCAGCGGCAAAGTAGGGCTGAACGGGATCTCCTATTACGCGAGCAGCCAGTGGCGCGCGGCTGCGCTGCAGCCGCCGCATCTTGCGGCGATCTGCGTGTGGGAAGGGTGGGTCGATTACTACCGGGATTCGGTTCGTCACGGCGGCATCGCGTGCACCTTCCGCAAGAACTGGCAGGAAATGCAGGTGAAGACGGTGCAGCACGGGCGCGGGGAACGCGGACCGAAGAGCCGCGTCACCGGCGAACTCGTGTGTGGCCCGGAAACACTGCCCGAAGAGGAACTCGCGCGCAATCGCGGGGACATGTGGGCGGGCGTGCTCGAGCATCCGCTCGTGGATGACTATTACCGCGAGCGGACCGCCGATCTCTCGAAGATCTCGGTTCCCCTCCTGTCCGCCGCGAATTGGGGCGGGCAGGGACTGCATCCGCGCGGAAACTTTGAGGGCTTCATGCGTGCGGCGTCCAAACAAAAGTGGCTCGAAGTGCACGGCGGCTCGCACTGGGCGCCGTTCTACACCGACTATGGCGTGAAGCTGCAGAAGCGTTTCTTCGATTATTTTCTGAAGGGGGTCGATAACGGGTGGGACAAGCAGCCGCGGATCCAGCTTCAGGTGCGTTCCCCGGGCGAGAAATTCGTCGAGCGCCACGAAAGCGAATGGCCGCTCGCGCGCACGCGCTGGACGCAGTTCCATCTTGATCCGCAGGGCATGCGGCTCGCCACGACGCCGCCGGCGTCCGCACAGACGCTCGCCTACGACATGATGGGCGAGGGCGTCACCTTTTCGACGCCGCCGCTGGAGAAGGAAACGGAAATCACCGGCCCATCGGCCCTGAAGCTTTTCATATCGTCATCCACGAGCGACGCGGACATCTTCGCGGTGTTGCGGGTGTATGACCCGGAAGGCAAGGAAGTGCTCTTTCAGGGCGCGCTCGATCCGAAGACGCCGGTCGGGCAGGGATGGCTGCGGGCCTCGCAACGCAAGCTCGATCCGCGGCTCTCGCTCCCGTACCGGCCGTACCACACGCACGACGAGAAGCAGCCGCTCAAGCCTGGTGAAATATACGAGCTCGACATCGAGGTCTGGCCCACGTGTATCGTCGTGCCGGCGGGCTATCGCGTGGCGCTCACCCTCCGCGGGAAGGATTACGAGCACGACGGGGCGGCGGCGACGCTGTCGAACATGAAGAATCCCATGCGCGGTTGCGGACCGTTCGTGCACGATGATCCGACCGACCGGCCGCCCGAAGTGTTCGGCGGCAAGGTCACGCTGCATGTCGGTCCGCAGCACCCGGCGCACATCCTGCTGCCCGTCATCCCGCCGCGCGGCTGAGCGGTGCGCGAAGTTCGGTATTCATCAGCCGCCGATGAACGCAGATAAAGTCAATACAAAAAGATCAATGGACAGGATTAACAAGATTTACAAGATTAAAGCCGACATCAAAACCAAAACAAAGAGCAGATCGTTGATCCAATCTTGC
>JACQOK010000240.1 GCA_016202565.1 Betaproteobacteria bacterium | reverse complement strand
CTTGCGCCCTGGCGGCGTGTGGCGTGCAGCGCGAGCGGGATGACCGCACTCACCGTACTGGTTTTTTTCGTCGTCATCGGGGTCCTCGATTCGCTGCATTACCGGCCGGCGTTGCCGGCGGCAAAGGGCGAGGTGCGCTATTACGCAGTCGAGGTCTTGAGCGTGTTCGACCGGATCGCCGAACCCTTGCGAATGCGCAAGGAGAAGACCTATTCCGCGCCGCTTGCCACCCATCTCTACGCCAAGGAAGCCATCGATCTTCCCGGCGGCACGCAGAGCCGCGATTACCCCCGTCTCGTGCACGGCGGCATTCACCTCGAGGATCCGGAAGCGCATTGGGCGGCGGACGTCCTGCGGCGAACGCTCTACGGCACCGCTGCCGCAGCGATCGTCTGGTTCGTGTTCTGCACTCTCCTGTGCGCATTGCTGGCCAAGGGAAGGGGCAGCCATCTGGACGAAGCCTGGCGTGCGATCTGGCGTGGCGAGACGGAGGTGCCGTGGCGCGCGGTGCTCGCGTCGCTGGGGATGGTGCTCGCCATCGCCGGGCCGATCGTGACGCTTGCCGCAAAGTATCACGTGTTCGGCACCGACAAGGTCGGACAGGACGTGTTCTACCTCGCGCTGAAGAGCATACGCACGGGGCTCGTGATCGGTACGCTTACCACCCTAGTGATGCTGCCGTTTGCGCTGCTGCTTGGCATCATGGCGGGTTATTTCCGCGGCTGGGTCGACGACGTGATCCAGTATCTGTATACGACGCTGTCATCGATTCCCGGCGTGCTGTTGATCGCCGCCGCAGTGCTCATGATGCAGGTCTACATCGAGACGCACCCGGAGCTGTTCGATACGATTACCGCGCGCGCCGATCTGCGCCTGCTCTTCCTGTGCATGATCCTCGGCATCACGAGCTGGACCGGGCTGGCGCGGCTGCTGCGCGGCGAAGCGTTGAAACTGCGGGAGATGGAATATATCCAGGCGGCGCAGGCGTTCGGCGTGTCCCACTGGCGAATCATCACTCGCCACATCCTGCCCAACGTGATGCACATCGTGCTGATCGCGGTGGTCATGGATTTCAGCGGCCTGGTGCTGGCGGAGGCGGTCCTGTCCTACGTCGGTGTAGGAGTCGATCCGTCGACGATCAGCTTCGGCACCATGATCAACAACGCGCGCCTGGAGATGGCGCGCGACCCGATGGTCTGGTGGTCGCTCGCCGCCGCCTTCTGCTTCATGCTGACCCTGGTGCTCTCGGCGAACCTCTTCGCCGACGCGGTGCGCGACGCCTTCGATCCGCGCATCCGCAGCCGCACGCTCTCGGCCGGGGAGCTCGCCCGGCGCATGGCCGAATCGGCTGCGCTGCGGCCCGCGGCGGAGCGTATCTGATGGCGCAGCCGCTGCTTCGCATCGAAAACCTGCGTACCTGGATCGATACCGGTGATGCGGTGGTGCGCGCGGTCGACGGCGTATCGCTCGATATTCCCCACGGCGAAACCTTCGCGCTCGTCGGCGAATCGGGCTGCGGCAAGTCGCTCACTGCGCTGTCCGTGATGCGCCTGCAGCCGGACGCGGGGCAGATCGTCGGCGGGAAAGTGGAACTCAATGGCGAGGACCTGCTGGCGCTGCCGGAGACGCGCATGCGGGACGTGCGGGGGGCCCGCATTGCAATGATTTTCCAGGAGCCGATGCTCTCGCTCAATCCGGTCATGACTGTCGGTGCGCAGATCGCCGAGACGCTGAGACGCCACACCGATCTCGAAGGTGCGGCCCTCGATCACCGCGTGCTCGAACTCCTCGATGCGGTGCGCATCCCGGACGGTGCACGGCGCCGCCACGAATATGCGTTCCAGCTTTCGGGCGGCAAGCAGCAGCGGGTGATGATCGCGACGGCGCACGCGTGCGATCCGGAGCTTTTGATCGCGGATGAGCCGACCACGGCGCTCGACGCGACGATCCAGGCGCAAGTGCTCGAACTGCTATGCGAGCTGCAAAGCCGGCGCAAGATGTCGGTGCTTTTGATCACGCACGATCTCGCGGTCGTCGCGCAGATGGCGCGCCGCGTGGCGGTGATGTATGCCGGCCAGATCGTGGAGAACGCGGACCGTGAAACCTTCTTTTCCCGTCCGGCTCATCCCTATTCCCGCAAGCTGTTCGATTCGCTGCCGGGCAAGACCAAGCGGGGCGATGCGCTGGCGGTGATCCGCGGCACCGTGCCGCCGCTCACGCGCGAATTCGTGGGCTGCCGTTTCGCCGAGCGCTGCGACCACGCGTGGGACCTGTGCCGGGACACGACGCCGCCATGGTATGAGATCGGCGGGGGGCAGGGAGTCAGGTGCCATCTGTTCGCGGAAGGCGAACAGATGAGAGAGGGGAGAGGGGAGAGGAGAGAGGGGAAAAAGAGTCACGAAACGGCAGAGTCTGTCGCCATACCCGCCTCTCGCCTACCGCCTATCTCCTCTCTTCTTGAGGTCAGTGACCTCAAGGTTCACTTTCCCATTCACAAGGGTGTATTCAAGCGCGTCGTCGGCCATGTCAAGGCGGTCGACGGCGTGTCGTTCGCGATCGAACGCGGGAGAACGCTCGGGCTGGTCGGCGAATCGGGCTGCGGCAAGACCACCGTTGGCAAGGGGCTCCTGCGGCTCGTCGAGTCCACGGCCGGACAGGTGCTGTTCGACGGTGAGGATTTCCTGCGGCTGCCGCGGGCGCAATTGCGCCCGCGGCGCCGTCATGCGCAGATCATCTTTCAGGATCCCTATGCTTCGCTCAATCCACGCATGCGCGTGATGGAAACGATCGAGGAAGGCATGGCCGCGCTCGGGATCGGCGCGGACCGCGCCGCCCGTCAGGCGCGCATCGATCAGCTGCTCGGTGAGGTCGGCCTCACGCCGGAGGTCAAGTATCGCTATCCGCACGAGTTTTCCGGCGGGCAGCGCCAGCGCATCGCCATCGCGCGGGCGCTCGCTGTCGAGCCGCAACTCATCGTGTGCGATGAGCCCACCAGTGCGCTCGACGTCTCGGTACAGGCGCAGATCCTGAACCTGCTCAAGGATCTGCAGGCAAAGAAGGGGCTGGCGTATCTGTTCATCACGCACAACATCTCGGTGATCGAGTTTCTCGCGCACGAAGTGGCGGTGATGTATCTCGGGCGAGTCGTCGAACGGGGCACGATGGAAGAAGTGCTGGAGAACCCGAAACACCCCTACACACGCGTGCTGCTGTCTGCGGTGCCGGTGCTCGACCGCAAAACGAAACGCGAGGTCATCCGCCTGCAGGGCGACCTGCCGTCACCCGTCAACCCGCCGCCGGGCTGTCACTTTCATCCGCGCTGTCCGGCGGCGATGCCGCAGTGCAAGATCGCCTATCCGGAAAAGACCCGCTTTACCGCGACGCATTCGACGCACTGCCATCTTTATCCGCCCGGGTGATGTTCTCTGCGTCAAGCGGCCCGGTACGTCGCAGCGGGTCGCCCATACGCGTAATGCCGAAAGAAAGGGTGCTGCTTGGCCTAGGTGCGTGCTCGCCGGCATACCACGAGTCACGGTGTCGCCGGTCAGCGGATCTCTGCGAGGTTGACGCGCTGCCTGGAGGGGGGTGGCTTGGCCGGAACGGTCACCTTGACGCGTTTGGCCGGTGTGGCTTTTGCCGCCTTTGTGGGTTTGGCACCCTTCGCCGACTTCTTCACGATCGCCTGACGGTACACGGCCTTCCGGGCCACCGCGCCGCGCCGGGAAGGCGGCACGTAGCGGGTCTTCGCCGTCCGTGTCTTGACCAGGGCCGGCGCCGGCAGATCGGGTAGATGCGGGCTTGCGCCGGCCTTGACCGGCACCAGGAGCGGCTGGCCGGTCCTGATCTTGTTGCGGCCGGTGATGTTGTTGACCCGCTGCAACTCGGCAACCGACATGCCGTGCTTCGCCGCAATCTTTTCGATCCGCTCTCCCGGCTTGACCGTATAGGCCTGCCACGATACCAGCGGCTTCGTGTGGTTTTGCAGGTTGCGCTGGAAGGTTTCGACCTTGTTCTTGGGCAGCACGATCGTTTCCGCCGCATGCGCATTGATCACCGGCTTGTTGTGTGCGGGATTCAGGAAGCGGAATTCCTCGATCGAAATCTCGGCGAATCGGGCGGCGAGCTCGACATCGATGTGACGCGGGGTGGTGAGGGTGGCGAAATATGACTCGTTGGGAATGTCGGCGAGCGCAAGCCCGAAACGCGCCGGATCCGAAATGATGTTCTTGACCGCCTGCAGCTTGGGCAGGTAATTGCGGGTCTCGTTCGGCATGGTGAGGCTCTCGTAGTCGGCCGGGAGACCGCGCGCCTGGTTCCTCGCTACAGCGCGGCCCACCGCGCCTTCCCCCCAGTTGTACGAGGCGAGCGCGAGTTCCCAGTCGCCGAACATGCCGTGGAGCTTCTCCAGGTAATCGAGCGCGGCGTTGGTGGCGGCCACGATGTCGCGGCGGCCGTCATACCACCAGTTCTGTTGCAGCCCGTAGAGCTTGCCGGTGGAGGGTATGAACTGCCACATGCCGGAAGCGTGCGCGCGCGAATACGCCTGAGGATTGTAGGCGGATTCGATCATCGGCAGCAGCGCGACTTCGGCCGGCATCTGGCGCCGCTCGACTTCCTCGACGACGTGGAACAGGACGCGGCTGCTGCGCTCGATCATGCGCGCGACATAGTCGGGGCGGCTCGAATACCACTGTTCCCAATCGCGGACCAGCGGATTATCGAGGTTGCTCATGACGAATCCCTTGCGGATCCGTCCCCAGAGGTTGCTGGGCGGAGCCTCGGTCTCCTTGGATGCGACGGCCTGCTCGGCCACAGGTGGAACGGGCGTCGCGGCAGGCGGAGTCGGGAGGGATGCCACAGCGGACGGAGCGACTTCCAGCACCGGTCCTTGCCGGGACGCCGTGGAGGAAATGTCAGCAGTGGGTACCTGGGCGCATGCGGACACGATCAGCGCCAGCCCCAGAACCGCAGCGGTCCTGGGCCGGATTGAAACGGTCGTGGCCCTGAGCAAGGTCAAGATTCTTCTTCGTGGTTTGTTGTTAGGGTAGCGCGATAGTAACCGCGGCCTTAATCGTGCGTCAAGCTAATTTGGCTTAAAAATCATGAGAATCTGTCCCATTTTTCCGGTGGATTGAGACTTAGTCCACACTCCTGGTGGCGTCTGGGGGGGCTGACCATAAGCAGCCCGCGCCAATAAGACCGGGCACGCAAGCGGCGGCCCGTGATGCGAATTCGTGTCGTTGCTTTCAGCCTAGGTGGCCAGTTCGCGCGTTATTGCGAACTGCGGATGTCAACGGCATGCTCCGTACGGACCATCAGGACGATGTCATTTCGGCCTTTCCCGATATGAAGCGGGGGCCGTGCCGCACGGGCGATTGGCCTGTGCTCAGCGTGCCGGATCACGGCAAGCCGTTCACGACTCAGCGGAAATTGTTCTTCCACTCACGGATCGCTGCCAGCACGCTCACCGGGTCATTGAGGGGTTTGCCCGCGTACTTGCTGGCGTTCGCGACCACGCCGGGCTCGCGACAGCGCACGAAGGGATTGGTCGCTTTCTCCTGGGCGATGGTCGACGGCAGCGTCGGCAGATCCTGGTCGCGCAATTGCCGCACCCTTGATTCGAGTTCCTGCAGCCTCTTGTTGGCGGGGTCGGCGGCCTTTGCGAAACGAATGTTCGACAGCGTATATTCGTGACCGCAGTAGACGCGGGTCGAATCCGCTACCCGCATCAGTTTCGCGAGCGAGTCGTGCATCTGCTGCGGCGTGCCTTCAAAGAGCCGCCCGCACCCGACGGCAAACAGCGTATCGCCGCAGAACAGCATGCCCCCGCCGTGGAACGCGATATGGGTGCGCGTGTGTCCCGGGATCTCCATGACCTCGAATTCGATACCAAAATGCGGCAGGGTCATGCGGTCGCCGTCAGCGAGACGGTGCGTCACTTCAGGAATGCGCGGATCATGCGGTCCGAACACGGGAACCTGCGCGTGCCTGAGCAATTCGCTGTTGCCGCCCACATGATCGGCATGATGATGGGTGTTGAGGATCGCCACCAGCTGCAGTTTCTCGCGCTTGAGGAAATCGAGCACCGGACCGGCGTCTCCCGGATCGACCGCCGCCGCGTGCCGGGTGTCGCGGATCGTCCAGATATAGTTATCGGTGAATGCCCGCAGGGGAATGACTTCGAATACGTCCATATGGCTGAGCCTCACCGGAGGGGGCATCCAAGTGCCGCCGGCAAAAATGTTTTTCAGGCGGATTATTTGATTTAAACTCTCGGCATGTCAATGCAGCTTAACGCGCGAACCGGGAGCGAGTGGTTCGCCACCCCGCTTGGACAGTACCTGCTGGCGCGCGAGCAGGGATATTTCGACCATGCGGTGGCCGATGTGTTCGGCTACAACGCGTTTCAGCTCGGCATGGTCGAGCACGACCTGCTGCGGGCGAGCCGCATCCCGTTGCGGGTGCGCGTCGACGCAGCGGGCGTGGTGCAGCTCCAGGCTGACTTCCGTGAACTGCCGATCGCCACCAACAGTGCCGATCTGGTGCTGCTTCCTCACACCCTGGAGTTCAGCGAGAACCCCCACCAGATACTGCGCGAGGTGGCCCGCGTGTTGCTGCCGGAGGGACATGTGGTGATCGGCTGCTTCAATCCGTGGAGCCTGTGGGGATTCCGGCGGGTGTTCAATTCCCGCAGCGACTATCCCTGGTGCGGCCGTTTCATCAACCTGCCGCGGCTCAAGGACTGGCTCGCGCTGCTCGGATTCGAGATCGTTGGCGGGCAAATGAGCTGCTACGCACCGCCGTGCACGCAGCAGAAATGGCTCGACCGCTTTGGCTTCATGGACAAGGCGGGCGATCGATGGTGGCCAATGGGCGGCGGCGTGTATTTTCTGCAGGCGGTGAAGCGCGTGCACGGCATGCGTCTGATCATGCCCGCGTGGAAAGACCAGCTGGTACCCAAGAAGAACCTCGCCGCGATACCGAAGAAGATGAGCGAGCCGCGGGAACCCGCGGCAGCACGCGACCTCTGTCCGGAAGGTCCGCGGGACAACGTCATCACGTTGGCGAGCCGCGCCGGCCGCACGCCGGGACCTCGTCCGGTGCGCGGTCCGCTCAAGCCGCAATGAGCGGGGCAGTCGAGATCTACACCGACGGCGCGTGCAAGGGCAATCCCGGCGTCGGCGGGTGGGGGGTGCTGCTCCAGTACGACGGCAGGAAGCGCGAAATCTACGGTGGGGAGCCGTACACCACCAACAACCGCATGGAACTGACCGCGGTGATCCGCGCGCTCGAGGCGCTGAAGCGCCGCTGCACGGTGCGGCTGCACACCGATTCGCAGTATGTGCAGCAGGGCATCAGCGTCTGGATACATAAGTGGAAAAAACGCGGCTGGCGCACCGCCGACAACAAGCCGGTCAAGAATGAAGACCTGTGGCGGCGGCTCGATGAGCTCGCCGGCCGGCACGAAATCCACTGGGTTTGGGTGCGCGGCCACGCCGGGAACGACGGCAATGAGCAGGCCGACGAACTCGCCAACCGCGGCGTTGCCTCGGTTCTGGCAGGCGCGAGACGACAAAGAAGAGGGGCGTAGGATGCGGCGGGCGCAAATGCACCGTGCTCATGCGTTCAAAGCATGAGACAAATAATCCTCGATACCGAAACCACCGGCCTTGACCCGGCGCTCGGCCATCGCATCATCGAAATCGCCGGCGTGGAACTGGTCAATCGGCGATTGACGGGCAATCACTTCCACCGTTACGTCAATCCCGGGCGCGAGAGCGAAGAGGGCGCGCTTCAGGTGCATGGGCTCACCACCGAGTTCCTGCGCGACAAGCCGAAGTTCGACGAGATCGTCGACGAATTTCTCGACTACGTGAATGGCGCGGAGCTCATCATTCACAATGCGCCGTTCGACATTGCCTTCCTTAACCACGAGCTCGATCTGCTCAGAAGAAAACCGATCGCCGATTATTGCCCGGCCATCATCGACACGCTACGCATGGCCAAGGACGTTCATCCCGGCAAGAAAAACAGCCTGGATGCGCTGTGCGAGCGCTACCAGGTCGATAACTCGGCGCGCACCTTGCACGGCGCCCTGCTCGACGCGCAGTTGCTCGCCGAAGTGTACCTGACCATGACGCGCGGCCAGGAAAGTCTCGCGATCGAAGTGGAACACATACAGACGGGCGAGGCCGGGCTCGAGGGCCCGGCCGCGCAGCTCGATCTCATTGTGCTCGTTGCCAGCGATGAGGAACTTGCCGCGCACCGTCAGGCGCTCGCGGAGATCGACAAGGTGAGCGGGGGATTCTGTGTGTGGAAGCGCCTCGAAACTTAGAGTGCCTAACATAATGAACCACGTGTGCGTTGCAGCCAGAACGGATTGATCACGCGAAGGGGGGCGCAGCTCATATCGCGAATATGAGCAAGCCGCCTGACAAAGTGTCCCGCGGAGGGCGGAGCAGGTTCCAACAGATTCACCGTTGGATGCGACCCCGCAGCGGGACAGTAGCGCGCCATCATACGCGGGACATGTGCACGCCTACGCGGTCGCATCCCCGCAAGCGTGGCCCCTGCTCCACGCTTCGGCGCGCCGGCCGTTGTGGCCGCAACCCTTCGGGCTGGCGCGAATTTTGGCCCATGACTTTGTCGCTCACCTTGTGCATATTCGCGATATTCACTGCGGCGAGCTTCGCGTCCTGAGCCAAAATCGTGCCCGCGCATCACGCGGGTCATTATGTTAGGCACTCTAAGGGGCAGCCCACTCAGTGCTACTTGCCTCAGTAGTTTCTTAGTGGTCTGTCCGCCTAAGGCGGTTACGCCGTTTCTATCATCGGCACCGCCATCAACGCCAGCAACTCATCAAACGACTGCGTAAAGAGCTTCACGCCCTCGACCTGCAGCGTTTCCCCGACCTGGCGCATATCGATGCCCAGGTGGGCGAGCGTCTCGAAGTGCCGTTGCGCGGTGTCGACATCCTGCTCGAGCGTCAAACCGACGCGCCCGTGATCGCGGAACGAGGCGAGCGTCGCGTCGGGCAGCGTGTTGATCGTCTCGGGCCCGATCAGTGGCTCGACATAGAGCACGTCGCTGTACGCTGGATTCTTGGTCCCGGTGCTCGCCCACAGCATATGCTGCGGCCGCGCGCCGCGCGCCGCAAGCTTCGCGAACTGCGCGCCCCCGAACGTCTTCTGGTATTCCCGATAGGCGAGCTTGGCGAGCGCAACGCCCGCTCTTCCGCGCAGTGCGGAGGTCTCGCCGCCGATGGTCTCGAGTTTCTTGTCGACCAGGGTGTCGATGCGGCTCAGGAACAGGCTTGCGACCGATTTCACGCGGCGTGCATCGCCGCCACCCTCGATCCAGTGCGTGAGACCGCGGATATAAGCTTGGGCGATCTCGCGCACGTGCTCCAGTGAAAACATCAGCGTGACATTGATCGACAGACCCTCGCCGACCAGCTCCTCGATGGCGCGGATGCCGGCGGGGGTGGCAGGCACCTTGATCAGCACGTTGTCGCGGCCCACCGTCGCGCGCAGCCGCTTGGCGGCAGCCACCGTTCGCGCGACATCGTTCGCGAGCGCTGGCGACACTTCAAGGCTCACGTAACCGTCCTCGCCACGGGTCCTGTCGTAGAGCGGGCGCATGAGATCGCATGCCGCCTGGATGTCCGGAATGGCGAGCCGCTCGTAGCGCTCCTCCGGGGAAAGATTCGCGTCGCGCCTGAGCGATGCGAGGTCATCGCGGTAGTACGGACTCGCGCTCATCGCCTTGTGGAAGATGGTCGGGTTCGACGTGACCCCGGCCAGGCCGTCTTCGTCGATCAACCGTTTCAGGCCCCCCTCGCGCAGGAGCGTGCGCGACAGGTTATCGAGCCAGACGCGCTGGCCCAGTGCATGCAATTGAAGAAGGGGATTCATGGGCAACCATCCATAAGTTTTCCGGAGACCGTTTGCGGGCCGCGCGCTATGCCGGCGAGGCGCGCAACCGGTCTCTTCATGCAGAGGGTAAACAAGCCCGATCAGCCGGTCAATACAATTGACAAGCCGCGCGCCGGAAAGTTGGTACTTGATCCTCCTGTCCCGGTTCGCGACGCACGCGGCCGGCCCTGCTTGTCCGGAACCGCAAGGGACGTTAACGTAGCGATCGAGGATCTATCGAGCATTGCGTAACGGCATTACACTGCTCGACCCTCACCCCCGCCTCTCTCCCGAGGGGAGAGGGGGTATTGAGCGAAGACCGGATTGTCATCCGGTTTCGTGACCATCGATATGGGAGGGCGTTCAATTGCTGCTGGTGCTGCAAAGCGCGTTCGGGTTGATCGCCCTGCTCGCCATCGCGTGGTGCATGAGCGAAAACCGGCGCGCGGTGCCATGGCGCATCGTGATCTCCGGCGTCATTCTGCAGCTCCTGCTCGTCGCGCTGCTCAAGGCGCCACCGGTCAAGCACTTCTTTCTCGCGCTCAATGAGGTGCTGCTCGCGCTGGAGCGCGCAACGCAGGCCGGCACCGCCTTCGTATTCGGCTATCTCGGCGGGGCGCCGCTCCCGTTTGCGGAATCGCATGCCGGCGCCAGTTTCGTGCTTGCGTTTCGTGCATTGCCGCTGATCCTGGTAGTGAGCGCGCTGTCCGCCCTCCTGTTTCACTGGCGCGTGCTCCCGTTCATCGTGAGATCGATTTCGGCCGCGCTCGAAAAAACCATGGGCGTCGGCGGTGCAGTAGGTCTTTCGACCGCGGCGAATATTTTCGTCGGCATGGTCGAAGCGCCGCTCATCGTCCGTCCCTATCTTGTGCGCATGAGCCGGGGGGAACTCTTCATGGTCATGAGCTGCGGCATGGCCGGCATTGCCGGCACGGTGATGGTCATCTACGCGAGCATGCTGGGACCGGTCGTGCCGGACGCCATGGGACATATCCTGTCGGCTTCCATCATCAGCGCGCCCGCGGCGATCGTGGTCGCTGCGCTGATGGTACCGCCGCAGGGCGCGCCGACCGCAGGCGAACTGAATTCGCAACCGGCCGCGACGGGCACCATGGATGCGATCACGCGCGGTACGCTTGACGGCCTGGCGCTGCTCCTCAACATCGTTGCGCTGCTGATCGTGCTGGTGGCGCTGGTGACGCTTGCCAATCTCATGCTGGGAATATTGCCGGAAATTGCCGGGGCGCCCATTACCCTGCAGCGCATTCTGGGCGTCCTGATGGGACCTTTGGTCTGGCTTGCCGGAATACCCTGGTCCGAAGCGTTCACCGCCGGCGCGCTGATGGGCACCAAAACCGTCCTCAACGAGTTCATTGCCTATATCGACATGTCACGGCTGCCGCCCGAGGCGCTTTCGTTGCGCAGCCGGCTCATCATGACCTATGCGCTGTGCGGGTTCGCCAACTTTGGCAGCCTGGGCATCATGATCGGGGGACTTGCCACCATGGTGCCCGAGCGGCGCGGCGAGGTCGTGGCGCTGGGGCTGCGCTCGATCGTTTCCGGCACGCTGGCAACTCTTGCGACCGGCGCAGCGGTCGGCATCTTCCTCATCGATTAGAGAACGACATGCACGATTGCGGTGCCGGGCCTCTGGATTCAAGCAGGCTGGCAGCGTCCTTTTCCCTTCTTTCCCGGAGTGCGACATGACGAAAATCGCGGACGTAAGAACCCATGCCATCTCGGTGCCGCTCAAGCACGCCCTGTGGACGGCGCATGAAGAACTGAGGACTTCGGGTCTGATTCTCACCGAAGTTCGTACCGACGATGGCCTGGTAGGTTACGGGGAGATACACGGTTCACCGATGCGGAAGATCTGCGATTGGGTAAAGCGCTTTGCGGAAGTCATTCGCGGCATGGACGCTCTGGCCAACGCCGCGGTGTGGGAGAAGCTCTTCGCGCTGACCTCGCCGCGACCGGGCGGCATCAAGGGGCGCGATGGCCTGCCGCCGCCGCTGCCGCGCAGCGAGCGGCCGCAGATCATGGCGGCGATCGCCGGTATCGACATCGCGCTGTGGGACATCAAAGGCAAGGCAGCGGGCATGCCGGTGTATCGGCTGCTCGGTGGCGAGAAT
>JACQOK010000242.1 GCA_016202565.1 Betaproteobacteria bacterium | reverse complement strand
GGGATGCGTCACCAATAAATCGGCGCGTTTTACGCTTCCCCTGCTCGAGCGCATGAAACTGTCGGGTTATTTTTCCGAGGTGGTCGCCGGCGATACCCTGCAGAAAAAAAAGCCCGATCCCGACCCGCTGCTCTATGCCTGCGACAAGTTCGGCATCGCGCCACGCGATATGCTCATGGTCGGCGATTCGCTCAATGACGCTCAGGCTGCGCGCGCAGCCGGCTGTCCGGTGTTCTGCGTCACCTATGGCTACAACGAAGGACATGATGTGCGCGAACTCGACGTTGATGCTATAGTATCCTCGCTCATCGAAGTCACCGGGTTGATTCAAAAGGCATAGTCGGTCATGCACCCCACGGATTACGAAACCGGGAAACAGGCGCTCTGCGCCGGATGTCGCTGGCGATCCCGGCGTCGCTAGCGCACCGTTTCGGGCGCCGCTGCGCGCCCGCGTTTCTCGACCGTTTCCTGTTCTTGTGGAGTGACTGATGACTGAAACCGAATTCAACCGCCTCGCCGCGGCAGGGTATAACCGCGTGCCGCTGGTGCTCGAGACCTTCGCCGATCTCGATACCCCGCTTTCCATCTACCTCAAGCTCGCCAACCGGCCCCATACCTATCTGCTCGAGTCGGTGGTCGGCGGTGAGCGCTTCGGCCGCTATTCGTTCATCGGGCTCGCGGCCGAGACTCGCATCGAAGTGCGGGGATACACGTGTGCCGAGTATCGCGGCGACCGCGTCATCGATGAAGTCACGGCCGCCGACCCGCTCGAATTCGTGGACGCCTATCTCGCCCGCTTCAAGGCGGCGCAGGATGCGCGCTTGCCGCGTTTTTGCGGCGGACTCGTCGGCTATTTCGGCTACGACACCGTGCGCTACGTCGAAAAGCGGCTGGCCCATACCCGGAAGCCGGATGAACTGGACACGCCCGACATCCTGCTGCTCGTGTCCGAGGAAATCGCGATCGTCGACAATCTTTCCGGCAAGCTCTCGCTCGTGGTCTACGCCCAGCCCGGCCGACCGGACGCGTATCACAAGGCGCGGGCGCGGCTGGGTGAGCTGCTCGGAAAGCTCCGCGAGCCGGTGGCGATCCCCGCGGATATTTCCACGACATCGGAACCGGCGGTCTCGGGGTTCGGCGAACAGGCTTATCACGCCGCGGTCGAACGCGCGAAGCAGTACATCTACGAGGGCGACATCATGCAGGTGGTCCCCTCGCAGCGCATGTCGAAGCCGTTCGGCGCGACACCCATGGCGCTTTACCGGGCGCTGCGCACCCTCAATCCGTCGCCCTACATGTTCTATTTCGACTTCGACGGCTTCCATGTCGTCGGCGCGTCGCCTGAAATCCTGGTGCGGCTCGAAGGCGACACTGTCACGGTACGGCCGATCGCCGGCACGCGCCGGCGCGGCGCGACGCCTGCCGAAGACACGGCGCTCGCCGAGGAGCTGCTGGCGGACGCGAAGGAACGCGCCGAGCACATCATGCTGCTCGACCTTGGCCGCAATGATGTCGGGCGCGTGGCGCAGACCGGCACCGTGCACGTGACCGAGCAGATGGTGATCGAGCGCTATTCGCATGTGATGCACATCGTGTCGAACGTGGAGGCGAAGCTGAAACCCGGGCTGCGGGCGATCGACGTGCTGCGCGCGACATTTCCGGCCGGAACCGTTTCCGGCGCACCCAAGGTGCGCGCCATGGAAATCATCGATGAACTCGAACCGGTGAAGCGCGGCGTGTACGCCGGTGCGGTCGGCTATCTGGGCTTCCACGGCAACATGGACGTCGCGATCGCGCTGCGCACCGCGGTGATCAAGGATGGAATGCTGTATGTCCAGGCCGGGGGCGGCATTGTCGCCGATTCGCAGCCGGCGGCCGAGTGGCAGGAGACACAGAGCAAGGCGAAGGCGCTGCTGCGCGCGGCGGAAATGGCCGAATCCGGCCTCGACACCAGGCTCGATTGAGCGGCGGTCGCGCGCTGGTCAGAGACCCGGGCGCAGCGTCATGACTTGCTCAGCCGGGCAGATCCGAACCAAGAAAAAGCCGCGCTTGCGGCGCGGCTAATGTGCAATATCGAAAGATCGCTGGATACTGCAGTCGCACCCCGAGGAGGAAAAGAGGGATGCGGCACTGCACAAACTACAGGGCTTAGCTTACACGAAGCTTACAAATTGAATTTCTTTTCGAGGCCACCCCGACACAGGTACTTGCGGGCAGACCGGGGTCGGAAAGGTGTGCCAGGTACAGTGCGGGTTCGATGTCACCTTTCTTGACGCGCAGCGCGACGGAAAGCAGCCGCGAACTGAGCGTGAGTCCTGCCTTTTCCGCCGCGTCGACGGCAATCTCGAACTGAACGCGACGCTTCACCATGACGAAATTGATGATGCTGCCGCGCTCCAGACCGTCGGCCGCATCGGTCACGATGAGTATCGGCCGCTGCCGCGCCGCTTCGATGAGCCGCGGCAGTCTGGCGGTTGCCTCGCGGCCGATGAAGAGTACATGCACGCCGGTTAAATCGTTTTCCTTGTTGATCGCCGCGACGGTCAGTCCCCGGTTCTGCACCGAGCGGCCGGACACGATACGACGCAGTTCGTCCGCGATCTCGTCGGCGCCGAGTATACCGATGGTGATCGGGCTGTCCGGGTCCTTGAACGAGGACTTCGGCCACTCGACGTAACCGGTAAACTTGTAAAGGAAGGCTGCTTTGATCTGTGTCTCGCCGACAGAAACGTCTTCTGCCTGTGCTGCCGCATGGGTCGAGAAAACGAACCCGCTTGCCCACAACAGGCCAGCCAGCCACAGCCAGACGAGGGCCGACCGCAAACCTTTCCTCATCGGTTCGATCGCCATCACAATCGCCACAGCAGCTTCACGAAAATGCTGCGCTCGAATTCGCTGCGGGTCACCGGCGAACCGAATTCCGGATGTTTGGAATCGAAGAGATTCTGGACAATGAGCGACAGCTCCAGGTCTCGGCGCGCCCGCCAGCCCAGCCGTGCATCAACCGCGGTATAGTCGGGCACGGTGGGGTTGGGCAGCGCTCCAATGTGGCGCACGATGACATCGAGTTCATGGCGCGGTGTGAGGTCGAGCGCGGAGCGCAGCATCCATTGATGGTTCGGATCGTTGCCCAATGCGCTGATGCCCGTCACGAAATCCCTGCTGTCCGGCTTGAGGCGCAGATCCTGTCTCAAGAGCACCAGCCCGCCGCTGAGCCGCCAGCTGCTCGTCACCCGGTAGTTGCCCCACGCTTCCACGCCGTGGGTCGAACCCTCGATTTTGTTGTCGAGCACGAAACCACCGCCCGGCGCCGGTTCCACGCTGCGCTGATGATCGTGGTCGTGATAGAAGGCGGTGAGCGAGTACGATACCGCGGTTGTAGGCTGGGCACGGTAGCCCAGCTCGACCACATTCGAGATTTCAGACCGAAAATTCGGTCCGCCCTTCAACAGGATGGTGGTGCTCCCCGGCGGCGGGAAGGTGAACAATTCCCGATCGAGTCTTGACGGGGCGCGCACCGCACGGGAAACCGCGCCCCAAACCAACCGGTCGGGCGCCGGTTTCCACGCCAGCCGCGCGTTCGGCAGCACCTCCACCCCGGTGTAGTCGTTACTCTCCAGCTTCGCGCCCACGGTTAATTGCAGGCCCTCGCGCAGGGCGATCTCATCCTGCACAAACAGGTTCCACCAGTTCAGGTCGAGATCGGCCGGCAGGAACGCGAGCGCTGCGCTGTTCTGGACATGGTCGCGCGCATAACGGTAGCCCGTGCCCCACAACAAGCGGTGGCTGCCGAATGGCCGGAGCGCATGCTGGAAGTCGACGTCGAAAATATCGAGTTCTTCCCGGAAGGTGCCCGGCTGATCGCGTTCGGTGCGGTCATAATAGGCCTGCAGCCGCAGGTCCGAGCCATCGGCCAGTTTCTGGTTCCAGCGTCCGAGCAGATTCAATCCTTCGATGCGGGTCATCCCCGGAGCGACCTGCTCCAGTTCGCCGCGATAGGCATCGCCCTGCACCGTATAGCTTCGGCCTGAGTCGCCCCAATCGGCGCGAAATCCGACTTGTCCCTTGTCCCAGCCGTCCCGAACCGGACTGCCGTTGGCGCGTTCCGTGTTGTCGCGGTCGAAATACTTTCCGTAGAGGCGGAAGTGTCCGCCCGCGCCAAACTTGCCGCCGTAGCGCACGGCCGTACCGCGTTCGAGATTGCCGGCGCCAGCCGCGACGAGCGCGCCCTGCGTGTCCCGCGCGGCGTGCGTAGTCACGTTGATCACACCGTTCACCGCATTGGCGCCCCACAGCGTGGCGCCGGGACCGCTGATGACCTCGATGCGCTCGACATCCTCGAGCATGACGTCCTGGGCGTTCCAGAACACGCCTGAGAAAAGCGGGGTGTAGACGATGCGCCCGTCGATCAGCACCAGCAACTTGTTCCCGACCGAGTTGTTGAAGCCGCGCGCGCTGACGGCGTAAGAGTTTGAGTTCGTGCGCGCGACCTGAAGGTTGGGCGCAAGCCGCAACGCCTCGGGCAGGCTGGTTACCCCGGCCCGGCGGATATCCTCCCGGGTAATGACGAATATCGAAGCAGGTGCATCCGAAAGGCGTTCCACCCGCCTTGATACGGACGTAACCTCGATGTTGCTGAGTTCCTCCAGGCTGAGATCCGCAAGGTCCTTGGCCGGTTGGGCAGCGGCGCTTTGGAAGGGAATGACTGCAGCCAGCAGAACGCCCAATACCGACGAGCGGACTCGGCTGCGATGCGCCGCCGAGGCGCACCCGCGGCTGTCCAGATGAAACCAGCCGAGGGCAACTGCGCTATCGGATCGCGAAGCCCGCACTGTGCTGTTCCTCCCTGGAACGGTTTGTACCACTTCTTTTGCTCAAGCGACATTGCCTGGCGGAAGACAATGTTCGCTGCTGCGATTCGACCCGCGTAGATGCTACCAGCCCCCACCGTTACCGACAACACGATGGCAACCGGCTCATGAGGCGCACGGGCGTTATCCGGGCGATTCAGGTAAACTTGACGCCATGCCGTTCTCCCACGAATTATCGCTGCGCTGTTCCGTGCCTTATCGCGTACGGCGATGGCGTTAGCCTGCTGCGCCTCCAATACCCGCCCCGGTTGACGGGGCAGATCCCAGGATGTGACAAGACGGTTTCCAAGCATCCCGAAGACGTGGACGGGGATCGCACAATTAATGCATTAAAACATACAGATAGGCATCAGTATGCTGCTGATGATCGATAATTACGATTCATTTACCTACAATCTGGTGCAGTACCTCGGCGAACTGGGTGAAGAAGTGCGGGTCTGCCGCAACGATGAGATTGCGCTCGAGGAGATTGCGGCCATGAACCCCGAGCGCATCGTCATTTCTCCCGGTCCCTGCACGCCGAATGAGGCCGGGATTTCGGTGCCGCTGATCAAACGCTTCGCCGGCGCGATTCCGATTCTCGGCGTCTGTCTCGGGCATCAGAGCATCGGCCAGGCCTTCGGCGGCCGGATCGTACACGCCCGGCAGTTGATGCACGGCAAGACCTCGGCCATCGAGCATCATGCAACCGGCGTATTCCGCGGACTGCCCCGGCCCTTCCACGCGACGCGTTATCATTCACTGGCGATCGAGCGCGCCAGCCTGCCGGATTGCCTCGAAGTGACCGCCTGGGCGGATGACGGCGAGATCATGGGCGTGCGCCACAAGACGCTGCCGGTGGAGGGCGTTCAGTTCCACCCGGAATCAATACTGACCGAGCACGGGCACCGGTTACTGAAAAATTTCCTTGAGGGAGGGGCCAAATGACGCCACAAGAGGCATTGACCCGGGTGATCGAGCATCGCGAAATTTTCCGCGAGGAAATGCTCTCGCTCATGCGCAGCATCATGACCGGCGAAGTATCGCCGGTGTTGATCGCGGCGATCATCATCGGGCTGCGTGTGAAGAAGGAGACGATCGGCGAGATCTCCGCAGCGGCCGAAGTGATGCGTGAATTCGCCACCAAAGTGCCGGTGCCCGACGACCCTCATCTCATCGATACCTGCGGCACTGGGGGCGACGGCGCGCACTCGTTCAACATTTCGACTGCCGCCATGTTTGTCGCGGCCGCGGCCGGGGCCAAGATCGCCAAGCACGGGGGGCGCTCGGTCTCCAGCAATTCGGGCAGCGCCGACGTGCTAGAAGCACTCGGCGCCAATATCAATCTCGAGCCCGAGCGGGTCGCGCGCTCGATTGCGGAGGTGGGCGTGGGCTTCATGTTCGCCCCCAATCACCACCGCGCGATGAAGCACGCTGCGCCGGTACGCAAGGAACTCGGGGTAAAAACGATCTTCAATATCCTGGGCCCGCTGACCAATCCTGCCGGCGCGCGACAGCAGGTGATGGGCGTGTTTCATCCCGACCTGGTCGGCATTCAGGCGCGGGTGCTGCAGCGCCTGGGCAGCCGGCGCGTCATCATCGTGCATGGGGTGGAGGGACTCGACGAGATATCGATCAGCGGCCCCACCGCTGTGGGCGAGTTGAAGGACGGCGAGATCCGTGAATACACGATCGCGCCACAGGATTTTGGGCTTCCCGCCTACCCCGAGGCGGCCATACGCGTGGATGGCGTGGAACAATCGAAGGCGATGCTGCTCGCCGCGCTCGAAAACCAGGAGGGCGCCGCGCGCGACGTTGTCGCACTCAACGCCGGCGCCAGCATTTATGTCGCAGGCCTGGCGGGGACGCTCGCCGACGGCGTCAAACATGCACAGTCCATCATCGCGAGCGGCGCGGCGCGCAGAAGGCTTGACCAGTTCGTCGCCTTCACGCGTAACGCGTAGCGGAATTCGCGATTGGCGCACGCCATGGCTGATATTCTTCAGCGCATACTCGCCGTAAAGTCGCGGGAAGTCGCGGTGGCAAGAGCAAGGACGCCGTTCTCGGCCCTGGAGGCCGCGGTGAAGGCGGTGCCGCCGCCGCGCGATTTTGTCGCGGCGCTGCGCACCAAGATCGCGGCGGGATTCCCGGCGGTGATCGCCGAGATCAAGAAAGCGAGCCCGAGCCGGGGCGTACTGCGCGCCAATTTCGATCCGGCAGCCATCGCTCGCGATTACGAGAGGCACGGGGCGGCGTGCCTGTCGGTGCTGACCGATGCGCAGTTTTTCCAGGGTGGCATCGAGGACATGATGCAGGCGCGTGCCGCCTGCCGCCTGCCCGTGCTGCGCAAGGATTTCATGGTCGATCCCTACCAGGTCCATGAGTCGCGCACCGCCGGTGCCGATTGCATCCTGCTCATTGTCGCTGCGCTCGATCTGCCGCGGATGCGGGAGCTCGAGGCGGCGGCGCATGCGCTCGGGCTTGCGGTGCTGGTCGAAGTTCACGACGCCGGCGAACTCGATCAGGCGCTGACGCTGCGGACCCCGCTCATCGGCATCAATAACCGCGACCTGCGCACTTTTGAGACACGGCTTGCCACCACGCTCGGGCTGCTCGAGCGCATCCCGCCGGACCGCCTGGTCGTCACCGAAAGCGGCATCATCGATCCCGCAGACGTCAAGGCCCTGCGCGAACGAAATGTAAACTGCTTTCTTGTGGGCGAGGCATTCATGCGCGCTGCCGAACCCGGCGCTGAACTGGGACGGCTGTTCGGCGGGGCCGCCTAGCGCGGAGTATACTGGCTTTCATGATCGATCTCGACCGTTTCATCATCGGCTTCGATAAAGGTCTGCGCACGCTGTTCGCGCCGGCGCAAACGCTGCGCGCGGTTCCGGGAGACACGCTGAGCGATGTCCCGCTCGAGGAGCGGCAGCGCCTGGAGGTGGCGGCGCTGATGCGCGTCAATCACAGCGGCGAGATCTGCGCGCAGGCGCTGTATCAGGGCCAGGCGCTGACGGCGCGTGATGCGGGCGCAAGGAAAGCGCTGGAGCAAGCGGCGCAGGAAGAGACCGAGCACCTGGCATGGACCGAACGCCGGATTGAAGCGCTGGGCGGCAGAAAGAGCCTCCTCAATCCGCTGTGGTTTGCGGGCTCGTTTGCGATCGGTGCCGCGACCGGACTGCTCGGCGACCGCTGGAACCTGGGCTTTCTTGCCGAGACCGAACGCCAAGTGGTCGAGCATCTCGACGGACATCTGCAAAGACTGCCGGTCGAGGATCAGAAAAGCCGCGCGATTCTGGAGCAGATGAAGGACGACGAAGGACGCCACGCGACGAGCGCGCTTCAACACGGCGCCGCCGCTTTGCCTGCGCCCGCCAGATTCGCGATGCGGCTCGCCTCGCGGGTGATGACCCGCACCGCCTACTGGATCTAGCTCAAGCCCGGCCTCAAGCCTCTCGAAGCTCGAAGTCGTGAGTGATCGCGGCGGTCTTGCCGAGCATGATGGAGGCCGAACAGTACTTTTCCGCCGACAGGTGGATCGCGCGCTCGACCTGCGGTGCTTTCAGCGCCTTGCCAGTGACGATGAAGTGGAAGTGGATTCGGGTGAATACCTTGGGGTCTTCGGGTGCACGTGCAGCGTCGATCTCGACCACGCAGTCCGTCACCGGCGCGCGCGCTTTCCTCAGGATGTGCACCACGTCATAAGCGGTGCAGCCGCCGGTGCCGATCAGCACCGTTTCCATCGGGCGGGGCCCGAGGTTACGGCCGCCGCCTTCCGGCGCGCCGTCCATCACGATGGCGTGACCGCTTTCGGACTCGCCCGCGAAACTCACGTTTTCGATCCATTTGATGCGAGCTTTCATCGATTGACTCCGCGCGGGTAGAGGGGAGGGTACGGCAACGGTGATGGCTTCATTTCCAGCGTGCGACTGCAAATTGTAATCGATACCAAGCGATGCCGATGACCTCGTGAAAGAACCGGCTGCTGTCGCGCAGCGCACGCGCATCCGGGAGAAAATCGAGCAGCGTCAGCCGAAAGCGCGTGGCGTAGCCGGTGGCAGCGGGGATGACCGCGAAGCCGGCGTCCTCAAACGCGAGTCTGGCGCGCGGCATATGCCAGGCGTGGGTGACGAGGTAAATGGTGCGGATGCCGGCCGTGCTCAGGATCTGGTGACTGAGTCTTGCGTTTTCGACGGTGGTGCGTGAGCGGTCCTCGATCCATTCCACCGGCACCTGAAAGTCACGCTGCAGCGCCGCCCGCATGTGCGCCGCCTCGGCCGCAGGCGCGCCCTCAGGGCTGCCTCCGGATGCGAGGATCGGTTTGCGGGTCAGGCGGTGCAGGTGCGCGGCGTAGCGCAGCCGAACGAGGCCGCCGGCGCTGACGGTCGTGGCGCTGTACTCAGGCGCGTTGAAGTACGTGCCCGCGCCGAGCACGACAATGGCCTGCCCCCTGCCATTGGTCAGCGGATCGCCTGGCGGCGCTTCAAGCGCCTGCAATAAGGTATCCGCGACGTATTGCGTGGACAGCGCGTACAGCGCAAGCAGGGCGAGTGTGATGAGGCTCCTCCCGAGCAGCGGGTGGCGCCGCACGAGCGCCAATCCCCACAGTGCGACGAGCAACAGGAAGCCCGGCGGCAGAAACGCCGCGGCGAGCGCATTACGAATCACCCAATCCATGCTAAGCGGTTGTTTTGAGGACCTGCCCGCTCCTGTGCCGGCACCCGCGCCGCGGCCCGGCGGTTTGACACAGTGGCCTGATTTCCAATAAAATTCGCGGTTCCCTAAAACGCTTTCAGAGCGGGTTACATAATGAAGACGTTTTCCGCCAAGCCGCAAGAGGTGGTGCGCGACTGGTACATCGTGGACGCTTCCGGGAAGGTGCTCGGCCGGCTCGCGGTGGCGATTGCACACCGTCTGCGCGGCAAGCACAAACCCGAATTCACCCCCCACGTTGACACCGGCGATTATATCGTTGTGGTCAACGCCGACAAATTGCGTGTCACCGGCAACAAGGCGCGGGACAAACTGTATCATCGTCACAGCACCTATCCCGGCGGCATTTACAGCACGAATTTCGCGAAGCTGCACGCACGCCACCCGACGCGCGTGCTGGAGATGGCGGTCAAGGGCATGCTCCCGAAGGGGCCGCTCGGCTACGCAATGCTGCGCAAAATGAAGGTCTACGCGGGAGCGGCGCATCCGCATTCCGCCCAGCAACCGAAACCACTCGAAATCTAAGGCGAGATCATGGCTGTCCAGAACAATTACGGTACCGGCCGGCGCAAAAGCGCAGTGGCGCGGGTATTTCTCAAGCCCGGCAAGGGCGATATCATCGTCAACGGCAAACCGGTCGATGAGTTCTTCTCGCGCGAGACGGGCCGCATGATCGTACGCCAGCCGCTGGTGCTGACCGATCGGCTGCAAAGTTTCGATATCGCGGTCAACGTGCATGGTGGCGGCGAATCGGGCCAGGCCGGTGCGGTGCGCCATGGCATCACGCGCGCCCTCATCGATTATGACGCCGCGCTCAAGCCCGCGCTCAAGAAAGCCGGGCTCGTTACGCGGGATGCGCGCGAGGTGGAACGGAAAAAGGTCGGATTGCACAAAGCGCGTCGGCGCAAGCAGTTCTCCAAGCGCTGAGTTCGCATTGCGGAGCAAAGCCGCCTGCGGGCGGCTTTCTTGTTTTTGGGTTTTTTTTTGGGTGCCTTCGTTCCCGCTTTTTCGGGCTTCGAGCGGACATTTGACCTGGGGGCCCTGGTGAAGCTCAGTTAGTTTCCCAGTTTCGAACCTCGTAAGACGAGATGACAGGGAAAACCATCAAGATCGGCATCGTCGGCGGCACCGGGTACACCGGGGTCGAATTGCTGCGCCTGCTCGCCCAGCATCCTGCGGCTGAACTGAGGGTGATCACCTCGCGCAAGGAGGCGGGGATGGCGGTGGCCGAGATGTTTCCCAACCTGCGCGGCAAGGTGGCGCTCAAGTTTTCCGAGCCCTCCGCAGGCGCGCTCACGGCGTGCGATGTCGTGTTTTTTGCCACGCCCAACGGAGTCGCGATGGAGCAGGCGCGTCCGCTCTGTGATGGCGGCGCGCGCGTGATCGACATTTCCGCTGATTTTCGCATCAAGGACGTGGCGCTGTGGGAGAAATGGTATGGCATGAAGCACGCCTGTCCGGAGCTGATTGCAGAAGCGGTCTACGGGCTGCCCGAAGTCCATCGGGACCGGATCAGGAACGCGCGGCTGGTAGCCAACCCGGGCTGCTATCCCACATCGGTACAGCTGGGTTTTCTGCCGCTCATCGAAGCCGGAATCGTCGACCTCGATCATCTCATCGCCGATGCCAAGTCGGGCGTGTCCGGGGCCGGGCGCAAAGCGGAGGTGCCTACACTGCTGGCGGAGGCCTCCGACAATTTCAAGGCTTACGGCGTGGCCGGACACCGCCATCTCCCGGAAATCACGCAGGGCCTCGCACAGGCGGCGGGCAAGCCGGTCAAGCTCGTTTTCGTGCCGCACCTGGCGCCGATGATCCGCGGCATTCACGCCACGCTTTATGCGCGGCTCACTGCCGAGACCGACGTGCAGGCCCTCTACGAAGCGCGCTATGCAAAGGAAGCGTTTGTCGACGTGATGCCGGCAGGCAGTCATCCGGACACGCGCTCGGTGCGCGGCGCCAACTGCTGCCGGATCGCCGTGCACCGGCCGCAGGGCGGCGACATCGTCGTCGTGCTGTCGGTGATCGACAATCTGGTGAAGGGGGCGGCGGGGCAGGCCGTGCAGAACATGAACATCATGTTCGGCCTGCCGGACGCGACAGGGCTCGAACAGGTCGCGCTGCTGCCCTGATTTCGGGTGAGAGAGATGCCACTGCTGCGCGCGCTCAAACAACGGTTCGGAATCGCGGCGCCGCGTGTTGCGGTGCGCACGCACCTGCCGTGGTACTGGCGCTGGTTCGCGATCATCGCCGTGGGCGCGGGGGCGGCTGCCGTGGGCTGGGCCACTTACGATTCCGGCATGATATTCGCGGGGTTTCAGCAGAGCGAGGCCGGCCATGCGCTGGCGAAGCCCAACCAGGTAGTCGCTCGCCAGGAACAGGAAATCGCCGAGCTGCGGGCGCAGGCAGCGCGCGCCGAGCGCCAACTGGAGATCGAGCGCGCAACCTATGGCGATCTTGCGAAGCAGGTGAAATCGCTGGCTGAGGAAAATGCGGCGCTCAAGGAGGACCTCGCTTTTTTTCAGACTTTGATGCCGGCGGGCGGAAGAGACGGTGCCGTCACGATCAACCGCTTCAACGTACATCCGGAGCCACTGCCCGGAGAATACCGCTATCGGTTGTTGCTGGTGCAAACGGGTCAGCGTGAAAAGGAGTTCCAGGGCAGCCTGCAGTTCGTGCTCAATCTGTCGCAGAACGATAAAGCCGTTGTGCTTACGCTGCCGCCGGAAGCCGAAAGAGATGCGAAGGAGTATCAGCTCAAGTTCAGGTTTTTCCAGCGCATCGAAGGCACCTTCAAGGTGGCGCCGGATGCCGTCGTCAGGAGCCTGCAGGTGCGGGTGTTTGAAAATGGCAGCAAGACGCCTAAACTAGCGCAAACCGTCAACGCTTCCTGAGAGAGGAGCATTTGCCATGTTCGGGAACAAGAGCAGCAAGCCGCAGAATCGCATCGACTGCCTGATCGGCGCCGGCACGGTGATCGAGGGCAATATCACTTTTGCCGGGGGCTTGCGGGTCGATGGGAAGGTGCGAGGCAACATCATGGCGGCGGACGACAAGCCCGGGACGCTGGTGCTGTCGGAGCAGGCCCAGATCGAGGGGGAAATCCACGTCTCGCATGCGGTCATTAATGGTACTGTGACGGGACCGGTCCATGCGACGGAGTACGTTGAACTGCAAGCCAAAGCCAATGTCACAGGAGATGTACATTACAAGTCGCTCGAGGTGCAGCTCGGTGCCGTGGTGCAAGGGCGGCTGGTATACCAGAATGAGGGGAAATCCGAGAAAGTCGTGCAATTCAAGCCCGCTTCTGCGGATTGACCAGGAGATTCATGCACCGGATAATGCTTTTTTGGCAATTTGCCAGGAGTCTTAGATGAACGCAGTAACCGAGAAACTACCAGACCCGCTGGTCTTCACCGATAGTGCGGCGAACAAGGTGAAGCAATTGATCGACGAGGAGGGCAACCCCGAATTGAAACTCAGGGTGTTCGTCACCGGCGGCGGCTGCTCCGGATTTCAGTACGGCTTTACTTTCGACGAAACGATCAGCGAAGACGACACCTCCATGCAGAAAGGCGGGGTAACGCTGTTGATCGATCCGATGAGCCTGCAGTATCTCGCCGGCGCCGAGATCGACTACCAGGAAAGCATCGAGGGCGCGCAATTCGTGATCAAGAACCCGAACGCCACCTCAACCTGCGGTTGCGGGTCTTCATTCTCGGCCTGAGCGGGATCAGTTTTCCGAACAGAAGGCGGCGCATGCCGCCTTTTTTGTTGCAGCCTTCGTTCCCGCTTTTCTTGGGGGGCCTTCGTTCCCGCTTTTCTTGCTAATCGAGCCGGGCGAGGTTGGTGCCGCGCAGAACCTCGAGGCGCAGCGCCAATGGCTGCGCCGCCGCTTCGAACGCCGCTCTGTTTTCCGTAGTGATCGGCGGAGCCGAAGGCATCACCACGCGCAGCGGATTCTGGTGCACGTCGTTGATGCGGAACTCATAGTGCAGATGCGGGCCGGTCGCGAGCCCGGTCGCCCCGACGTAGCCGATCACATCGCCCTGCGCGACGCGGCTGCCTTTGCGCACGCCCCGGGCGAAGCCGGAAAGATGACCGTACCAGGTGGTGAATTTTGACTGGTGCCGCAACACCACCAGATTTCCATACCCGCCGTGGTGGCGCCCGGCGAACTCGACGACACCGTCGGCGGTCGCCTTGACCCGCGCGCCCGTGGGTGCGGCGTAATCTATGCCCTTATGCGCGCGCCATTGCTTGAGCACCGGATGAAAGCGTGCATTGCTGAAGCCGGACGAGATACGCGAAAACTCGAGCGGGGAGCGCAGAAACGCCTTGCGGATATTCTTGCCGCTCAACGTGTAGTAACCGCCCTTGCCTTCGGAATTCTGGAAGTAGACCGCCTGGTACACTTTTCCCTGGTTGACGAACTCCGCCGCCGCCACGCGTCCCGTCCTGATCAGGTCGCCCTGATGGTAGAGGGCCTCGTAGACGACCGAAAAGCGATCGCCTTTGCGCAAGTCCCGGTGAAAGTCGATATCGGTCGAGAAAATGTCGGCGATCTGGATTGCCACAGCATCGGACAGGTTGGCGGCGTCGGCGGCGGCAAACAACGAACTTCTGATCTCGCCCGACGCCATCATGGTGCGCGTTTCAAGCTGCGCGGGCTGACGGCTGACCTCCAGCGTTTCACCGGCGCGCTCCACAGAGTAGACGTCGCTGCCGGCAAGATAGCGCAGGGCGAGCAGCCTGCCTTCGCCGGTGACCTTGGCGCGGATGGTCTTGCCGGGAACCAACTGGTAGAGCGCCCGCGCTTCGCGGTTTTCGCGCAATAATTGCAGCGCCTCGGGATCATCGACCTGCAGCCGCGACAGCACACTCGCGATGGTGTCGCCGCGCTGGATGCGCCCTTCCTGCCAGTACGCTTCGACCGCATTCGCGCTGACCGGGAGTTCGGGCAACGCCACTTCTTCGACGACCTTGAAGACAACCACTTTTTCGGTGGCGGTGTCCGGGGCAATGCCGAAAGCGGCGACCACGCCGAAAAAGGGCAGGACGGCCGCCAGGATGAGCCGGCGTAATTTGTTGTTGTGCATCACGAACCAGCCGCAGCAAGTTTTGCGCTAGAATGGCGCCCTTGGCTTGCTACATGATTTCCCTGAATTTTTTGAAGTAGCAAGCTTATCAGATTCTGAGAATCAGACAAGATGGCCGACCTGCGGGTTCCGCAACGTGAAATCCGGATGGCCTACGAACATGCCGGCGATCAACACACAACTCGAAATCATCCGGCGCGGCTGTGACGAGCTGCTGATCGAAGACGAGCTGAAGGACAAGCTCAAGGCGCAGCGCCCGCTACGGGTCAAGGCGGGTTTCGACCCGACCGCCCCCGACTTGCACCTCGGGCATACCGTGCTGATCAACAAACTGCGGCAGCTGCAGAAGCTCGGACACCATATCCTGTTCCTGATCGGGGACTTCACCGGCATGATCGGCGATCCCTCCGGCAAGAACGCGACCCGCCCGCCGCTCTCGCGCGAAGAGGTTGCACGGAATGCCAGGACCTATACCGAGCAGGTATTCAAGATCCTCGACCGCGACCGGACCGAGGTCGTGTTCAACTCGGCGTGGATGGACCGGATGAACGCAGCCGACCTCATCCGCCTCGCCGCCAAGCACACTGTCGCACGGATGCTGGAGCGTGACGATTTCCACAAGCGCTATCGCGGCAACCAGCCGATCGCGATCCACGAATTTCTCTATCCTTTGGTCCAAGGCTACGACTCCGTGGCGCTGAAGGCCGATCTCGAGCTCGGCGGCACCGATCAAAAGTTCAATCTCTTGATGGGGCGGGAGGTCCAAAAGGAGTACGGCCAGCCGCCCCAGGTGATCCTCACCATGCCGCTCCTGGAAGGGCTCCACGGTGTGGACAAGATGTCGAAGTCGCTCGGCAATTACGTCGGCATCAATGAGCCGCCGCAGGAGGTTTTCGGCAAGCTGATGTCGATCTCCGACGAGTTGATGTGGCGTTACATCGAACTGCTGTCATTTGAATCGCTGGAAACGATCCGCAAATGGAAGGCGGAAGTCGCGCAAGGCCGTAATCCGCGCGACATCAAGGTCGCATTCGCGCAGGAAATCGTCACGCGTTTCCACGGCGCATCGGCGGCTGCGGCCGCGCTCGCCGATTTCGAGGCGCGTTTCCGGCAGGGCGAGGTTCCGGAAGATATCCCGGAATTCAGTATCGCGGCCGATGCCGACGGGGTGGCGATTTCTCAGGTGTTGAAGCGCGCGGGGCTGACTGCCAGCACCTCTGAAGCGCTGCGCATGGTCGAACAGGGCGGCGTGAAGCTGGACGGCGAGAAAGTGAGCGACAAGATGCTCCGGCTCGCAAAGGGCAAGACGGCAGTCGTGCAGGTGGGCAAGCGCAAGTTCGCGCGCGTGACGATCGCTTAGAAAAAACGGGAACGAAGGCCCCCAAAAAAAAACGGGAATGAAGGCCCCCCAAAAAGAACGGGAACGAAGGCCCCCAAAAAGAACGGGCGCAGCGGTCTTGCGACCCACTGCGCCCGCCTCACCAAGACTGGCCGGGCGTGAACTTGCTGCCCGGGCCGAGGGTCAGCCCAGTTGCGGTTGGTCCGGTTTCTTGTCTTCGTCGCCTTCGGACAGCGCCCCGCTCCTAGCATTCATCGCGTTTGGGCCACAACGCATCACGCGTCTATTATTGAGATAGGTTCGCGTGGCGGCGCTTTGGATGCGGTCCCATGCGCGGACGAATTCAGACACCGGCTTCACGGGCAGCGCGTGTTCGGGCGTTCCCGGAATCGCTTCCGCCCCGGGTGTCGCGCCGACGTTGATCGAAAGCACATCGTAATCGATTGCTGCGCCTCCGTCGCTGCACAGAACGCGCCTGGCGATCGGGTCAATGCCCTGCGCCTCCGTCGTGCGGAACTCGACACGTCCAAGACGGCACAGTGGTTCGAGGTCGATATGGCAGTCGTGAAAGCCATAGTGACCGGCCGCGAACCCCGGCAGCATGCCGGAATACGGCGTGTGGCGCCCGGGGCTCACCAGAACGATGCGCGTATCGCGCGGCGGGTTCATGCCCAGCCGACGGATAACCTCCACATGGCTATGCCCGCCTCCCAGCAGCACCAGTCGCTTCATGGGCGGGCCCTCAGCGCTCGGGGGTGCAAACAGTCAGCGGAAGACGCATAATTCCCCATGCTAGCGCACCAACCGGGAGAACGATCCATGCATCGGGTCACACTCACCCAGTACCTCATCGAGCAGCAGCGCAATCACGGCAGGGTTCCGCCGGAGTTGCGGCTCCTGATCGAAATCATCGCACGTGCATGCAAGGCCATCAGTCACGCCGTGAGCAAGGGGCCCCTCGCCGGGATCGGAGACGCGGTCGGTACCCAAAACGTCCAGGGCGAGGCGCAGAAAAAGCTCGACGTCATCGCGAACGAGGTGCTCGTCGAGGCGAACGAGTGGGGCGGGCAGCTTGCCGCGATGGTCTCGGAGGAAATGGATGCGCCCTACCAGATTCCCAATCGGTATCCCAAGGGCGAATTCCTGCTGCTGATGGATCCCCTGGACGGGTCTTCCAATCTCGACGTCAATATCTCTGTTGGCACGATTTTTTCCGTGTTGCGGTGTCCGGAAGGCGTGACGGAGCCGGACGAAAAAGCGTTCATGCAACCCGGCAGCAGACAGGTTGCGGCGGGCTTTGCCGTTTACGGCGCGGCCACGATTCTCGTGCTTACCGTAGGCAACGGCGTAGTGGGCTTCACGCTCGATCGCGAGCTCGGCTCGTTCATCATGACCCAGGAGCGCATCGTCATTCCGGAGGAAACGCAGGAATTCGCGATCAACGCATCCAATGCACGCAATTGGGAGCCGCCCGTCAAGCGCTACATCGACGAGTGCCTAGCCGGCAAGACCGGACCCCGCGGCAAGGATTTCAACATGCGCTGGGTGGCGTCCATGGTCGCCGACGTTTATCGCATTCTCTCGCGCGGCGGCATCTTCATGTATCCCCGCGATGCCAAGCACAAGGACGGCCGCTTGAGGCTCATGTACGAGGCCAACCCGATGTCATTCATTATCGAGCAGGCGGGAGGGGCGGCAACCAACGGCCACCAGCGCATTCTCGAGATCCAACCCCAGGCGCTGCACCAGCGGGTGGGGGTGATTCTGGGTTCGAAGAACGAGGTCGAGCGCGTCACGCGCTACCATGGCGGCAGCTGATGTACCGCCAGCGCGACCGATCGCACCATCAGCCCCACAGCTGTTTCAGCCGCGCGGCGCGCCCGCAGCCGGTTTTGTAGAACTTGTAGCGTACCGGGTTCTTCTGATAGTAGTCTTGGTGATAATCCTCGGCCGCGTAGAATTCGGCGGCCCGCGTGATCTCGGTCACGATCTCGCTCTTGAACGGCTTGTTCTTGAGGAGAGCCGCCTTGGAGGCTTCCGCCAGCCGCTTCTGCTCCTCGTCGTCATGAGGCCGCAGGCTTACATCACATTGGCCGGCCGGGCCCGTGGCCCGGATTTTTTCCCGCGCCGCAGGTCGGCGAAGGCCTGCAGTTCCCAATGGCGGATCGCGACCAGCAGGCTCATCGCCGATCGCTCCACGAGCGGCAGTCTCGTGTCTTCGTTATGCAGCTCCGAGAACTCCTTCGCGATGCGCTTGAGCCTTGCGACGATGGTCATGCTGGACGACTTCGACAACATGCCGTTTACGACCAGCATGAATTCCTCGGGGCGGTCGAAGCGCGAACGAAAATATTCATTATGCGCCTGCTCGTTGAAAAAGCGCTGGATCGGCCCGTCGGGCAGCCACGAGAAGGTCCGTGAGACCAGCAGCTTGATCCGGTTATTGGGCTGCAGCTCGATGAACTTCAGACGATCGAGCCGCGTCAGCAACTGGATACACTCGGTCTTCGAAATCTCGAAGGCGTTGATGATCTGCTCGAACGTCACGTGGTTGAGCGCGCACACCGCGACCAGAAAGAGTTTCTTGTTGGCGATGATTTCCTTTTCCTGCTCGTAGGTGAGCTGGGAGATCTGCGCCTCCTCCCGATGGATGACGCGCGTGAGTTCAGAGAACTCCGTATTGGCCAACCGGCAGATCGCGTCCACCCGGCTCAACGTGAAGTTCTTTTGAGAGAACATCCGTTTTACGCTGGCTTCGCTCATGGCGAGCCCGCGTGCCACCCGCGCATACGTGATGCCGCGCGCTTTGAGTTCGCGCTTCAGGACGTCGATCAGCGCTGCGCTGCCTGCCATTGTCTCCTCCCTGTCTTTTTCCCGCATTGTACAAGAAGTATCACTGAATAATACCGGCAGGCAAATGGGTAGCGACCTTTCGCGCGGCGCTTGCGTCCGCTTGCCGCTTTCGTTGAGATTGCGCTTACGCGCCGCCCACGCCGGTGCCTGTCCAATCGCCAGGAGGGAGCCATGACACACTGCAAGCACGATGGCCCGCAAGGCCACCGGGAACAGTCTTCCACGCAACAGGTGATGACGCGCCACAACGGCTTGATCTTCTACGGCCTGGCAGCCGCCTCGTTTCTGGAGACGGCGATTCCGCTGCACGCGAGCGCGCTGCTCAACGTCTTTGCCGCCGACCCCGAGGTCCAGCGCTGGATCGAACAGAGCTGGTGGCCGGTCAAGTCCGCCCATGCGCGGGAAACGCGCGCCTATGTGGAAGCGACATGGCCCGAATTCGACTGGAGTTCAGCCTACGGCGAGTTTTACGAGGCCTACCGACCGCTGGTGTGCGTTGAGCGCGACGGGCGCAGTCGAACGCGCGAAGCGCTCATACGGAGCGTCGGGGCGGCGCAGGCGAGCGCGTTCTATCGCTGCCTGGGCACCGCAACCGATGACGCCGGCCTGCGGCAGCTCCTCTATCGCATGAGCGCGGACGAGTCGGCGCATTTCGGCTGCTTCCGGCGCCTTTTCGCGCGCCTCGACCAGAACAACCGGCTCGGGCTCCTGGCGACGTATCGCACGATCGTCACATGCGCCACGCGCGCCCGCGATGTCGACGTGCAACTTGCGTTCTCCCGGCTCGGTTCGGCCCACTGGTATGGCGGCGCGCCATTTCCGGAACTCGGCTATCGGGACTTCGTCATGCGAATGGGCGAAGTCGTGCGCCGGCATATGACCCTCGGTGCGGCGCAGCGTCTCCTTTTCAGGCCATGGTGGCAGGCGCGGCGTCTGCGCCCTGCGTCGGCGGCAACGCGCCCCGTGCCGCGCAATCGCACGTTCTCGGTCCGGCAACTGCAGCCCAGCACGCTTTCCCAGTAAGGTCTGGCGGCGCGCGGCGACTATAATCGAGGCTACGCAGGGCGCCTTGGAACGGTCGGGCGACATGACGCGGATCGGCGGCACGAGAGGTGCGGCATTTCACGGCAGGAGATCGACATGGCACAAGCCGACGCTACGGCGGCCACGGGGGCACGGGAAGTCGCAACCCTTGGCGGCGGCTGCTTCTGGTGTCTCGAGGCGGTTTTCGACGGATTGGGGGGGGTTGACTCGGTCGAGTCCGGTTACATGGGCGGAGACAGGGTCAATCCCACCTACGAGGAGGTATGTGGCGGCCGCACCGGCCATGCCGAAGTGGTGCGCATTAAATTCGATCCGGCGGTCGTGTCGTTCAGGGAAATCCTCGAGGTGTTCTTTGTGATTCACGATCCGACAACGCTCAACCGCCAGGGCAACGACGTCGGCACCCAGTACCGTTCGGCGGTGTTCTACCATACGCCCGGACAAAAGGCGGCGGCGGAGCAGATCATCGCACGGCTCGGCGCGGCCAAACTGTGGGATGACCCGATCGTGACCGAGGTCGCGCCGGCGACCACGTTCTACGTCGCGGAGGATTATCACCAGGAGTATTTCGCGCGCAATCCGTACCAGCCGTACTGCCAGTTCGTGGTGGCGCCGAAAGTCGCCAAGTTCCGCAAGCACTTTCTGGAAAAACTCAAGAAGGCGGGATAAGCGCCGCGCCGCCTCGTCTACCAGCTGCCCGAACTGCCGCCGCCGCCCGAGCTGCCGCCCCCGCCGGAGAAGCTGCCGGAACTCGAACTCCACGACGAGCCGCCCGAACTGCCGGCGCCGAACGTAAACCCGCCGACCGTCGCCTTGCCCTTGGTCTTCAGGTCCTTCTTGGCCTTTTCGTACCATGGTGAACGCGCAATTCCCAGTTTGGCGAGCGGGAACCCGACCAGGTAAATGATGAGGAGTGCCAGGGCGCCGTCGGTCCCCACCACCACGATCGGGAACATCGCCCAGAACGGGATCAGGAACAGGTAAAGGAACCACCCCATGCCAGGCGTGAGGACGCCTATGACGGTAAAAAGCCCGATGATGCCGAAGATGAAGGCCCCGAAGAGGATGCGCTCGGTCAGGGGGAGATCCGGCGCCTGAATGCCGGACAGGACTGACTGCTTGGCGGCGGACGTGGCGGCCGCAGGCGCCGCGCCGGGCACGGCGCCTTTGCCTTCCAGCTGCTCCACGATCGCCGCGACACCGTCTTCCACGCCGCGATCGAAGTTGCCGGCCTTGAACTGCGGCGTTATCAGGTTGCGGATGATGCGGCTTGCAGCAACATCGGTGAGCGCGCCTTCGAGCCCGTAGCCGACCTCGATGCGCAGTTTGCGGTCCTGCGGCACCACCACGACGAGCACGCCGTTGTCCTTGTCCTTTTGCCCGAGCTTCCATTGTTCGAACACCCGAAGCGCGTATTCCTCGATGCTCTCGCCGTGGAGGGTCGGGACCGTCAGCACGGCGATCTGGTTGGTCGTGTTTTTTTCGTGCGCCCGGAGCGTTGCGGTCAGGCGCTCGCGAGCGGCAGGGGACAGGATTTCCGCATGGTCGACCACGCGGCCGCTCAGGTACGGGATGTCCGCAGCCGTTGCGGGCGGCGCTGCCGCGAGCAGAAGGGCGGAGGAAAAGAGCAGGGGACAAAACGCGCTCATGCGCCGCGCTCCTGCACCACCGAGTCGGGGAGTTCGTTGCCGGCGGCGGCCGGCGGCAACAGCTTGTCCTGCAGCACCACCGCAAGGGCGGTGAGGCCGGCCGCGCAAGCCGCCACGATTCGCTGCCGGGCAAGCAGTGGCCGCATCGGCGCGATGACCGTAACGATCTGCGCATCGGCGAGGTGCCGCCGGACGCCAACGTCGGGCAGGATCACCACCTCGCGCTCAAACAGGCTGATGAGCAGCAGCACGCCGACCCGTTCGCGGGTCTGGAACACGCCCCGCTCGAGGAACATGGCCTGCGCATACTGGCGAACTTCCGCCTCCGCCCGCAGGCGGTGGAGGAAAAGGCGCGCGAACGGGGGCGCGAACACGGTGAGGAGCGCAAGCGTTGCGCCCGCGCCCAGAACGACTGCCGCCTCGAATCCGGGATGAACGCTCGGCCAATCCTGGCGATAAAACGCATCCATCATCACGAGCAGGGCAGCGACCGCGGCACCGATGGCGAACGCTTTCCATGGTATTTCCGGATAGGCATCCGTCTTGGCGACGATGGCGATCAGCACCTGGGCGCCGCTCTTCGCCTCGGCTTCCGCGACTAGCTCGTTGATTTGGCTTTGCTCTTGTTCGGTCACGTGCATGGCGCGCCCTCCCTTGCCGCCGGCATATTGTGAATGTCTCGCGGCCGGGTTTCAAATCGCACCGTGGAAGCCGGCGCGCCGCGCCCGTTGCCCGAGGTGGGAACGGCTGGCGGACGGCTTGTCCGGACGTTAAAAGAGATTGACAAGTGGATGTCGGCTCGGCATTCTTCCCTCACCGTGCCAACGGTACAGGCAAGGCGAACACACCAGTTGCTTACATCTGACCACTAACGGGAGACACTCAATGGCTGCAAAGAAAAAATCCAGGAAAACCGCCGCTAAGAAAAAGAGCGGAGCGAAACGCAAACCGAATGCCGCTTTCATGAAACCGATGCAACCCACCGCCACGCTGGGTGCGGTGATCGGCAACAGTGCGATGCCGCGCACCGAAGTCACGAAGAAGATCTGGAACTACATCAAGCGCAACGGTCTGCAGGACAGCAAGAACAGGCGCATGATCAATGCCGACGACAAGCTCAGGGAAGTGTTCGGCGGCAAGCGTCAGGTATCGATGTTCGAAATGACCAAACTGGTCAACAAGCACCTCAAGTAATCACCGTCTGCCCCGCGACCGGCCCTCGCGTGCGAGCGCGATCGCCGGTCGTTTTTTTTGGGGCCGGGCGCGCGCTCGACTCTCCGCGCGTAGGAGCCGCCTGCTATCAATGCGAGCACCATCATCCAGAATGCCGGGCCGCTCCCAAGCGCGGCGCCGACCGCCACAGCGCGAGCGCGACACCGCCGCCGGTGATGACGATACCGGCGATGCTCAGGCCCGAGGGCACCACGCCGAACATCGCCCATTCGAGCACGACCGCGAAGATCGGCGTGAGGTAGAGCAGGCTGGTAACCCGCGCCGCCTGCCCGCGGCGCATCAGCAGGTGCAGCGCACTGACGGCGAGAATGGAGGCGCCGATCACGAGGAACGCGATGGCGCCCGCGAGCGCCCATGACCAGCGCACCTGCATGTCTTCTACGGTCCAGGAAAGCGGTATGAGCACGATGAGGGTCGCCGCGAACTGAATCAGGGAAGAGGAACGCAGATCCACCAGCGGACAGAACACGCGCTGATAGAGCGTGCCGGCGGTCACGCCGGCGAGCGCTACCGTAACCGCGATCAGGCTGCCCAGGGTTGCCTCGCGAACGTCGACCTTGTGCCACACCACCAGGGTTACCCCCGCGAGGCCGATCAGGATGCCGGCCCATTGGCGCGCGGCAAGCGCCTCGTTCATCCAGCGCGCAGCGATGAGCGCGGTCACCAGCGGCTGTGCCGAGAGCAGCAGGGCCGTGATGCCGGCCGACATGCCGAGATACTGCGTGTAGTGACTGCCGCTCAGATGGACGGCATGCATCAGGAGGCCGGCGGCAATAACATGCCCGAACTCGGAGCGTGACGCGGGAAAGCGCGGCCGCGTGATGAGCACGATCGGAATGAGGCAGGCGATGCCGAACGCGAAACGCAGCGTGAGGAAGGTGAAGGGCGCGGCATGCTGCAATCCGATCTTCGTGGCCAGGAAACCCGCCCCCCAGACGCTCACGAAGTACCAGGCCAGCAGTCCGTCGACCCAATGGCGTTCAGAAGGCGGTGTCGCCACGCGGGAGCCGGATGCGGAAAAAATGTGCGAGAGTATACCTTGGGCGCGACGTTTAGGCGGTAGACGCGAAACCGGCTACACTAGACGCCTCGTAACCTCCACCCGCGAACGGCTGCCCGGTCCCCTGTTCGGGAACGGGCGTGAAACCGCTCCGAACGGGAACGCTACGGAAAGAAAATCATGTTTGGCCGCCTGATACCACGCGAAGGCAGATTTTTCGATTTCTTCAACGAGCATGCCGAACTCATCGTGCAGGGCAGTCGCGAACTCGCGGCGCTGATGGCGAGTGGCGACGACCTCGAGCGGCGCGCCCACAACATCGAGTCGATCGAAAAGCGCGCCGACAAGGTCACGCGCAGCACGATCGAGCTGCTGCACCGGACGTTCATCACGCCGATCGACCGCGAGGACATCCATCAGCTCATCACCAGGATGGATGACATACTCGATTTGCTCGAAGACTCGGCGCAACTCATGTTCCTTTACGCCGTGAGCCACCCGACGCCGGAGGCGAAGAAGCTCGCCGACATCTGTGTGGCCTGCTGCGATAAGGTGAAAAGCGCCGTGGCGCTGCTGCCCAACATGGACCATGCCGCGGAGATCATGGTGCTCTGCGGCGAGATGGACCGCCTGGAGTCGGAGGCCGACCACGTCATGCGCGCGGCGATCGCACGCCTGTTCCGCGACGAACCGGACGTGCGCGAGCTGATCAAGCTGCGCTCGGTCTACGAGCACCTGGAGACGGTAACGGACCGGTGCGAGGACGTGGCCAATATCATCCAGGGGATCGTGCTCGAGAATTCCTGAACAGCGGCCGAAAGCCGCTGTCGACCCGGCCCGAACAACAACAAGACAAAGGCGCGATTTTCATGAGCTTCGAAGTGCTGGTGTTCCTGATCGTCGTCGCGCTCGCCTTCGACTTCATGAACGGCTTTCACGACGCGGCCAATTCGATCGCCACCGTCGTGTCCACCCGCGTGCTCAAGCCGCACCAGGCGGTGCTGCTGGCGGCGATGTTCAACTTCGTCGCGCTGTTCGTGTTCCAGCTCAAGGTCGCCACCACCGTCGGCAAGGGCATCATCGACTTCAGCATCGTGGACCACTACGTGGTGTTCGGCGCGCTCACCGGCGCCATCGCGTGGAACCTGATCACATGGTATTACGGAATCCCGTCCAGTTCGTCGCACGCATTGATTGGCGGACTGGTCGGCGCGGCATTGGCCAAGGCGGGCGCCTGGGCGCTGGTGCCGAGCGGCATCCTGAAGACGGTGGCGTTCATCTTCATCTCGCCATTGGTGGGCTTCGTCTTCGGCTCGGTCCTGATGCTGATCGTGTCGCGCCTTTTCATGCGGACGACGCCGCGGCGCGTGGACCGCTGGTTTCGCCGTTTCCAGCTCGTGTCCGCCTCGCTCTATAGTCTCGGTCACGGCGGCAACGACGCGCAGAAGACCGCCGGCATCATCTGGATGCTGCTGATTGCCGCGGGTTCGCTCGGCGCGAGCGAACCCATACCGCTATGGGTGGTGAGCGCCTGCTACATCACCATCGCGCTCGGCACCGCTTTCGGCGGATGGCGCATCGTTAAGACGATGGGCCAGCGCATCACCAAGTTGAAGCCGGTGGGTGGGTTTTGTGCCGAGACGGGCGGGGCCATGATGCTGTTTCTTGCGACCGGGCTCGGCATCCCGGTATCCACCACCCACACGATCACGGGAGCGATCGTCGGCGTCGGCTCGGCGCGGAAGTTTTCGGCCGTGCGCTGGGGAGTGGCCGGCGCCATCGTATGGGCGTGGGTCCTGACCATTCCCTGTTCTGCGTTCATCGCGGGCGTGGCGTGGTGGATCGCCCAGCGCTACCTGTGACGGGGCTGGAACCGATCGCAATAACCGACGCGTGGTGCGTTGTGGCCAAAACGCGCGCCTGCGTCGCCGCGTGGCGGTTCTAGTACGGGCGGGCGCCGAAAAGCGCCGGGTGCAGCCAGAGCACGAGCGCGTACAGAGCGAGGCCCGCGAGAAACCGGCCCCACCCGACCTCGGAGGCGCTGAAGCGATTGCCGCCAGCGGCAATTGCGGCAAACGGCACGTTCGAGGTCGCGCTTGCGAAACGCTGCCAGTCCGCACCGAGCGCGGCGCGCTTGCGACGGTCAATCAGTATGGTGCCGGTCAGGGCGAGCACGAGAAAGCTGCCGAAAAACACGGCTGAGGCGGCATCGCCGCGGGCGAGGAGATGGCTGCCCGCCCACAGCGCGATTCCCCACATCAGCGGATGGCGCGTGACCCGCAGTATGCCCCGTGCCGGCTCGTCCGTCCGCAGCAGCCGTTCCGCTCCCACCAGCGTCGGATTGCGCGTCAACAGGCCGCAGACGATGAGCACCATGGCTATCGGCATGACGGCAAGGGGCGCATAGCGCAGCGCCGGCACGTGCCATAAGCCAACGAACGGCGCACGGTAGTAAGCCCAGACCATGCCCCCGAGCGTTGCGAAGGCAATGGCGCTGTAGAGCACCAGGTAGCCATTGGTGCCGAGCGCCCCGACGAGCCTCGCACGCAGCGGCGTGCTCGACACGTAATGGGCCGCGAGAAAGGCGGCCGCTGCGATGAAAAGCTTGGTCATCGGGTTCATGGGCGATTCCGGCGAAAGAGCGAAAATGCTGTGCGCATTTTACTCCGGCGCGCGCCGGTTCAGCGGCTCACCTGGTTGCGGCCCTTGTTCTTCGCCCGGTACAACGCCTTATCCGCTGCCTGGATCACGTCTTCGGGCGTGGTGAGCTGCTCGCCACTTTCCGCGACACCGATACTGATCGTCACCGAAACCGACCCACCGGCATGTCCCGCGCCGCGCCGTGTCTTGCCCGACTTCGGGCGGTCGGGCCGGCGCAGCGCGAGCTTGTGGCCCGCGATGTCCTCGCGCAGCGCCTCAAGATGAGGGAGCGCTTCGTCGACGGACTTCCCCGGGAAGAGCACGGTGAACTCCTCGCCGCCGTAGCGATAGACCTTGCCTCCGCCGCCCACGCGAAGAAGACGGGCGCCGACCATCTTCAATACCTGATCGCCCACGTCGTGGCCGAAGCGATCGTTCAGTCCCTTGAAGCGATCGACATCGAGCATCGCGATCGTATGGCGACGGCCCAGGCTCGCCAGCCGTTCGTTCAGTGCGCGGCGGCTGGCCAGCCCGGTAAGCTCGTCGCGGAACGCCATGCGAAAGGTGTCCTGCATCAAGGCGACGGTGAGGATCAGCGCGCCTGCCGCAATGAATGCCTCGAACGCGGTGGGCGATGTCACCCCGTTTGCGGCAAGGCCGAAGGCAATCACCGCGCCCGCGAGCCCGAGATCGACGGCGGACCGCCTTACCCACCAGACCGAGAGCGTTATGAACAGGCTGAGCGCGATCGCGGCGAGACCGAAGTGCGGCATCGGCGATGTCGCAAACAGCCCCGTCTCGGCGAGAGGGGTATATACCCATCGGGCGAATCCCATCTTTCCCGAGCGCAGAATCCACGCCGCGAATGCCAGCTCGACGAGGATGACCGCCATGCGCTGGACACCATGCGCGTTGAATATGCCGCGCTCACGCAGCAGGCTCAGTGCCGCAAGGTTAAACGGCACGAATACGCACAGCGCCGCGAACACGGTGTACGCCGTGGACTCGGCCGATCCCGGTTGCAGGAACAACTGGCGGCCAAGGTGGGCCGCGGCGAATGTGAGCACGGCGAACAACGCGCGCCCGCGCTGAAACGCGAGACTTACCGCGGCGCCCAGCGCGAGCAGAAGATAAGGTCCGTAGACCTTGAGTCCGGCGAGCGAGGAGGGCAGCGTATCGGCGTGCGGGATCAGCATATAGGCGGCAATCAATATTGCCGCCGGGGGCGCGAAGTGAAGGGGCGCCGAGCGCAACGTCACGCGGCACCACTGGCGAAAGAGCGTGGAAGCGGCATCCGATGCGGGCCTTAAGCGAAGCGGCCGGATTACCGGACCAATTTTTGCGGGCGATGATAGCATGCTGGCCGGCACCGCGCTGCCCGACCGGGTCACGTCCGCGGTGCCTGCTGCCGGAATTTTCCGGCGGCACCGTGTTCCAATCATGAAGCAACGCTCAAGGCCTGCGCCAGCAATCCCCCGCCACATGGAACAGGCGTGACGCGTGACGCGTGAAGCGGTGGCGGCATCAAACCCATTGAGAGGAACAACAGTTCATATCGGTCGAGTGCTTGCCGGCGCGGTACTGAGCCTGTTGGTGATCGCGCCGGCCCAGGCGCGCACGCTCGACGAGGTGTGCCGCGCGCGCAGCCGCTATGATCTCACGGTGGGCGACGCCGCGTTGCTGTTCGAGCGCAGGATTCCGGCAGGGCAGCGTCTGGAAATGCGCCGCGGCCGCCTGGCCGTCAACGGTGTCGCGGTGGCACTGGACGCCGGGGACCGCGAGCGCATCAGCGCGTATGAAGCCGCCGTGCGCGCGCTGCTTCCGCGGGTGAAGGCGCTCGCCGGCCGCGGCGTGGATCTGGCCGTGGTGGCGGTGCGCGAGGAGGCGGCGAACGTGTCGCCGCGGTCCGCCGCCGATCCGAAGCTCAACGCCCGGCTGGAGGCGCGGGCGCGCAATTTGAAGACCCGTATCGCGAACAGCGCGACCACCAAGGACTGGCAGGGCGCTGCCTTCAACCGCTATATGGGAGAAATCGTCGCCGATGTCCTGCCCCTTGTCGCGGGCGATCTCGCGCAGCGGGCGCTGGAGGTCGCGCTTCAGGGCGATCTTGCCGCGGCGGCTGCGTTGACGGACCGCGCCGCCGGTTTGCGCACCTCGCTGGAGGCGCGCATTCGCGACAAGCTCACGGTGCTTGAACCTGAAGTCGCCGGGCTTTGCCCTTCCTTCCATTGGCTCGACGCGTTGGAGTCGGCCCTCACCGCGCGGCTACCCGACGGCAGCCGACTTGACCTGATCGAGATTCGCGGCTGAGCCGCCGCCAGGCCGGTGGAACGCCGCATTTCCAATCGACGTTCATCGATTATCATGGCGCCTTTCCGCTGATTCGGGGGGCGTGCATGTCTCGATATGATTACGATCTCATTACCATCGGTGCCGGCTCGGGCGGCGTGCGCGCTGCGCGGTGGGCGGCCGGCTTCGGTGCGCGCGTGGCGATTGCCGAGGAGCGCTATCTCGGCGGCACCTGCGTCAACGTCGGCTGCATCCCGAAAAAGCTCTTCTCCTACGCGGCGCACTTCCGCGAAGACTTCGAAGACGCGATGAGCTACGGCTGGCGGCCCGACGCGCCCGCCTTCGATTGGGAAACGCTAATTGCAAACAAGGATCGGGAGATTGCGCGGCTCAACGGCGTCTACGAAAAGCTGCTCAAGGGATCGGGGGTCGCACTTTTCCGCGCTCGCGCGACGGTGGTCGATCCGCATACGGTCGAGATCGGCGGCAAGCGTTACACTGCGGCGCACATTCTGATCGCAACCGGCGGCTGGCCGGTGAAGCCGCCCATCCCCGGCGCCGAACTCGGTTTCACCTCGAACGAGGCGTTTCATCTGACGCAGCTGCCGCGCCGGGTGGTGATCATCGGCGGCGGCTATGTCGCGGTCGAGTTTGCGTCGATTTTCAACGGGCTCGGCGTGGAGACGACGCTCGTCTATCGCGGCGAGCGGTTACTCAAATCGTTCGACGCCGATCTCGGCCGCTTTCTCGGCGAGCAGATGACGAACAAGGGCGTGCGCATCCTCTACGGCCGCAATATCGTGGAAATCGGGAATGGCACCCCGCTCGCGACGACCCTTACCGACGGTACGGTGCTGGAGACCGACGGGGTGATGCTCGCGACGGGGCGCGCGCCGAACACGCGCGGGCTGGGGCTCGAAAACGCCGGCGTGAAACTCGCGGAAAACGGCGCGGTGATCGTCGACGCGAATTTTCAGGCGAGCGTTCCCTCGATCCACGCGATCGGTGATGCCATCGACCGCATGCTGCTGACACCGGTGGCGCTCGCCGAAGGCATGGTCGTGGCCGACCGCCTCTTCAACCAGAGCGGGCGCACTCTCGAATACGAGAACATTCCCACGACGATTTTCAGCCATCCCAACGTCGGTACCGTGGGGCTGTCCGAGGCCGAGGCGCGCCGCCGCGGCCTGAGCGTTGCGATCTACCGCACGAGCTTCACGCCGCTCAAGCACACGCTGACCGGCAGAGCCGAAAAGGTGCTGATGAAGCTCGTGGTGGACGAGGCGAGCGAGCGCGTGCTCGGCGTGCACATGGTTGGACCCGAGGCGGGCGAGATCATCCAGGGTTTCGCGGTGGCGCTGAAATGCGGCGCCACCAAACGCCAGTTCGATGCGACCATCGGCATCCACCCTACCACCGCCGAAGAGTTCGTCACCCTGCGCGAAGCTGTCGCCTAGCGCGCCAGGCCGGCTGCGCGCCCTTAACGTAACAGCTTATGGCGCCAGCCGCTCGATGCGCCAGCGGCCGTCGCGCGCGCGGCGATAGCGCAGCCGGTCGTGCAGCCGGTCCTCGCGTCCCTGCCAGAATTCGATCGCTGCCGGAACCAATCGGTAGCCGCCCCAGTGCGGCGGGCGCTGAACCTCGTCGGGGTACTTTTCCGCTGCGGCCGCGTATCGCAGCTCGATGTCGGCGCGGTCGGCCAGCACTTCGCTTTGCGGTGAAGCCCAGGCGGAGAGTTGACTGCCACGCGGGCGCGTCCGGAAGTAGTCATCCGATTCGCGCCGTGAGACCTTGGCAACGCGCCCCTCGATGCGTACCTGCCGTTCGAGGGTTCCCCAGTAGAACAGGAGACTTGCCCGCGCGTTTTTTCCCAGTTCGCGACCCTTGCGACTCTTGTGGTTGGTGAAAAACACGAAGCCGTGCGCATCGAAGCCCTTCAATAGCACCATGCGCACCGACGGACTGCCGCCGCGGGTCGCCGTGGCGAGCGCCGCCGCATGCGGCAGCGGGCGTTCCACCGCACACGCTTCGTCGTACCACTGTGCAAATTGCGCGATCGGGTCGTGCTCGACGGTCGCTTCGTTCAATGCTGGATGGGTTTCTGCCACCCGCGAATTCTACCGCCATTAGGGGGAGCGGGACGCACCCCCGGCCGGACCATCGGCGACGCGCCGGAATCTGGCGCTGTGATCGCCGTCCAGCAGGGTCAGCGTATCGCTGTCGACGCGATACACCGGCTGGGAGCGCAGCAGCTTGAAGAAGCGCGCCTCGAACGTATTGAGCGGTTCGGGGCAACCACGGCGGGTGGCGGTGAGCGCGGCCACTTCGAGCCGGCCGTCGGTTTGATACGCGGCGGCGTTGGCGCTGTTGCAGCCGCTGAAGGCCGATACCCGCCCGTCCTTGAACGCGAGCGTTGCGCGCGGCACGCCGGGAATTCGC
>JACQOK010000237.1 GCA_016202565.1 Betaproteobacteria bacterium | reverse complement strand
ATCATGATTCCAGGCATTCCCTGCGGCATATGTAATTCAATGGCGAGCGCCTTGCCAAGGAGTCCCGACACATGCATAGAAAAGCGGTAAGACCAGGCCGGCAGCCGGTCTACAGGAGCAAGCTGTTTCAGGAACAGGTGCACGACAGCTATAAAGCGCGCGGCAAGCTGCAGGAGCCGGCCGTGTGCCCGCAATGCGGCGCTGTCTTTCACAAGGGCAGGTGGCAATGGCTGCCGCGGCCCGAAGGGGCGGAGAGCGCGACGTGCCCGGCTTGCCACCGCGTCCACGACCGTTTTCCCGCGGGCTATGTCCAGCTCGAAGGCGACTACGTATCGCAGTACCGCGCCGAGCTGGTGAATCTCGTGCGCCACGTCGAGCAAAAAGCAAAGGCGGAGCATCCGCTGCAACGCATCATGGACATTGTGGAAGAGGATGGCGGTCTTCTGGTGACGACAACGGACATCCACCTTGCGCACGGCATCGGCGAAGCGCTGCGGCACGCCCACCGTGGCCGGTTGCAGTCTCATTACAATCCCGAAGAAAAGCTGCTGCGGGTTCGCTGGGAGCGGCAATCCTCTCCGAAGCGTCCTTGACGATCGTTGGAGTCGCCGCGACGCCCGACCTGTGGGCTCCGATTGCCCGTCGGAGTAACATTGTTTCCATGCACCGTTACGATGCCGCATATGTTGGCGAACTCGCGACGCGCGTATTCGGCGACCGCGAGAAGGCTGCCGCATGGCTCGATCGGGCGAGCGTTCAACTCGGTGGACGCGCCCCGCGGGAACTCCTTGTCACCGCGGAGGGCGCCCGCCGCATCGTCGAGTTGCTGACGCAGATCGAAGACGACGACCGACTCCACGGTGGCCATACCGGCGACCCGCGTTGAACTGCGCGTCTGCCGGTGTCGCCAACTCAGGAAAGCGCATGATGCAGACGCACGCTTTCGATTGGGCTGCCTTCGAAAATCTCGATCACCTGCGCCGACTGCAGGGGGCGAGCTTCGACGCGCTGGGTTTCGGCCCAGTCGAAAGTCATGGCGAGAGCGTCTTCAATGAACCGGGGGTGAGCCTGAAGCGCTATCGCGCCCGGCCCAATGCTCGTCCGCCGCTGCTGCTGGTACCCGCGCCGATCAAGCGGGCGTACATCTTCGACCTCTCCCCGGAGGTGAACGTCGTGCAGCGCTGCGTGGCGGGCGGCGAACGCGTGTTTCTCCTCGAGTGGCAGCCCGCGGGCCCCGACTTCGGGCTCGCCGAGTTTGGTGATCGACTGATTCTCGCTTGCCTCGAGGCGGCGGGAGGCGAGCCGCCGATTCTGGTTGCGCATTCGCTGGGCGGGCTGCTGGCCGCCATTTTCGCGGCGCTTCATCCGGAACGCATTCGCGGGCTTGTCCTGATCGCCACGCCCCTTCATTTCGGTCCGGACGCGGGGATCTTCGGGCGTACCGTCGCAGACGTCGATCTGGCGCGGCTGCCGGAATCCGTGCCGGGATCGTTTATCAGCACCATGAGCTTCCGCGCCTCACCCGAGGCGTTCGGATGGGAGCGCTGGCTCGATCTGGTGCAAAGCTTCCCCGATTCCGGAATGCTGCGCAACTATCTGCGTGTGGAGCGCTGGACACTCGACGAGTTCCCAATGCCGCGACGTCTGTTCGCCGACATCGTGCATCTGCTCGTCCATGAGGATCGCTTCGTGCGCGGAAGCCTTGCGATCGGCGGCAAAGCCGCTGCGCCATCCCGCATCACGGTTCCGCTGCTTTGCGTCGTGGACCCCGACTGCAGCATCGTGCCACGACCGGCGGTGCAGCCCTTTCTCGATGCGGCCGGCAGCGAAGACAAGTCGGTGCTCGAGTATCAAAGGGAGGCCGGGGTATGTTTGCAACACGTCGGCCCGCTGGTCGGAAAGCGCGCGCACGCTCGACTGTGGCCGGAAATCCTGCGCTGGATCGAAACGCGCTAGGCCGATAGCAGGCTTTGTAGAGTCGGCTGCTGCAACCGGGATGTCCCGCGGGCGATGCAGGACAATGGCCGGATAGGGCCGTCGATCACTGTTGACCTGGATCAAAGCGTCAGCTCGAAACCGGCGTATTTTTCAAGTGGCGATGTCATTGGAGCATTGACCGTGACTCCGGACAACAGAATGGACTACCCGGTCAGATCGATAGCCTTGCCGACGCCGAGGCTGGAAAGCGGGTGCTCGCTGGAGGCGGCCTTGCAGCGGCGGCGTTCGGTGCGCGCATTCGGCGACGAGCCGCTCGCGCTCGCGGAAGCGGCCCAGCTCGCGTGGGCGGCGCAGGGTGTCACCAGCGCCGATGGTCTGCGCAGCGCGCCATCCGCGGGCGCACTTTATCCGATCGAACTCTATCTTGCGGCGCGAAACGTGGATGGGCTGGCACCGGGCGTTTACAAATATCTGCCCGAAGTTCACCGCCTGAGGCAATGGGTTGAAGGGGACCACGGTCGTGAGCTGGCGAGCGGCGCACTGAACCAGGATTTCGTGAAACGGGCCGCCGTCGTGCTGGTCTTCGCCGCAGTGGAAACGCGCACGACCGACAAGTACCATGAACGGGGAACCCGGTATGTGCATATCGAAATCGGCCACGCCGCGCAAAACGTCTTGTTGCAGGCCGTTGCGCTGGGACTGAGTGCAGTGGTAGTGGGGGCTTTCGATGACGACCAGGTGAGCAAGTCGCTGCAGATGCCCGGAACCGAACAGGCGCTGTACCTGATACCTGTCGGCAATCCATGAAGCACGATCACCGCATATTCGCCTGCGGTCCCGCGCGCCAGGCCGCGGTTTAGCGGTCAGGCGTTGTGCACCGCGAAATTGAAACGTCGACTCAGGAGGTTACGATGCCGGTAAGCCGATTGAAACATTTTCTGGATGAGCACAACATCAAGTATGTGACCATCATGCATTCGCCCGCGTACACCGCCCAGGAAACCGCACAGTCTGCCCACATTCGGGGCGGGAAGCTGGCCAAGACGGTCGTGGTCAAACTCGATGGAAGGTTGGCCATGGCTGTTCTCCCCGCTTCCCAAAAGGTAAATTTGAATCTGCTGAAGGCGGCGGCGGGGGCGAGCGAAGCCGAGCTTGCGAGCGAGGCCGAATTCAAGGACAAATTCCCGGGGTGTGAACTGGGGGCAATGCCGCCCTTCGGCAATCTCTACGGGATGGAGGTCTTTGCGGCAGGGGCCTTGGCCGCCGACGAGGAGATCGCGTTCAATGCCGGGTCGCACACGGAACTGCTCAGAATGACCTACAAAGACTTCGAAAACCTGGTGCAGCCGAGGATCGTCAAGCTTTCGCCCGCCGATTAGCGTCCCTCTATGGCAGCTTGGCGATGAGATCCCGCGCCGTGCGCTCGGCCGCCGAGTGAAGCGTCACCGGTTTGTCGGTAATCCTGTCTTTGGCGTAGTGCATTTCCTGCATGCCTTCCCAGGCGATGGTGCCGTCGTGACTGTCCCAGATCTGAAGAAAGATTCGAATGCTGGCGAAGGTGGTTTCCACAATGCGGAAGCCAAAAGCACCGAAGCGCTCTTTTGCCCCCTGTTCGAATCCCTGCAGCTTGATCTGGGCAATATAGCGTGCGCCGGTGACGGCGCCGACCTGTTTCAGGATGTCACGCTTGAACAGCCCCGTGTCGCGGTAGTCGTGATACATCTGCTTGTAGACATCGGCGAGCGCCGCCTTGTTGATCGCGTTCAGGGACTCCGGCAGTCCAACGACGCGAACGCCCGGACGCTGCTGCTTGAATACCTCGGCAAAGATCATCGCGAGCGCCTGCTTCTCTTCCTCCTGCCCGGTGGCCGAGGACGGCGTGATGAATGCGATGCCGGACGCCGCCAGATCACCGGAGCGCAGCGAGATGTCGCGTTCCTGCGAGGTTGGGAAAATCTGGGCAGTGAAACAACCGGATAGCCCGAGCGCCAGGATCAGGACACCCGCCCTGGAGAGGACCGTCCTGGACGGCGGTCCCGGCAAACCCACACGCAGTAGTTTCATCAGTATCGTCTCGCAGTTTGTCGTTTCGCGGTCCCTTGAGCTTGCCGGATCTTCGTTTGCACCAAAAGAGCGCGCTTCCTGCAAGTCAGAGGCTCGCCCCATGCAGAGACTATAATGATTCGCGGCCATTAACGATTTGATATACATCAACCTGGCGTGTTTGCCCGTGCAGGATGAGGCGATCGCAATTGAAAGAATGGCCGCCGACGGCTAGACTTTCAGGAAGGCGCATCACTGAAACGCGTCGGGGCGAGATCAGGCAGGATCGCCGCGGGTGCGCCCGGTCCCTGTCGGCTGTCTTCATGGTTACACGCGAGGAATCCACGATGTCCACCAGACACAGCAAAAAAACTGCGGGTAGGGGGAAGAAGCCCCTCTCCGCAACGCAAGGCAAAGACAAGGCGACGCTCGGCGGCAACAGCGAAACAAGCTTGTCGGAGGATGAGCGCCGGCGCATGGTCGCGGAAGCGGCATACTATCGCGCCCAGCAGCGCGGATTCACTGCCGGCGGCGAAGTCGATGACTGGCTGGCGGCGGAGCGCGAGATCACCCAGCGGTTTGAAGCGAGTGGTGCACCACCCCATTCCCGCGAGAAGACGGGTGCGCCGCCGAGCGCCAAACGAGGAGGCGCCGACATGAGAACACGTCCCGCACAGTGAACGGCAGTCGGCGCCTCGCGCACCGGCAGCTTCAGCCCGCACCGGGCTCGAACTTGCGGTAGGTGGCCCGGCCGCCCGGCCAGGGCGCGAGTTCGCTGAAGTCTTCGGGCAACGATTCATGGATGCCGACCACCAGCGCGCCGCCGGCGCGGAGCCGCGCGACGACCCGTTTCATTACCTGACGCTGCAGCGCCGGCGCGAAGTAGGTGAGCACGGCGTTGCGGCACAAGACGAGATCGAACACGCCTTCCGGCACCGTTTGGCGGATGTCCTGCTGAAGGAATTCGATCTGGCGAAATTCGTCGCGGATGCAGTGCTGCGTACCGGATGGCGCGAACGCCGCAGCAAGCAGGTCTGGCGGCAGCGCCTTGAGGCTGCTCGCGCCGTAACAGCCGTTGCGGGCGCGTCCCAGGAGATGCGCGTCGATATCGGTGGCTACCACACGCAGTCGCAACTGCGGGTAACGGTGCCCCAGGCGACAGCGCCAGAGGACAGCGAGCGTATAAGGCTCTTCGCCGCAGGCGCAGCAGGCGCTCCAGCATGCAAGCTCGTGCCGCCCGCGGCGCGCGGCGTTCTCGGCGAGTGCCGGAAGCACTTGGCGCTCGAGGTGGTCGAAAACGCCGCCGTCGCGGTAGAAGCGCGAGACCGGGATCCGGCAGAACGCGTCGAGCGTGCGCCACTCCGCCGGATTGTTTTCAAGATAGGCGTGATAGGCGTGAAGGTCCCGGACGCCCAATTCTCTCAATCTTCGGCTTACGCGCTTGCACACGAGCTTGCGGACTCTGCGGAAGCCCGCCCAGCGCATGCCGAGCCGCGGCAGCACCGCCTGGAGAAAGGTGAGGCAATCGGTGTCTTTCATGGATGCTCGTCGGAAAGCTGTTTCCCACAACGGCGCTCTCGGGGCGGTTCAACTACCCGCTGTGGGATGCCATTTGGCTATAGCGTGTGGGAGAAGCTGAAACAATCGGGGGCAAGCCCCCTCCCACCGGCAAGCCCCCTCCCACAGGGAGAGCCCCTCCCACGGCTAACTAGAGCCAGCGCATCATGCCCATTTCGAAGCGGTGGGTCAGCAGCTCGTGGTAGGGATAGACGCGGATGTGGTATTCGAGCTTGCCGCACAGCTCGGGCGCAATCTCCAGCGCAAACAGGTGTTCTTTTCCCTTGTCGACCGGTCCCACGTGGTCGAGGCGGTACGATTGCACGCGGTCCTCCGCGAGCCGGCCCGGTCTTCCGACCATCAGTTCCACCACCACGTCGGAAGGGACAAGGCCATCGAGGTTTACCGCGACCTCCACCCGGATTGATTCGCCAAAGTGAATGCGGCGCGGCGCATGGTCGTGGCGCCGGACTGCGGTCTGGTGCCAGGCGGCCCGCACCTTCGCCTTCCATGCCGCCACCTCGCGCGCGGCGCTGCACCCCTCCTGCAGGTAGCGGCGCCCCTGGCTTGCCGCCGGGACGTAGAAGCGGGTGAGATATTCGGAGAGCATGCGCGTGGAGTTGAAATGCGGCAGCACCGTCGCGATCGCGTGCTTGGCCATGGCCAGCCAGCCGGGTGAGTAGCCGGCCGGACCCCGGCCGTAATAGAGCGGGATCACGCTGTCCTGCAGGAGTTCGTAGAGCGTACGCGCTTCTTCCTGGTTGCGGCGCCCGTCGTCGCTCGTGCTCGTGGCCGGCTTGATCGCCCAGCCGTTCCTGCCGTCACAGGCTTCGGCCCACCAGCCGTCGAGCACGGACAGGTTGATCACCCCGTTCATGGCGGCTTTCATGCCGGAAGTGCCGGAGGCCTCCAGGGGATAAACAGGATTGTTGAGCCACACGTCCACGCCCGACACCAGCCGCCGGCTGAGCTGAAGATCGTAGCCCTCCACCAGCAGGATACGGCCCTCGAATTCCGGCATGCGCGCGACTTCCGCAATGCGCCGGATGAGATCCTTGCCCGGTTGATCGGCGGGGTGCGCCTTGCCCGCGAAGAGGAAGATCACCGGCCGCTCGCGATCGGACACGATTTCCTGCAACCATTTCAGGTCCTGGAACAGCAATGTCGCACGCTTGTACGTGGCGAAACGACGCGCGAAACCGATGGTCAGCACGTTGGGATTGGCGGGGTCGGCCAGCGCAAGCACGCGGTCGAGATGCGCTTCCGAGCCGTGATTGCGCGCGTTCTGCTCGGCGATGCGGTGGCGTATGAGGTACAGCATCTGCGATTTCAGCGACTGCCGCACGCTCCAGAACAGGTAGTCGGGAATCGAATAGATCTTCGACCAGCATCCCGGGTCGTCGAGGCGCTGACTCCAGCCGTGGCCGAGATAGCGGTCGAAGAGATCATTCCAGTCGGTCGCGAGGAACGTCGGCACATGGACCGCGTTCGTCACATAGGACACCGGGTTCTGGTCGGGCTCGATCTGCGGCCACAGACCGGCACAGATGCGCGACGAGACGCCGCCGTGGATGCGGCTCACGCCATTCTGAAAACGCGAGCCGCGCACCGCGAGCGCCGTCATGTTGAAGTCCGCGCTCTCTCCCGCATGACCGAGGGCGAGCAGCTCCTTGAGGCCGATGTCGTGGTCGCGGCACCACCGCTCGAAGTAGTGCCGGATCATCTCGGTGGTGAAATGATCGTGTCCCGCCGCTACCGCGGTATGGGTCGTGAAAACGGTATTGCAGGCCACCGCTTCCAGTGCGGATGCGAAGTCGAGCCCCTGCGTGACGAGCATGCGAATGCGCTCCAACACGAGAAACGCCGCATGGCCTTCGTTGATATGCCACGCCGTCGGTCTGAGCCCCAGGGCCAGCAGCGCACGCACACCGCCCACACCGAGGACGATCTCCTGCTCGATCCGCGTCGTGCGATCGCCGCCATAAAGCTGATGCGCGATGTCGCGGTCGTGTGCTTCGTTCTCCTCCAGATCGGTATCGAGCAAATACAGCATCACGTGCCCGATACGCACTTGCCACACCCTCGCCTGCAGGGCGCGCCCAGGCAGGTCGATCGCGACGCGCAGGTCGCCGCCGCCGTCATGGCCCGCGACCGGCGTGATCGGCAGCTCCTCGAAGTCGGAATCGGTGTAGACGGCCTGCTGATTGCCGTCCCGGTCTATGCTTTGATGGAAATAGCCTTGACGGTAGAGCAGACCCACGCCCACGAACGGCAGGCGCATGTCGCTTGCCGCCTTGCAATGATCGCCGGCGAGGATGCCGAGCCCGCCGGAATAGATGGGCAGGCTCTCGTGAAATCCGAACTCGGCACAGAAGTAGGCGATGAGGTCATTCGGGCCCAGATTGCCTGGACTGCCGCGTATCGGCTCTTTGTGGTACGTGTCGTATTCCGACAGCACCCGGTTATACGTGCCGAGGAAAACCGGGTCCTGCGCGGCTTCCAGCAGGCGTTGTTCATCCACGCGCTTGAGAAACGCCTTCGGGCTGTGCCCCACCAGATTCCATAACGCGGGGTGCAGGTGCGAGAACAGGGCGCGGGTGGGACGGTCCCAGCTGTACCAGAGATTGTTGGCGAGTTCTTCCAGCCGGGCGAGCCGCTCCGGCAAAGCGGGATTGACTTCAACGTGATACGTGGTCCCAGGCATCCGGTTTCCTTGCGCCCATCCCTCACCGCACCTTGAATACCGGCTGACCGAGCATCGCCGGGGTGATCAGCGTAACACCATGCTCGGAGACGTGAAAGCGCTGACGGTCGAGTTGGGGGTCAAGGCCGACCTGCATGCCGTCGGAGATCCGGCAGCCGCGGTCGACGATCGCACGTTTCACAACGGCATGGGGCCCGATTTCGCACTGCGGCAGGATGACCGAATCCTCCACCAGGCTGTCATGCACGCGCACGTCCGAGAACAGCAGGGACCGCCGCACCGTCGCCCCGCTGATGATGCAGCCGCCGGACACGACGGAGTCCAGCGCCTCGCCGCGTCGCTCGTCACTGTCGAAAACGAATTTGGCGGGCGGCAACTGTTCCTGATGCGTCCAGATCGGCCACGAGCGATCGTAGAGATTGAGAGCGGGGACGACCTTGGTCAACTCCAGGTTGGCCTCCCAGTAGGCGTCGACGGTGCCGACGTCTCTCCAGTATGGCGCGCCGTCCGGTTCCACGCCGATGCAACTGTCGGCGAAGCGGTGAGCATACACCCGGTAGCGGGGGACGACGTGGGGGATCACGTCCTTGCCGAAATCGTGCGACGAGCGCGGATCGTCGGCATCGCGGATAAGCTGCTCGTACAGAAAATCGGCGCTGAAAACGTAGACGCCCATGTTGATGAGCGCGAAGTCCGGTTTGCCGGGCATCGGCTGCGGCGTCGGCGGCTTCTCGGCGTAAGCGACGATGCGCCAGTCGGGATCCACCGCCATCACGCCGAGTCCGCTCGCCTGTTCGAGCGGCGCCTCCACGCAGGCCAGCGTCATATCCGCTTGCTTGCTGACATGCGACGCGAGCAACCTGCCGTAGTCCATCTTGTAGATGTGGTCACCGGAGAGCACCAGCACGAATCGCGGCGCATGCCGGCGCAGCACGCCGAGATTCTGGAACACCGCGTCTGCGGTCCCCTGGTACCATGATTCCTGCACCTGCTGCTGGGCGGGGAGCAGCTGGATGAATTCGCCGAAGCGCCCGTCGAGAAAACTCCAGCCGTGCTGGATGTGCCGGATCAGACTGTGCGCCTTGTATTGCGTGACCACCCCGATGCGGCGGACACCGGAATTCACGCAGTTCGACAGCGTGAAGTCGATGATGCGGAACTTCCCGCCGAACGGCACGGCCGGTTTGGCGCGCTCATCGGTGAGCTGCTTCAGCCGGGTGCCGCGGCCGCCGGCGAGGACCAGCGCGAATGACTCCTTCGTCAGCTGGCTCACGAAGCGTCCGATGTCGGGCTGCGAGCGCAGGGTGTCGTAGTCTTCGTGCGGAAAGGGTGCTGTCGTTTCCATGATCGAACCTCGGGCCAACACCACGTTCTCGCTCGTCTAATTCGAAACGAGCGATGCGGATCGCTCATCTTACACCGGGCGAAGCGGGCGATCGGCCTGACGCGCAGGAGGTTACGCTGTGCTCGCCCCGTTGACGAGAACCTCCTCCAGCGGACGTCGCGGCGTGTGTTTGGCCGGTGCGCCGCGGCCGATGCGCAATAGAATTTGCGGGTAGCCTTTATGTCCGGACAGCGCACCCAGTGCAGGCCGCAACTGCGCCACCTCGATCGGCTGGTTGAGGAATGAGGCGTGGAAGTCATGCGCGGTGGCAATGAGCAGCACCCGCTGCAAGGCCTGTCCCGCGTTGAGCCATTCCAGAGGCGTGTCGCGCGCCGTGCCCAGGCAGGCGAGCAGCGGGGATCCCGTGGCGAGTTCCTTGTCGCGCGCCGCGATGCCGTTTCCGAAATCGAAGGTGCGCACCAGGAAGGCGACCGCCGGCGTCGTGAAGCCCAGCAGTTCGTGCGCGCCTTTGGCGTAAGCGGGCAGCCCGTCGTTGTCACGCGGCGAATGCAGCCAGCTCGCGAGCTCCCGCCGGAATTCCGGCTTGTCGAACTGGATCCGATCGCCCTTGGCGACCAGAAAACCGACTGTCTCCTTGGAACGCGCGCTCTCGAAAGTCGCAAGCCACGCGCCTTCCACGTGGGCCGCCTCCCGCATGGCCTCATCGAGCCCGGGCGGCGCTGCCTCCGGCGCGAAGGGACCGCGATTCGTGCAGCGGCGGGTAATCGCCTTGAATAGCTCCGGCCACCCGCTGTCCTGGCTCCTCAATGTGTCCAGAGTCACGCGCGCCATGATCTCCGGCCGGCGCGGGTCAGGAAACGGTCGCGCCTCGCCGACGCAGCCGAAGTAGTTCATGGCGGTTCGCAGATTGAAGAGCGCCGCGCCGCAACTGATCAGAAGCTCACGGTCTTTCGGATCGGCGATCGGCAAGGAACGCTCGTAATCCGCGAACAAGTCGAGCATCGCCCCCGTGATGCGAAAGCGCCAGGGCTGGGAGTTATGGGTGGACGGCGCGAGAATCGCATAGCGCAGCAGAAACTTCAATTGCTGTTCCGGCGTGCCGCTCCGCGGAAATCCGGCTTCAGATATCTGCCATGCGCTCAGCGAGTTATGTTCGTTCATGATCACGGTAAAAGGTCCTGCGCAACCGATTCGATGCGCACGCCACAATAAGAAGTGTAGAGAGGGCCGCCCACGGAAATGTTGATCTGGGTCAAGCTGTTTGCGCTCTGCCGCGCGAGAATGATTCCATGCAGGAAACGCACGTCATTCAAGACACCGGGATCGAAGCACCGCCGCCGCTCGCGGAAGCGCCGGGACAATACGTACTGCAGCCCTGAGCCGCTGTAGCCCGGAAGAAGCGAAGCGGATTCCGGGATCTCGGTTTTTTTGGGGGGCCTTCGTTTCCGCTGTTCTTCTTGGGGGGGCAGTCGTCCCCGTTTTCCCCCGGGCCTTCATTCCCGCTTCTCCCTCCCCGGATTTCATTTCATTCCATCCGGGCTACACCCACTATACCCGCCGTAGCCCGGAAGAAGCGAAGCGGATTCCGGGGATCTGCGGCGGTCGCCAGTTATAATCCGGTGTATTAAACGGGACCGCTATGCTTGGCATTGCCTTGAAAAACCTCTCGCGCCGCGCCGTGTTCATCGCCGGCGGCCTGCTCGTGCTCGTCGTCATCTCGGGCACTGCGGTGGCGCTCTGGCTCTACCGCAGCGCCGCGCTCGCCGGCGGCGAATGGCATCTGAAAAATATCGCGGTGGCGCTCGCCGAGCAGACCCGCCAGGGCGTGCTGACAGTGGACATTGCCCTGCGCGCAACCGCTGAAGAGTACAGCGGGCAGGTCGCCGCGGGCGTGTTCTCGGAGCAGGTGTTGCACCGGGGCATGCACCAGCGCGTGGCGGAACTGCCCCAGTTGCGTTCGCTGCTCATTATCAGCCCGGACGGCAGGCTCGTCGCGCATTCGGAGGCGTTGCCGGTGCCGCCAGTGAATTACGGCGATCGCGATTATTTTGCAGCCCAGCGCGACGCCCGCGACCCGCGGCTTTTTTTCGGCGTGCCGGTGAAAGGGCGCGTGATCCAGGAATGGACGCACCCCGTAAGCCGGCGCATCAGCGGGGCGAACGGCAAATTTCTCGGCGTGGCGACGGCCGCGTTTGCGGTGCCGTATTTTCATGAGGTCTACCGGTCGCTCGAACTGGGCCCGATGGGACGCGTGTTCCTGTTTCGCAGGGACAGTATTCTGCTGACCGCCTTTCCCCAGGAGGGCGCGGAACTCGGCCGGTCGTTCACGGCCCACGCGCTGTTCGGTTCGGCGATGCCGGCTGCCTCGAGCGGCGTGCTGCGCACGACGGGGCTGGTCGATAGCCATCCGCGCTTGATCGCCTACCACAGCCTCCCCGATTATCCGCTGGTGATCGCGGTCTCATCGACCACGGACTATGTGCTGCGGGAATGGCGCCGGCAGTCGTTATACGCGGCGGTGAGCGCGTTCGCTGCGGTCGCAGTGATCTTGCTGGGAGCCTTCCTGCTGGCCCGCCAGCTGCGGGTCGCGCAGGAACTCGCCGGCGAGGTGGCGGAGGCGGAGCGCCGCTGGCTTGGGGCGGTGGAGGCCGCCGGCCACGGCGTGTGGGATTGGGACGTGGTGGCGGGCAAGACGTTCCGCTCGGCCCATTACCACCAGATGCTGGGTTATTCGGACCAGGAGATTCCCGCGAGCCGGGAGGGCTGGCTGCAGCTGATTCACCCTGAGGACCGCAAGTTGGCGCACCAGGGCAATCAGGCGTGCCTCGACGGCAGGGTGGACACCTTTTCGACCGAGCTGCGGCTGCGCTGCAAGGACGGCAGCTGGAAGTGGGTCTTGAACCGCGGCACGGCAGTGAGCCGCGACGCGCGCGGCCGGGCGCTGCGTGTGCTGGGAACCATCACCGACGTGACCGAGCATCAGCAGGCGCAGCAGCAGCTGCGCGACAGCGAGGCGCGGCTCAATGCCATTATCGGATCGGCGATGGATGCGATCATCACCGTCGATGAGCACCAGAACATCGTGCTGTTCAACGCGGCTGCCGAGAAAATATTTCGCTGTCCCGCGCGAGGCGCTCCCGGGCGCGAGGCGATCGGCGCGCCGCTCGATCGCTTCATCCCCGAGCGGTTTCGCGCGGCGCATCGTGCGCACGTCGAGCGCTTCGGGGCGACGGGGGTCACCATGCGGCGCATGGGCGAGAACGTCGTGCTGGCCGGAGTGCGAGCGGGCGGCGAAGAATTCCCGATCGATGCGTCGATCTCCCAGGTCGAGGTCGGCGGCGAGAAGTTTTATACCGTGATCCTGCGCGACATCACCGAGCGCCAGCGAGCCGCGGCGGCGCTGGAGCAGTCGCACCGGGAATTGCGGGAACTGTATGGCGTCATGCACGAGGTGCGGGAAGCCGAACGCGTCCGCATCGCGCGCGAGCTGCACGACGAGCTTGCGCAATGGCTCACTGCGCTCAAGATGGACGTGTCGTGGATGGCCGCGCGCCTGCCCAAGGATCTCACGCGGCTGGTGGACAGAACGGCAAGAATGAAAGAGGTCGTCGATACCACCGTGGCCGCGGTGCGCCGCATCGCGGCCGACCTGCGCCCGGTGATGATCGACGATCTGGGACTCATTCCAGCAATCGAGCACCTGTTGCATGAAGTTTCGCAGCGGTCCGGAATCCTGGTGAGTCTGGATGCGAAGGTGCATGATGTCGAATTCCGCGATCCCCTCGCTACCGCGGTCTATCGCATGGTGCAGGAAGCTCTGACCAACGTCGCCCGCCACGCCCAGGCTTCGCTCGTGGAAGTGATCCTGAAGTGCGATGGCGGAGACCTCATGGTGCAGGTGTGCGATAACGGCCGCGGCATAGACGAGGCGGCCCTGAGAAAGGGCAAGTCCTACGGCGTGCTCGGCATCCGGGAACGGGCGCAGACACTGGGCGGTGCGGCGCGCATCTTCAGGTCGGCCGAAGGCGGCACGACGGTCGAAATCACGATCCCGTTACGCGCACATCAGCGCAGGCAGGCTACCGCATGATCCGCGTGGTGCTGGCCGACGATCACACGATCGTGCGCACGGGACTCAAGGAGATTCTCGCCGACACGGGCGACATCGAGGTGGTGGGCGAGGCCACGAACGGTCACGAGGTGATGGCGCGCGTGCGCGAGTTGCCGTTCGACGTGCTGGTGCTCGACATGTCGATGCCCGGGCGCTCCGGGATCGAGTTGATCCGGCAGGTGAAGGGCGAGAAGTCCGGGGTGCGGATCCTGGTGCTCAGCATGCACAGCGAGGAGCAATACGCGGTGCGCGCGCTCAAGGCCGGCGCATCCGGTTATCTCACCAAGGAGAGCGCCGCCGATCAGTTGGTGGCGGCGATCCGCCGGATCGCCGGCGGCGGCGCCTATGTGACGCCCGAGACGGCGCAGCGCCTGGCGCTGGGGCTCGACGCCGCAGCCGAGGGGCCGCCGCACGCTTCGCTCTCCGAACGCGAGATGCAGGTATTCCAGTTGATCGCCGGGGGGAAATCGGTAACCGACGTTGCCGACCTGCTCGCCCTGAGCGTGAAGACCGTCAGCACGCACAAAACGCGCATCATGCAGAAGTTGAACGTCACCAATCAGACGGAGCTGATCCGCTACGCGATGCGGCACAAGCTGATCGACTCGGATGATCCCGTGTAGATTGGGTTGAGCGTAGCCCGGATGGAATGACATGAAATCCGGGCAGGGAGAAGCGGGAACGAAGGCCCCCCAAAAAAGCGGGAACGAAGGCCCCCAAAGAAGATTGAGTTCCCGGAATCCGCTTCGCTTCTTCCGGGCTACCTGCTTCACATTCGTTCAGCCCAACCTGCGGTTCTGCTGCGGGCCTTCCTTTCACCCGCACGGTCTCGGAATTTTCCTACGGCCTGCTCCGCTTTTCCTACCCCCAATTTAAGCTTCCGCTGATTTTTTCGGCAGACGGCCGCGGCCATACTGCAGCCATCGAAAACGCCGACGACACAAGTTAGACATGCGACTTAGCCATAAAGCTGGACATGATTCTCCTTCCAGCGTCTCCAGCACTGCCCTCTATGACAAATCCTACAAGGGTCAGGCAGACATGAAAGTTTTTGTGGTGGAGGACTCGGCCCCGGTCCGGGAGCGGCTGATCGAGATGATCAACGAGATCGAGGGCTTCGAAGTGGTGGGGCAGGCCGGGACTTGCGACGAGGCAGTCAGCGGCATCCGGCAGACCAAACCGGACATCGCGATTTTCGACATCCAGCTTGCAACGGGTAGTGGCATCGACGCGCTGGCGCAGGCGAAGCGCGAGCTGCCGGGGTTAAGAGGGATCGTGTTGACCAACTATGCGACCCCGCAGCACGAGAAGGCGAGCGCCGACGCCGGCGCGGAATATTTTCTCGACAAGTCAGCCGACTTCGAAAAGATCGCCGAGATACTGGAAAGCATGAAGACCGGCCAGAACGCGGATGGGCACTGAGCCGGCCGTTCGAGCAATCGCATAAGACGCATATCGAATCCACACCAGGAGATCGTCATGTTGAATGCTGCAATCCGTGAGTCCGTCGTGAAAACCATGGTTCGCTTCCCGGCCGTGCGCAGCGTATCGCAGCCCGTGAACGGCGTGCGGCCGGCGACCTCCTGCTCGAGCTGCTGTCTGCAGGGCGTGTGCCTGCCGTGCGGATTGGCCTCTGCCAATCTGTCGGACCTCGACGAGCTGACCACGGTCAAACGTCGAATCGCGCGCGGGGCGTCCCTCTACCGCGGCGGCGACGAGTTCGATGCGCTGTATGCCGTGCGCAGCGGCGCCTTCAAGACCGTCGGCGTTTCCCGCAACGGCGAAGAAAAGATCACCGGCTTCTATCTTCCGGGCGAGGTGATGGGGATGGATGCGATCAACAATGAACGCCACAACTACAGCGCCGCTGCGCTCGAGGACAGCGAGGTTTGCGTGATTCCCTTCGCCCGGCTGACGGCGCTGACGCTGCGCATCCCCGAACTCCAGCAGCAACTCTTCCGCCTCCTCTCCCGCGACATCGCGCGCGACCATGGGTTGATGCTGCTGCTCGGGAGCATGACCGCGGAGCAGCGCCTTGCTGCTTTCCTGCTGAGCCTGTCGCGCCGTTACAAGCGGCTGGGCTACGCCGCCGATCGCTTCATGCTGCGCATGACGCGCGAGGACATCGGCAACTATCTCGGGCTCACTCTCGAAACGGTAAGCCGCTTGATGTCCCGGTTCCAGCGCGACGGGTTGATCACGGCGCAGCAGCGTGAAGTCGAGTTCAAGGATTTCGACGGGCTGATGGACATGGTCGGACATTGGTGAACGCCCGGTAACGGCTCCTCCTCACCCCGTTCCCCCTTTCGTTAAAACGGGGTGTTCAAGCGCTGACGATGTGCTGTCAGCGCTTTTTTTTGTTGCTTTTCTTTTGGGGCTTTCGTTCTCGTTTTTCCCCCGGGGCCTTCGTTCCCGCTTTTTTTGGGGGGCCTTCGTTCCCGCTTTTTAGGCGCGGTGGACGAGCACCGGGATCCTGCTGTGGGCGAGGACCTTGCTGGTCTCGCTGCCGAGCAGCAGGCGTGACAGTCCGCGGCGGCCGTGCGACGCCATAAAGATCAAGTCGCAGCGGTGGCGCTGCGCCGCCTTGACGATCTCCATGTAGGGGAACTCGCTCGCGGCATGGGCCAGGGTGCACGCCACGCCCGCCTGGTCGGCCGCTTTCTTGATGAAATCGAGATGCTTTTGCGCCGCCTTCTTGGTTCTGGCCGCGTACTGCTGCGGCGTCATGAAATCGGCGGGGACGAAACTTTCCTCGAAGACACTGACGCGATAGGCCGGAGCGACGTAGAGCCCGACCACTTTGGCGTTTTGTTCCTTTGCGAGTTGAACGGCCTTTTTGGCGGCCTTGTGTGACAGCGGCGAGCCGTCCGTCGGCACGAGAATGCATTTATACATGGGTTGCTCCTTGGCTGGTGGGAGGTTATTGCGGCTGACCCGCTGCGGTATCACCCCGTTAAATATAGCGGGGTGGCGGGGAGCCCGTATTGATGCAAATCAAACCGATGGCTCAAGAGGCCTCGTGCAGCGTGCCGAGCCGCGCGGGGCGTCAACCTTTCCGGACATATTGGGCATCGACCCCGGCTGGAGCTTCTGAGGGCGTGCGGCACCGCCATGCAGCAGCCCGGCTTGATCTAGATCAAAAGCCGGGCGCTGTGCCGCACTAACATCTACACGAGTCGGAAAACCTGTATTGCAAGGGCCGGAGATTTCGATGACAAACGTTCAGGAAAGCTACAACTACAAGGTGGTGCGGCAGTTCACGATCATGACCGTAGTGTGGGGGGTCGTGGGCATGCTGGTCGGGGTGATCATCGCCGCGCAGTTGTTGTGGCCCGAACTGCTGCCGAGCGTTCCCTGGCTGTCCTACGGGCGGCTGCGGCCGCTGCACACCAACGCGGTGATTTTCGCCTTCGGCGGCTCGGCGCTCTTTGCCACGTCCTATTATGTCGTGCAGCGCACCTGCCACGCGCGGCTCTTTTCGGAGGGGCTCGCGGCGTTCACGTTCTGGGGCTGGCAGGCGGTCATCGTGCTCGCAGCGATCACGCTGCCGCTGGGCATCACAAGTTCCAAGGAATACGCCGAGCTCGAGTGGCCGATCGATATCCTGATCGCGCTGGTCTGGGTCGCCTATGCCGTGGTGTTCTTCGGCACCATCGCCAAGCGCAAGGTGTCGCACATTTACGTCGCCAACTGGTTCTTCGGCGCCTTCATTCTGACGATTGCGCTGCTGCACATCGTGAACAGTGCGGCGGTGCCGGCGACGCTGTGGAAGTCGTACTCGGTGTACCCCGGCACGCAAGATGCGATGGTCCAGTGGTGGTACGGGCATAACGCGGTCGGGTTTTTCCTGACCGCCGGCTTCCTCGGCATGATGTATTACTTCATTCCCAAGCAGGCGGGCCGTCCGGTCTATTCCTACCGGCTGTCGGTGGTGCATTTCTGGGCGCTCATCTTCACCTACATGTGGGCGGGCCCGCACCATCTGCATTACACGGCGCTCCCCGACTGGGCGCAGT
>JACQOK010000236.1 GCA_016202565.1 Betaproteobacteria bacterium | reverse complement strand
GGCGGATGCAGACCATCTCCGGCATTCACTACAACTTTTCCCTGTCCGAGGCCGCCTGGCCGCTGCTCCAGGGGGCCGACGAGCGCGATGGTCCGGCGCGGGCCTATCGAGACGACGCGTATTTCGGCCTCATTCGCAACTTCCGCCGTCACTCATGGCTGTTGCTTTATCTCTTCGGCGCTTCGCCGGCGGTGTGCGCGAGTTTTGTCGCCGGCCGCCCGCACCCGCTGCAGGAATTGAAACCCGGCACGCTATACCTTCCCAATAGCACTTCGCTGCGCATGGGACCGCTCGGCTACCAGAGCGACGCGCAGGCCTCGCTCGCCGTGAGCTACAACTGCCTGGAGAGTTATGCACGCTCGCTCTACAGCGCGCTCACCGAACCCTATCCGCAGTACGCCGCGATCGGCATCACCGACGGCACGGATTACCGGCAACTCGCCACGACGCTGCTGCAGATCGAGAACGAGTTCTACGGCACGATCCGTCCGAAACGGCGCATACGCCCGGGCGAGCGGCCGCTGCATGCACTGAGCGAGCGCGGCGTCGAGTACGTCGAAGTGCGCTGCATGGACCTGGACCCGTTCTGCCCGGTCGGTATCACGGGTGCCACGATGCGCTTTCTCGACGTGTTCCTGCTGCATTGTCTGCTCACCGGGAGCGCACCGGATACGCCGGAGGAGATCGCCGCCAACTCGCGTAATCTGCACCGGGTAGCGCTGAGAGGCCGCGAGCCGGATCTTCGTCTTGACCGGCGCGGGGAGGAAATCACTCCTGCTGAATGGGGAAGGGAACTGCTCGGCGAATGCGCGGCTGTCGCCGCGGCGCTCGACAGCGCCCAGCAGGGCAGCGCACATCGCGATGCCTTATCGGCGGCGGCTGCGGCCATCGCGAATCCGTCGACGACGCCGTCCGCGCGCGTGCTGCGCGAGATGGAGCAGTCCCACGAGCGGTCCCATGTGCGCTTCGGCCTCGCACAATCGGTGCGGCACCGCAGCCTGCTGATGAAATTGCCCTGGGCCACAGCAGCCGACGCACGTTACGTGCGTATGGCCGCAGATTCACTGGCGGCCCAGCGGAAGATCGAAGCCGCGGACGCCGTGCCGTTCGAGACCTACCGCCAGCAGTATCTTGCGCTGGAGTTGTTAAGCTAGTGACGAGTTGATCACCGACGCTCGAGCAGGGGGCGCTGCGAAGGAGCGTTTTTGCCGGGTGCAGCCGCGGAGTTTCCCGGCATGATGCCGTTCGTGCCGGTTGCGGTTCCGGCGATTGTGCCGTTTCTTGAATTGACGTGCCCCGCGATGACGCCGTTTCCAGCGGTGACGTTCCCGGCGATTGCGCCGGGCGGGAGGACCGTCTGCGGGATGTGCTGGCGCCGATGGCGGTTGCGGACGAACACCACCGGCGGATCGTACGGTTGATAGCTCCCATAAACCGCGGTGCAGTCGACGCGCCCGTCAGCCAAGCACTTGTCATACGCGGACGCCCGCGCATCGGGCGCAGCCGCCTGTTGTCGCGCCCGGCGCTCCGCTTCGAGCTGAGTCTCCAGGCTCTCTATTCTCTCGCGCTGGGTCCGGCGCTGGCGACTGTTCTGCTGCGTATCCTCGACCGCTAGCAGGAGGGCGGGGTCAGGCGAGTAAACGGATACCCGGTCTTCGACCGGCCGCAAATTCTTCGCCGCATTCGGATCGTCAGGCGGCTGGTTGGAGTAGTTGGTGACGCCGCGCGCGTCGACCCACTTGTATAGCTGCGCGGAGGCGGGTGCCCCCGCCAGCATCGCCGCCAGGGCGATTGCCAGTCCGCTGAGAGCATAGGTGCGCATGATCGACGAGCCTCCAATCACGCCATGCTAGCAAATATGGGCCACGGAATGGGTAACAAAATGTTACAGCCGGCAACGTGTCGGGATGCGTCAGGCAAGGACCATGACATCCGTGCGATCAAGTCCCGCGGCGCGTGCGAGCGAGGAAGCATAACCGACTGCTGCCGCTCTCGTCCTGAACAGAGCGCCGGGAATGAGCCGTCGTGAACAGGCGACAGCCCACGTCGATGCGCTTGCCCGTGCCACGATGAGTATTGGGTTCCGTCTGCGCCGCCAGAGTCTCTTATGTTTCATGGATCTAGTCCTCTCTTGTCGGTGGTTGTGAACAGCCGTGAAAAGGGGAAAGCGGTGTTCCCCCGGCGACAAGTCACGCAAAATCCGGACCAGAAGACGCTCCGTGTGCGGCGCAATCCGCAAAAGACGGCGTTAACGTTTTGAATAACGGTATCTTCTGCAACGCGTCTCCGGCGCTGCAACACGGCGGCGGACAGCGGCGCTCGATGACAATGTTGTCGTGATGCAGCGACAGAGCGTCGCAAACTGAATAGTGCGGGCGCGGATATGACAAACGCAATCAGCAGGGTGCCCGGACGACAAAGCATTGCCGTACGCGCGTGAGCACCT
>JACQOK010000235.1 GCA_016202565.1 Betaproteobacteria bacterium | reverse complement strand
GCATCAAACTCGGCAACGGCCGGGAGATCGCGGTATTCGGCCTCGATCAGCTCCCGCGCATCCTCCGCGATCGCAGCCGTCTGCGCGACGATCATCGCGACCGGCTCGCCGACATAACGCACGCGGCCCAGCGCCAGCACCGGGTGATGGGGCTTCCTGAGCTGCTGGCCGCCTTTTCCCGGGTAGCTCACGATGTTCGGCAGCGACTTGAATCCGGCTTCACGCGCATCCTCGCCGGTGAATACCGCCAGGACGCCAGGATGGGCCAGCGCGCGCGTGGCGTCGAGCCGGAGAATTTCGGCGTGCGCGCGGTCGGCGCGCAGAAAAACGGCATGGACCTCGCCGGGAAGATTCCAGTCGGCGGTATAGCGCCCCTCGCCGGTGATGAGCCGTAGATCTTCGCGGCGCAAGGTGGGGGCGCCTCCGCCTGCGCCGGTGTCAGGAGAATGCGCTGATGGGACAGGTTGCATCGGCATGATGGTCTCGCGTTCGAAAATATGGCTGCACGTCGGATGTGTGCATTTTCGCACAGCCCCGCGTTCAAGGGGACGGGTGCAGTGTCATTCCCGTGAAGACGGGAATCCAATTTTCGGAACATCTGGAAGCGCCACATGGGTTCCCGCCTACGCGGGAACGACAGGCTGTAGGTTGGGCTGAACGCAGTGATGCCCAACACGAAACGGACCGTCGATTGTTGGGGTTCACGTCGTTCACCCCAACCTGCGATCGGGACTGCATTCTCGCACAGCAGCTGTAGCCCGGAAGAAGCGAAGCGGATTCCGGGAATAGCGCTTTTTTGGAGGGCCTTCGTTCCCGCTTTTTCGGAGGGCTTTCGTTCCCGCTTTTTTGGGGGGCCTTCGTTCCCGCTTTTCCCTGCCCGGATTTCATTTCATTCCATCCGGGCTACCCCGTAAGGATCCTGACGTTCAGCGCACGCTCGGCGAGCCATATCGCTGCGAAGAGCGCGACCAGCGCCGAGCCTCCGGTAAACACGACGCGCGCGTAGAACCAGGTGTTCCGCAGCGCATAGGCGAGCGGCAGGAACGCGCTGACGATCGCGAGCTGCCCGATCTCGACGCCGAGGTTGAAGCCGAACAAGGACGAGACGAGCGCGCCCCGCGGCAGCCCCAGGTCGGTCAGCACCGAAGCGAAGCCAAAGCCATGGACGAGCCCGAAGCAGAACGCAATGGCCCAGCGCCGGGCACTGACCAGCGGAAAGGGGTTGTTGAGCGCCGCCAGCAGCACCGAGGCCGCGATGGCCGACTCGACGAGCCGCGAGGGCAAAGTGACGATTCCCAGCGCCGCGACGCTGAGCGTGATCGAATGCGCGATGGTAAACGCGGTCACCACCTTGAAGACTTCCCAGAATGCCGGCGCGAAGCGCGGTGCGGCACGCCACGCGTTTGCCTCGCGCGTCCACACCGCCGGCAGCAGCAGCGAGAGCAGGAAGAGCACATGGTCGTATCCGATCCAGATGTGCCACACCCCCTCGCGCGCGTAGGCGACGATCTGCCGCGCCACCGAAGGGGCCGTCAGATCGAACTGCTGCAAGCGGCGCTCGGGCGAGAACACCGCGGTCTGCGTGACCCCGCCCGTTTCGATGCGCGCGAGACCCCGATGGGTCGGATCGAGATCGAAGAAAAGCGAATAGCCGACGGCGATCTTTCCGGCGAGTTCGGGACACGCGGCTTCGAACCGGATGACGGCATACGCGCCGTCGCTGTGCTGGTCCACGAGATGATCGGTCGCGCGCAGCGCGCACCCCGCACTTCCCACCGCGACTTGCAGCCGCGCCAGCGCATACGAGGCAACTTCGCCGTGCCGGGCCTTGAGCTCGCCCCACGTGATCTCTCCGTCCCCGTTGGCGTCGAGGCCGACGGCAAATTCGAGATCGCGCAGCGCGATGTCCCACTGCCCCTGCACGCGGCCGGCTTCCGTTTGCAATGTGAGATAGCTGTCGCTCGGCTTGTGGGCATGTGCGAGGGCGCACAGACCGAGGAGCAGGATGGCGAGGATCGCCCTCAAGGCTTGCGCTCCCTGAGCGCGCGCGCCAGCGCCGCGAGCCGCGGATCCTCGTAGCGCGAGCGCTCCAGCCACTCGAGCGCCGGCTGCGCCGCCTCCACGCGGCGTGCCGCGACGGCGGCCTCCAGCAGTACCCGCGCGTCATACGGCTCGCGCTGCACTTCCCAGTTCGCAACGGCGAGCGCCAGCGCCCGCTCGGCATTGCGCTCGATGAGCAACTGAAAGCGCGATTCGTCCTGCTGGTGCAAGGTATCGCCGCGCAATGCGGCGGCGGCAAAGCGCTCGCGCAGCGCCTGAGCGTGGGATTTGAACTCCGGCGCGCCGAGCGCCTGCTCCGCCAGCGTCAGGCGCAGCAGCAGCACATCCGAACGGGTCGCATCGCGCAGCAACGCGACGACCTCCGCGGGTCTGCGCTCATCGAGCAAAAATTCGGCGTAGTTCGCCAGCAGGTTCTGGCTTTTGACATCGAGCGCGAGCCCCGCCCGGTAATGGCGGTCGGCATCCGTCGGCCGTCCGAGCCGGGCCGCGAGGTCCGCGAGGTGGCTGCGCAGCCACAGCTTCTGCCAGGGTCCCGTGTCCGGATGCCGCGCCAGCAGATCGGCCATGCGACGCTCGGCCTCGGCTGCGCGGCCGGTCAGACCGTCCACGTAGGCGAGGCAACCGGCCCAGAACAGTTCTTTTTCTTTCTCGCGCAGCGCCAGGCAGTCACGCCGCGCGCCTTCATAATCGGCAAACACGGTGTTGACTGCTGCGCGCCAACTCAAGGCATCGTAATGATCGGGCTCCCGCTTCAGCACTTCGCCGAAGAGCTTCAGCGCCGCCCGGAATTCGTGCCGCCACTGCAGCAGCTTGGCGCGCGCAACGAGAACCTCGGTCGGTGGATGGGGGTCATCCGCCCAGGGCGCGAGTGCCGCCTGCGCGTAACCGATGTAGCGCGGGTCCCCCTCGGCGTTCGCGAGGTCGAAGTAGCGGTCGGCGAGATCTACGGCGATCTCGGCATTCCTGGGCTGCGCCGCGAGACGCGCCCGGACAGCAGCCAGCTCCCGGGCACGCTCATCGCCCTGCCTGAGCGGCAAGCGCTCGAGTACGACCGAGGGATCGGCGGGCCGGTAGGGGGCGGCGAGGATGACACCCGATGCCGCGATGAACGCATGGAATGCGAACGCCGCGACGGCGATGATCGACCAGCGCACGGGCATAGCAGGTTATTGAAAAACTCGCCGGTTACCGTTCGTGTTGAGCGTAGATCGTATCTCAAAATGCCGTTCGCCCCGAGCGTAGCCCTTTTTCGTCCCTCGGCTTTGCTGCGCCACGCTCGGGACGAACGGGGCGAAGTCGAGGGGCTCAGTGCGAACGGACTTTTCAACAGCCTGACAGGGCAGGCGCAAATAAAAGCGGGAACGAAGGCCCCAATCGGGATAGGGGCGGTCAGTGTACCTGACCGAGCCCCTCCCACACCACCCGGCATGCGGGTCCGCACCGGGCGGTTCGAGGAGTTGAGGTCATGAGAGACCTGTGCCCTCGGTGTCTTGTCGCGGGTTGCTCGCTT
>JACQOK010000234.1 GCA_016202565.1 Betaproteobacteria bacterium | reverse complement strand
TTCCAGCATCTTTTGAAAGGTGCGGTACGCGTCATCCGAACGCTCATAGGCACGTTTCGTGTTTTCGTCGTTCACTTAGGCGTACACAATGATGCGACCCGCCTGGTGGTAGCGGAAGAAGAGCCGGTACTGCTGGTAGAACTTGGCGCGAAACCAGTGCCTGCGGTCATTGCCCAGAGCCGAGCCCTGCCGATACTCGGGGCAAGCAGGATCCCGCGGAATCAACTCGAAAGCGAGCTTGGCGATCGCCGCCAGCCGCTTGGTGGCGTTGTTTTTCGTGTAGCCAACTGGATCCCTGGTACGGAGCGCCTCAACCCGCGCGACAAGCGCCTCGAGCTGATCCAGAAACAACGGGTGCGCAAACAGCGTCCAGCCGTTGACGGCGAGCGGCGCCGGGGCCGCCGGCTTCATTCGTCCTCGGGGGCGAGTCCGGCGTCGAGGTCAATCTTGACGCCCTTCACGAGCGAGCGGATACGCTTGGCGAGGCCCGCATCGAGGCCGCGCACGCGTCCCGGATGAGATTCGATGTCGTGGGCGAGGAAGGACAGGAATTTATCGAGCACCGGGTCGTCCTCGGGCGCGGCGGCCGCGCGCGTGATCACGACGCTGCCGTCGGGCTGCACGAGGTAGCGGATCTTGTCGCGCTTGCCGAGCCTGAGGGCGCGGCGCACCGCGTCCGGCACGGTGGTCTGGTAGCGGTCGGTGAGCGTGGATTCGAGTTCGAGCGTGGCAGCCATGGCAGCCTCCGGGAATGACCTTGACGAGATGGTAATGCAAATGCATTGTCCGGTCAAGCCGTGCTTGCGTTTCAAGCGGGGCGCCACATATACTTGCACATATATTAGACGGGGTGCGATCATGGGTCAGGTGACCATTTATCTGGATGACGAGACCGAAGAGAAGGCACGGACGGCGGCGCGCGCCAAGGGGGTGCCGCTCAGCAGGTGGGTGGCCGAGCGCATTCAGCGGCGCGCCCGGGGCGAATGGCCGGAGGCGGTGCGGGCGCTTGCCGGTGCGTGGCCCGACCTTCCCTCTGCCGAGCAGATCCGCAAGTCGAAGGCAAAAGATATCGATCGAGGACGCGTATAGGGATGTACGCTCTGGACACCAACACGGTCCTTGACTACTTCAGGGGACGGGGCGCGGTCGCGAAGAACCTGTTGGCGGTGCCGCCGGGCGAGGTGGCGTTGCCGGCAATCGTGGTCTACGAGGTGTGGATCGGTGTGCTGGGCTCGCAGAACGCCAGGCGTCGCCAGCCGCAGTACGAGCGATTCCTTGCGACCGTCGAGATCCTGGCTTTCGATTCCGCCGTCGCCCGCCGGGCGGCGGCGCTCCGCTACGACCTGGAGCGCCGGGGCGAGGGAATCGGTCCGATGGACACGCTGATCGCTGCCACCGCGCTCGCCCATAACGCGACGCTGGTGACGCGCAATGTGCGCGAATTTGGCCGGATCCGGGGATTGGTGGTTGTCGATTGGCACGTAGAATAGAGTGTCTATCGGCGCCCGGGCAGTTCAAGCGCGCGCCGGATCGATTTCGGCAAGCGATCCCATGACGATTGCAGTCCAGCGAACACGCGTAACACAAGGGATTTCGAGAGGGCGGAGTTACGCTTTCCCAACGTGAGAATACTGATACCGGAACGGTGTTTGGAGGTGTTTGCATGACAACGCTAACCATCCGTCTGCCCGAGGACAAGCACGAGCGGCTCAAGGCCCTGGCACAGGCTCGCAAGATCAGCGTCAACAAGCTGATGGATGAACTGGCGACAGTGGCGCTGGCCAACCACGATGCGTTTCTGCGGTTTCAGGCGCTTGCGGCGCGGGGTGATGCCAAACGGGCGCTGAAACTCTTGGATGCGATTGATCGGTGACGCGCGAAGCCGCGCGGCGAAAACCGGCAGCCGGTCGCTTCATCCCATGAGGTGAGGTGATCGCGACGGCGCCAAGCCGCCGGCTGGGCATCCGATGACCAGGCAACTGCATCAGGGGCAAGCCCCCTCCCACGGGGCTCGAGGGCTGACGACTGATGACTGACGGCCGCTGATGACTGACGACGACGATTGATGACTGACGGCTGAAGGCGTGAGCAAGGCCGCTCCCACAGGCAAGGCCCCTCCCACAGGCAAGGCCCCTCCCACGGGGTTTGAGGGTTTTCCGACCCCCCACCTTAATAATCCGGCAGGCTTCCCCCGAGGAAAAAGCAGCGAGGTTGCCCTTTCACCAGCTCGGCGAGTCTTCAACGGAATGACGCCCGGGGGCGTTTTTCAAGGGAATCAGGGTTGCGAGAAATGGTCCACGGACTATACACTTACAGATCGTCCCCACCCGCGAAGATTCATAAACAGGACATAGGCCCGTTGAATACGCGTGATCCACAAGCACTCATCGAGAAGCTGATGAGCCTACCGCCCGAGCGGATGGCGGAAGTCGAGGATTTCGTCGACTTTCTGCGTGCGCGCGAAGAAGAAGCGCGCGATGCGGCCGCCGCGCGCCTGGGCGAGGCTATGAGAAAGCTTGCAGCGCTGGATTTTCCGCCGATGAGCGAAGACGAGGTCCAGGCCGAGGTCGACGCCGCCCGGCGGGAGCGCCGGGAACGCCTCGGTGCGGCTCGTCGCTGACACGAATATCGTCGTCTCGGGACTGCTCTGGAGCGGCCCACCCCAGCAACTCATTAATGCAGCACGTGCGAAACGCATCACCCTCTACAGTAGCGTGATACTGAGCGCCGAGTTTGCCGAGGTGATCGCGCGCGAACAGTTCGCCAAGCGTATTCGAAGCGCCAACGTGACGGCCGCCGACGCGCTGGCGCGTCTTGCGCGGCGCTGAGCCGAGCAAGATCCATACGGCGCGGCGCAGTTCAGCCCGAGCATAAGTCTCCGTTCAGCCCCGTCGGCGCGCTCGGAACAATCCCTCGACTTCCTTCTCGACAAGCTCGAAGTACGCTCGGGACGATCCCTCGACTTCGCTACGGAATTTACCCCGAGCTTGTCGAGGGGCTCGGGACGAACGGGGGCGAAAACGAAGCCGGACACTTGCAAAATGCACCGTTGCAAGCCTGATCCCTGCGGCAG
>JACQOK010000233.1 GCA_016202565.1 Betaproteobacteria bacterium | reverse complement strand
GGCCGGCACATGGGTCATCTTGATCTTGGCCATGCTGTTCTTGAGTTCCGTCGCCATATGGGACAATCCCCCCACTCCGCTCGAAGCGAAGACGAGCGCACCCGGTGTGGAGCGCGCCAGCGCGATCAGCTCCTTGGTTGTTTTGGCCGGCAGGGACGGATGCACCGAGAGCACGAACGGTGTGAACCCCACTTCCGCCACCGGAATGATGCTGTTGATCGGATCGAACGCCGGCTGCTGCGTCGCCGAAGTCGCCGAGAAGCTGCCGGACATGACCATGATCGTGTAGCCGTCGGGCGCCGCCTTGGCGGTCTGCTCCATGCCGATCAGACCCGCGGCTCCGCCGCGGTTCTCCACCACGAACTGCTGCTTGAATGCTTCCGTGAATTTCTGCGCGACCTGGCGCGCGGTGATATCGCTGCCGCCGCCCGGGGCGAACGGCACGATGACGCGCACCGGTTTCGTCGGATATTGCTGGCCCCATGCGGGAAGCGCCGCGCTGAAAACCGCTGCCGCGCCGAGCGCCAATGGGATCACCGTTGATTGCAGTTTGAACACCCGCTTCATAACCAACTCCTTCTCTTTGTTATTCGTGGGAAACCACTGCCCGTGGGCCGCCTGACTGGCGCATGCCTGCACCGTCGTGCTGAGCAACACACACGCGGCCTCACCCTTCTATTGTACAAGCATTTTCCGCCACCTTCTTCTGAAGGTCACGCCGCGGCGGCTTGCACTCCTTCGCTTTCTTCGGTGGGCCACCAGTCGATCTTGCGGTCGTGGAATGCCGCAAGGGTGTGACGATGACCGATGCTGATGATGGTGGTGTTCGGCAAGCGCTCCTTCAGCAATTGATAGATCTGTGTCTCGGACGGCGCGTCGAGCGCGCTGGTCGCCTCATCCAGCATCAGCCAGTCGGGCTTGCGCAGCAGCGCGCGACAGAAGGCAATGCGCTGCTGCTCGCCGACGGAAAGCTCCAATGCCCAGTTGTGCTGCTCATCGAGGCGCTCGGCCAGGTGCGGGAGGCCGCAATCGGCGAGGATCTGCCCAAGCTCCGCATCCTCGAATCTCCCGCTATATTCGGGATAGCACATCACGTCGCGCAAGCTGCCGACCTGGAGATACGGCTTCTGCGGCAAGAACAGCACACGCGCGTTTCCGGGCACGGTAATGCGGCCGTTTCCAAAAGGCCAGATGCCGGCGATCGCGCGAAAGAGGGTGCTCTTGCCGATACCGGAGGGCCCCATCACCAGCACCGCCTCTCCCGGAACGAACTTCTCGTTTGCCCCTTCGAGCAGCACGCGTCCGTTCGGAAGTTCCAGGCGCACGTCGTCGAGCACGATCGCGCCGGTATCATCGTCGCGTTTTTGGGCGACGCCGGGATTCCTCAGCGCCTCGGCGCGCGCACGCTCGATGGCGTTGTGGAATCCGATCAGCCGATCGACCGTCGCTTTCCACTCCGCCAGCCGCGCGTAGACGTCGACGAACCACGACAGGGAGCCCTGGACCTGGCTGAATGCCGAGGCCGTCTGCATGAGCCCGCCCAACTGGATCGCGCCGGAGAAAAAGCGCGGCGCCACCACGACGTAGGGAAAGATGACAGCGACCTGTCCGTAGCTGTAGGTGAAGCCGGTGAGCTTCTTGCGCCGCTGCATGATCTCCCACCAGTTGGCCATGACTTCGCGGAAGCGCCCGACGAAGTTGCGCTTCTCGTCGGCCTCGCCGTGATAGAGCGCGACGCCCTCCGCGTTCTCCCGGAAGCGCACCAGCGAATAGCGGAGATCCGCCTCGAAGCGCTGCTGATCGTAGTGCAGCTTGATCAGCGGCTTGCCGATGCGGTGCGTCAGCCAGGTGCCGGCGATCGCATAGACCAGCGCCACCCACACCAGGTATCCGGGCACGTTGATCGACGCGTCGCCGAGCATGAACGTCAGCGGACCCGATAGCGCCCACAGGATGGCGATGAACGACACCAGCGTCACCACCGTGCTCATGAGATCGAGCGTATAGGTCAGCGTCAGGTCGGCGAACAGCCGCAGGTCCTCGGAGATGCGCTGATCGGGATTGTCGGTGCCGCGGTCGGTCAACTGCAGGCGGTAATACATGCGGCCGTCGAGCCACTCGTTGAGATAGCGCTCGGTGAGCCAGCGCCGCCAGCGTATCTGCAGCATTTGCCTGAGATAAAACCCGTACACCGCCATGACGATGTACGCCCCCGCGAGCCAGCAGAACTTGATGAGCTGGTTCAGGAACTCGGCCTGGTTCTTGTCCTGCAGGGTGTTGAAGAACGCGTTCTGCCAATGGTTGATCTCGACGTTGACATAGACGATGCCGAGATTGAGCGCGATCACTACGGCAAGGAGCAGGCGCGCCGTCCGGCGCTCCTCGGAAAACCAGTACGGGCGGGCCAGCGCCCAGAGGTCGCGCAGAAAGGCCTTGGTCGTCGTCACCACGGTGGGATCCCTCCCCAAGGAAACGGGTTCATGTTACCTGCGATCCAGCGGCTATGGAGGCCTGGCGGCGACAAAAAATTCTCACGCGGAGCCGGGATCGGACGCGCGGTAGCGGCGAGCCGACGAACGGCCGGCTGCCGGGCTGAAGGTTGCCGTCTGCACCGGAACGACAAGGAAAGCTTGTGGCCCGAGGAATCAGTAGGGACGGCCTGTAACAGTTTGTTGAAAAATGCCAAGAGAACCGTTCGTGTCGAGCGTAGCGAAGCGGAGTCGAGACGCGGACAGCTTCCTGGTCAAAGGGTTAGCACGCTTCGACTTCGGGCCTTCGGCGCTACGCTCAGCGCGAGCGGAGAATTTCAACAAACTGCTAATCCTCGCCGAGGAGGTCGCGCGCGGTCAACTCGCAGACGAACTCGCGCTCGCTCGCGGTGAGTTCCGGGATCGCATCGATCGAGCCCATCGGATCGTCCGGCATCATGTCGAACGGATGATCGGTGCCGATTACGACGCGCTCGGGGCCCGCCATGTTGATGAGGTGCCGCGCGGACTGCGGATCATGCGTGAGGCAGTCGAAATAGAACCGCTTGAAGAGTTCCCGCGGCGAGGTCTGGGTCTTCATCTTCGGCTCGGGCCGCGCCTTGTGGCCGTGAATGAAGCGCCCGATCTGGTACGGCATGAAGCCGCCGCCGTGCGCGCACAGGATGCGCAGCTTCTTGAGATCGTCGAGCGCGCCGCTGAACATGAGATGCGCGATCATGAGCGTGGTGTCGAGCGGAAAGCCGATGTAATTGCGCAGGTAGTATTCCTCCATGCCGCCCTGCGCGAGGCACTGGTAAGGGTGCGCGAAGATGAAGCAGCCGAGCTGATCGATCGTCTTCAACACCTTGCGGAATTTCGGATCGGCGAGCGCCACCCCTTCGATCGAGGTGCCGAGTTCCACCGCCTTGAACTTGTGTTCCTTGACCACGCGCTCGAGTTCGGTGATCGCGGCATCGGGGTGCTGCATCGGCAGGTGCGCCATGCCGCGCAGCCGGTCGGGCCGTTTGGCGACCATCTGCGCGATGCCGTCATTGGCGAGCTTGGCGGCGGCGAGCCCGGCATCGGGCGAGAGCCAGTAGAAATAGATCGGCGGGCCGACCGAGATCGCTGCGATGTCGATGCCCTTGCGGTCCATCCACGCGAGCTTCGCATCGACATCGTAGAAGTCCGCCAGCAGTTCGGTCATCCGTCCGTGGTTGTTGAAGTAGCGCTTGCCGCCCTTCTCCTCGATTTTCGTGCCGAAGCGCTCCGGGTCGCGCGCGATCGCATCGACGATCGTCGGCGGGATGACGTGGTTGTGCAGATCGATGTTGCTCATGGCGCGGGCCGCTCCTCTCGCTTGTTATGCCGAATACCGGTTGGGGAACGCTAGTTTGCCCGGATGCTGAGATTTTGGCCACCTTCGCCCGCGGATAAACCCGTCATGAGGCACCCGACCGCACAGGAAACTCGCGGAAGCGTCGACTGATCGATACCGGGCGGTCTTTGAATCGCCTGCAAGGGCGTGACTTTTGTCACAGACGATGACGCCGGCACAGGACCGCAATACGGCAACCGGTATTTTTTGGCAGAAGAGACATGTCGTACGCCGCTATGATCGCACTGCCACAGAGGCTCATGGCGCGGAGGGAAAAATGGACATTTTCGTAGCGCTCGTGTTTGCCGGCTTGCCGCTCGCATGGGTCCTTCATAAGTTTGCCAGTGCGGCGCTAGCGGGGATTCCCCATAAGACAGGCGCTCGACGCGCGATCTCGCCCGGCGACCCGACAGTCAGGCTGCATGGCGGCGGCACCTACGATTTTGCAATCGTGGGAACCTCTCGTTATCGTTCTGCGCTCGAACGGATCTACGGAGCCGGTTCGCCCGACCATGCCGGCAAGGAAGTAGACGCCGTCCTGGTGTTGGAAAAGACGAACCAGGCGGTGCGCGTTGAAGTTGAGGGGCATACGGTGGGCCACCTGCCAGCGGATCTCGCTGGCGAATATCGCCGGCGTCTGGCGGAAGGCGGCCACGTCAACGCGCGGGGTGCTTGCAGAGCCAGAATCACGGTCCGGTATGGCGCCGTCGACTACGTTGACTTTGCCGTGCGACTCGATTTGCCACCGAAGCGCTGAACCACACAGCGCTGCGGTGAAGCGTGATCCGTGGGGGGTGCCGGAAGCTTCTGTTCGATTTCCCTACTTCCCGGTCCAAAACTTCCCGTCGAGATCGGCTGCGAAATCACCGTCGATCAGCACATAAAGCATCTTCACCGGCTTGCCGGAGCGGTTGCTCCAGGCGTGGCTGGTGCCGCGCTGGATAACGACATCGCCCGTCTTGAGCTTCACCTCCTCGTTATCGAGGATCAGGGTGATTTCGCCTTCGAGAACCACAGCGTAATCGACCGTTTCCGTCCGATGCATCATCGGGTGGCGGCCGCCGCGGCCGTACGTGGAGGCGTCCCCGGCACCGCTTTTCCTGAACAGCTCCCGCGCCTGTTCCGGCGTGAGGTTGCGCGTTTCCTCGGTCTCCGGCGGCACCACGGAAATTCGCAAGACATTGCCCAGCGGCGGCGGCTGAAGCGAGCGCGGGCCAGTCGTGGGCTCCGGCTCCTCAGCGGCAATGGGTACTGGCATCGATCTCGTTTTCCACACCTCGAAGGAAAGCTGCCCCGGGCGTATGGGGTTGCTGTGGACCGTGGGCACTGGACCGTCCGAAAGCACGATAGCCTTACCGCTCTTGTCGTGGCCGGTGACCACACGTCTGATTTCTGTCATGCCGCCTTCCATAGGATGATTGTCTTGCGGACTTCGGACACGTGACGATTATAACGAGGGCACGTTTCAGTCGTCTTGCTCTGATTCGGCCGACCTTAATTGACAACAGTCTACCTGAATCAGGTTACGGAATGACCTCGACGCCCTTCCAGAACGCCACGCGGTCCTTGATCTGAATCGCCGCTTCCTTCGGGGTCGCGTAGTACCAGACCGCATCGACGTTACGTTTGCCGGAGACGTTCAACGTGTAATAGTTGGCCGTGCCCTTCCAGGGACATACCGTCGTGGTATCGCTGGCCTCGAGATACTTCTTGTTCACCGCGCCGGCTGGAAAATAGTGATTGCCTTCGACGACGACCGTATCGTCCGATTCGGCGATAACCTCGTTGTTCCAGATCGCTTTCATATAGCGGAATACCTCTCTGTTACGCCAATCAGCAAAAGACCCACACAGACGTTATGCCTATTCCTCGATTCGCAGTTGCCGATTCCACTACCTATCTCCCCGGCCGGTCAGGCCCGCTTTTCATCGTACTCAACATTCGCAATCCAGTTCCGCTTGCGCCTTGCGAGGCGAACCTCTTCGCTCTCTCCGTCGAATGTTGTTGCGGATGCTCGCCGGAGGAGCGACGGATCGACACCTTCGAACGCGTTGACGCTGACGACAGCATAGAGGCGACCGTCGATGCAGCTGGTAACCACCGGCGCGATACCACACTTGGAGCAGATGTGGAAATGAGCGGTCTTTGTACCAAAGGAATACTTCGATACGTGTGAGGGCTCCTTAACGCTCACTTTGAGCGAGCCGGTCGGGCAAGACGTCCAAACGCCGCCATGTTTAATACAGAACGAGCAAGTGCAGGCGCGCGCGGGGATCTCCGATGGCTCCGGCTCCCAATTGAGCGCGAACGAAATGTTCCCACAGTGGCATTTTCCGGAGATCAGCATCGAGAGTTCCTAAAGCTTCCTCGGCGCGTAACGTGAAGTAGTTGGATTAAAAGCCGGTTTGCAAACCGGCATTATCTGCGCGACATTGTTATTCTTCAATGGGATCAGGGCATTGTTGCGCGAATCGGCATAAAATTTCACGAGCTGGGCAAGAAAAAGATGGGATAGAGATCCGTGCCCTCGTTCGCGCAACACGGGGCCGTTCGAATACGAGCATGCGCTGCACTACTCCGGCTGGATGCCGATGTCTTTGACCACCTTCGCCCACTTCGTCGTCTCCGCGCGCAGGAATGCGGCAAACTCTTCCGGTGAACTTCCCACGGGATCGGCGCCGTCGTTTACCAGACGCTGCCTGACGTCCGCGGCCTGCAACGTGCGCACGACTTCGCCATGCAGGCGCGTGATGATGGGGCGCGGCGTGCCGGCCGGCGCGAGGACGCCGAACCACTGTACCGCCTCGTAACCGGGCACACCCGCCTCGGCGATCGTCGGAATATCGGGTGTGCCGCCCGCGCGCTTCGCGCTCGTGACACCGAGCGCACGCAGCCGCTTGTTCTTCACATACGGCAATGCAGTCAGGATGCTCGGCGTCATCACTGGTACGTGACCGGCGAGAAGATCGATGACGCCCTGGCCCGAGCCTTTATACGGGACATGGATCATTTTCAACCCGGCCATGGACAGAAACAATTCCATCGAAAGATGCGGGTTGGTTCCCACGCCCGCCGACGCGAAGTTGATCTGGCCGGGACGCGCCTTCGCGAACGCGATCAAGTCCTTCACCGATTTGACCGGTAACGAGGGATGCGTGACCAGGATATTGGGCAGCGCCACCACCTGGCTGATCGGCGCGAAGTCCTTGAGCGCATCGTATGGCACTTTCTTGTACATGGCCGGATTAATCGCAAGCGTGCTGATGCCCATGAGCAGCGTGTAGCCATCGGGCGCCGCGCGCGCGACGACTTCCCCGCCGATCATCGTCCCGGCGCCGGGGCGGTTCTCGACCACGACCTGCTGGCCGAGATATTCGCCGAGCTTGGGCGCGATGATACGCGCCGTGATATCGGTGCCGCCGCCGGGTGACGAGGGCACGACGAGGCGGATCGGCCGCACCGGGTAATTCTGTTGGGCCTGCGCCGGTCCTGTGCAACACACTGCCGCACCGAGCAAAATCAACGGACAGACACGACGGACATTCTGTCTCATGCTTCCTCCTTCCATTATTATCGTCCGCGGGCGTTTCAGCGCACCGGCGATATAGGCGCTCACTTCGCGCATACCTGATCTACTTTTCGACGGTGGCCTTTTCGATCGCGATCAGCGCGTCGAACCCGAGCGTCTGGTGCAACGCCGCTTGCTCCGCCTTGCGCGTCGTGCCCGCCATGATCGGGTTGGGAACGCCGCGCGCGATCGCCTCGTAGGTCTGTTTCATGGCGCGATGAAACGGCAGCGCGGTCGTCGCGACGGTCAGAACGCGATAGCCCAGCTCGCCCAGTTCCTTCTGCGTCAATCCCGCTCCGGCGTTCTCGCCGCCCTCGAAGGAAAACATGAACGGCGGCGGCAATTTTTTTGCGATCTGGCGCGCTTCGTCCGGGTTGCGCGGCGTAATGTACAGCATGTCGGCGCCCGCTTCGCGGTACGCGAGTCCTCTCGCGACCGCATCGTCCATTCCGGTCTGACGGACGGCATTGGTGCGCGCGATGATGACGAATTCCGGATTGCGTCGCGCCCGCACCGCTTCCCGCACCTTCGCCACCATCAGCTCACAGGGGATCATGTGCTCGATGCCGATATGGTGGTGCGCGCGCTTCGGTATGAGCTGGTCCTCGATCTCGATCGCACAGAAGCCGGCGGCCTCGGCCAGCCCGATCGTGTGATGCATGTGCATCGGGTCGCCGAAACCGCAGGCGGCGTCGAGTATCAGCGGCAGTGCGCTCACCCCGCGGATCTCGATTCCCGCCTGAACGACCTCGGTCAAGTTCAGGTTCGCTTCGAGGCAGCACTTGACGTAACCGAGCGCGCCGCCGCCGAGATAAAGCATCTTGAAACCCGCCTGGTCGGCGAGTTTCGCCGACAGCGGATTGAATACGGCCGGCGCGAGATACGCTGTGTTCGCGCTCAGCAGTTCACGAAATCGCATTGGGAAATCCTCCACTCTCAGTTGCGCGCCATTCCGAGATCGGCGAGCTCGGGCGAGTCCGGGTTCTATTCCACCTTTGCGCCGGACGACCTGGCGATCTTCGCCCACTTCGCCAGTTCCGCCTTGATGAATTCGCCGAACGCCTGCGACGAGCTGCCGATTGGTTCGAGTCCGAGGTTCGCAAGCCGCTGCGTGATTTCCGGCAGCTTGAGCACTTGCCTCACTTCGTCGTGCAGCCGGGTGACAATTGCCTGCGGTGTGCCCGCGGGGGCGATGAAGCCATACCAGGCGGTGGCCTCGAACTTGCGCACGCCGAGCTCGTCGAGCGTCGGAAGGTCCGGCACGACCGGCGAGCGCTGCATTGAGGTCACACCCAGCCCGCGGATGCGGCCCGCCTGGATCTGGGGAACCGCCGCAGTGGAAACGACAAACATCATCTGCACCTGGCCGCTCATCAAACCGGTCACCGCCTCCGCCACCGTCTTGTAGGGCACGTGCACGAGGTTGACGCCGGTATCGCCCCGGAACATCTCGCCGATGAGATGGGCCGGTGAACCGCTGCCGCCCGAACCGTAGTTCAACGCGCCCGGCTTTTGTCTTGCGAGCCGGATCAGCTCTTTCACTGACTTTGCGGGCAGCGAAGGATGCACCGCCAGCACGAAGGAGGTGGACGCAATCTGCGTAATCGGCGCGAAATCCCTCACCATGTCGTAGGAGACCTTGAAGAAATTCACCGACATCATGTGGGTCGACGTGACCAGCAGCAGCGTGTAACCGTCGGGAGCCGAGCGCGCCACGATTTCGGCGGCGATCGTGCCGCCGGCGCCGCCGCGCTGGTCCACGACGAGCTGCTGTCCCCAGTCCTCGACGATTTTTTGCCCGAGGATGCGCGGCACCGCGTCCGGGCTGCCGCCCACCACGACGCGGATCGGCTTGACGGGATACGCCTGTCCCGAGCTTGTCGAGGTGGGCTGCGCGAGCCCGGTGGAGCCGCAGAGCGCCAGAAATATCGCCGCGATCAACCGATAGCGCACGTTCGTCCTCTCAGATCATCGTAGGTTGGGGTGAACGACGTGAACCCCAACAATCGATGCGATTCGGTGTTGGGGCGTCTCACAGTCGTCAGTCAGGAATCAATGTGCTCGCCCTCCGCCCGGGAGCCACGCCGTCGGCGCCAGGGCCTGCTCCTCGCTCGCGACGTCGATCAGGACCGGCTTGCCCATGGCGAACGCGCGCGGCAGCAGTTCCTTGAGCTGCCCCGGCTTCTCCACGCGGAACGCGGCGCAGCCCAGCGTCTCGGCGACCCGCGCGAGATTGATGCCCTGCTGGAACCGCCAGATTTCGCCCGAGCGCTCGTCGCGTTTCTCGCGATACGCCGCCTGCACCAGCGGAATTTCCTGGTTGAGCGAATTGTTGTTGTTGACCACCACCACGAGGTTGATGCCATGGCGCGCCGCGGTTTCCAACTCTGCCAGGTGATAGTAGATGCCGCCGTCGCCGGTGAAGAGCAGGACCGGACGATCCGGCAGTGCGCATTTCACGCCCATCGCGCCGGGCAGGCCCCAGCCGAGCGAACCCTCGCAGCGGATATAGCGCTGCGCGGGCTTGGTGAACTCGAGCATCTGGCCCGTCCACATGCCGGCGTGCCCGGTATCGGAAACCACCACGCCGTCGGCGGGCAGCGCTTCGTTGATCTCCTTGCAGATGCGTTCGGGCCGCAGCGGCACCGCATCCGAATTGCGCATCCGGTCAGCGCCCGCGCGCCATTCAGCGACGAGTTCGCGCACGCGCCCGGTCCACGCCTTTGCAGTGTCCGAAGCCGTGCGCGGCGCGGCATCGATCATGTGCCGCAGGCCGACCTTGGCGTCCGCCAGCACCGAAACGGTGTTGGGGTAGTTTCTGCCCAGTTGCTCGGGATCGATGTCGAGCTGGATCACGGGCGTTCCCACCGCCGGAATCCTCCAGTTGGCGGTCACCTGGCCCCCGGCATGTGCGCCGACGAAGAACACGAGATCCGCTTCCGACACCGCCTGGTTCGCGCAGGCGCGCGAATAGATGCCGACCACACCGGCGGCCAGTGGATGGTTGTCCGCGACCGCGTCCTTGGCGGTGAGCGAGGTGGCGACCGGTATTTGCAGTTTTTCCGCGAACTCGACCAGCTCCGCCTGCGCCTGGGATGCAACCACGCCACCGCCGGCGACGATGATGGGCCGTTGCGCTTTCGCAAGCAGCGCAATCGCCTCGCGCACCGGTTCCGTTTCGGGGGCAGGCCGGAACGCCGGCACGCATGCGAAGCGTTCCGCGATCAGCGGTTGCAGATCGGCCTCGGCTTCGACGTTCTGACCGTGGGAACCGCGCAGCCGCATATGCACCGGGCCCGGCGCGCCCGAGGTCGCGGTGCGGAACAGATGGCGCAGCAAGTCCGGCAGACGCGACAGGTCATCGAGCTGGATGTTGAGTTTCGTCACGGCGTCGAACTGGGTGAAATCCTCCACCTCCTGGTAGGCGTGCCGATAGCGTCCACCCGTGGCCGGGCCGCCGGTGACCGCGATGATCGGCGAACAGCCCATGTAGCCGTCGCGCAGCCCCGCGGCGAGGTTGGAGGCGCCGATCTGCTGCGCCATGCACACGCCCGGCGTGCCCCGGGCGCGCGCGTAGCCGTCGGCCATGTACGCCGCGGCCTTCTCACCGTGGGTCATGACCTTACGGATGCCGAGGGTGTCCATCTCGGCCAGCGAATCCATCAGGATGGTGGGGACGAAGAACACGTGCGTGACGCCGTAGCCGTGCAGCATTTCCGCGAACAGGCGCGAGCCGGTCATTCTGGGCATTGGATTTCCTCCGTGGCGAGAGCGGTAATGTTACCGCCCCGGGCACCATGTTAAGAAAGAATCTTTAACTATCGAGCGATAACGTTCGGTTATGGCAATCTGCGCTCCCAGTGAGCGTAAGCTGGTCGGTTTCAGGGAATCGTTACCCCAGCAGGTCCGGTGTCATTCCCGCGACGGCGGGAATCCATGCAGCGTGTCATCTCGCGTGAACGGCCCTATGGATTCCCGTTTTCACGGGAATGACATGCCCTTTTGTGATGCCCGCCTCCGCGTGCATGACAACATGACTTATTACTCCCGGCGGAGGTTGGCGGCCTTCACCGCTTTCTGGAGCTTGTCGATCTCCGCGCGCATGTACGCGCCGAGTTCGCGCGGCGTGGAGCCGATGGGCTCGGCGCCGAGACCCGAGATGCGTTGCTGTATTTCCGGTGTCTTCAACGCTCTGACGACTTCCGTGTTGAGCCTCGAGATGATGTTTTCGGGCGTTTTCGCCGGCGCGACCAGACTGTACCAGCCGATGACCTCGTACCCCGGCACCGTTTCGGCGATCGTCGGCACCTCCGGCGCCAGCGGCGTGCGCTTCGTGCTGGTGACGCCCAGCGCCTTGAGTTTGCCCGTCTTGAGAAACGGCAGCACCGCCGGCACCACGGCGATTGTCATCTGCACCTGGCCGGCCACCGTGTCGATCAGCGCCGGCGTGATTCCCTTGTACGGCACGTGGAAGAGGTCGACACCGGTCATGGTCTTCAATATTTCCGTGGCCAGATGCGGCGGCGTGCCGGGGCCGCCGGATCCGTAATGAAGTTCACCCGGCCTCGATTTGGCAAGCGCGATCAGTTCCTTGACGGATGCCGCGGGAACGGACGGGTGGACGGTCAGGATAAAGGGTGTCGAGGCGAGCAGGCTGATGGGCGTGAAATCACGGACGAGATCGTAGTTGAGCTTCTGGAACAACGCGGCGACGATGACGTGGCTCGATGTCAGCATCAGCAGCGTATAACCGTCCGGCGCCGCCCGCGCTGCGATTTCCGTGCCGATGATGCCGCTGCCGCCGGCCCGGTTGTCGACGACGATCTGCTGGCCCCACGCTTCCGTCAACTTCTGTCCGATGAGCCGCGACATGATGTCCGGCCCCGACCCCGGCGTAGTCGAGGCGATGATGCGAATCGGCTTGGTGGGGTAGGCTTGTCCCGAGCTTGTCGAGGTGGACTGCGCCGCGGCAGCGGACGCGGCAATGCCGATCGTCACAGAGAACACCGAGAGCACAGAGAAAAACCACAACGCAACGCTGGCCATCTTCACGGGTCTCCTCCTCTCTGTCCTTTGTAGCTGAGAACCCCACCCCCATCCTAGCAGCCGTAGCCCGGAAGAAGCGAAGCGGATTCCGGGAGCACGGTTCGTTCCCGCTTCTCCCGTTCCCGGATTTCATTTCATTCCATCCGGGCTACGTCACCTACCCCCACGTAGGTTGGGGTGATACATCGTGAACCCCAACACCAGACAGTCAGCGCTTCAGCCCGCGGCGCCCGATATCCGTCGCGCGATAAAGGCCACCGTCGCCGGCCGTGAGATATAGGCTCGTCAGTCCCGCATCGCCGAACGCGCAGCGCATCGGCATGTCCGCCGGCGCGGGGTGCGATTCCAGTATGGTTCCGGACGCAGAGATGACGTACAGCATCGGCCCAACGCCGGCCTTCTTCCATCCCGCGCACGCAATGATGTTGCCTTCGCTGTCGAGGCACATGCCTTCGATGCCGCGTTCGACGACCACGAAATCGATCATGACCTTGACGTGCCCCAGTTCGCCGTCCGCTTTCACCGGATAGGAGCAGAACCGCTGCAGATTTCCCCGCTCCGCATCGCCGTCGGCGACGTACAGCGTCTTCTCGTCGGCAGAAAGCAGGATAGCGCGCGGCCCCGCCGTGTCATGGGTGACGCGCACGAGCCGCCAGCCATCGTTCGCCTGCTGCAGCCGCAGCACCGAGGCGTGGTCCAGCATCGGGTAGACCGGCGGACCGTATGGCGCCTGCGCGTTGTAGGCATCGGCGAACCAGACCCGCCCCGTGCTGTCGACGATGACGTCGGTGGGCTGGTTATGATGCTTGCCGTCGAGCAGATCGGGCATCGCCCCCGTCGATCCGTCCTTGCGGAAGTGCACCACGCGCCGCCCGCCCTCCTGCGCGCCGTACACCGTGCCATCCTTCGCCAGCGCGAGACCATTGGTGCGGCCGGTATAGTTGCGGAAGAGATCCGTCTTGCGAGTCTCCGGGTTGTAACGCAGGATGCGCTCCTCCGCTACCGCGCTGAACAACATGCCGCTTCCATCCCACGCGAGTCCACCGGTGCGGCCTTTGCAAGGCCCGGCAACGAGCTCGAAATTCCACGCCATGATTTTTCCTCCGTTAGCGCCCCGGAACGCCGGGGATGTTCAGCCGCGTGCGCACCACGGAGCCGATGTTGGTGATGTAGAGCGAGCGCCAGTCGTCGTCGCCCCACGCGAAGTTGGTCGGATGGTGGCCCGGCGTGCGGATGCGCGCGAGCACCTTGCCCGACGGGTCATGCACGTAGATGCCGCCGGGGCCGGTGCAATAGACGTTGCCTTCGATGTCGCACTTGATCCCGTCCGGGACGCCGCGCTCCGGCCCGCCGTACTGGTAGAAGAGCCGTCCGCTGCCCGCGACGCTGCCGTCCGGCTTCACGTCGTAGACGCGGATCAGCCGCTCGCGGCTGCAGTTGATGTAGAGCAGTTTCTCATCGGGTGAAAAGCACAGCCCGTTGGGATAGACGATCTCGTCGGTGACGACCGTCATCTTCTTCCCGTCCGGAGAGATGCGGAACACCGGCTGCTTGTCGTTGTAGCGTTGCAGGTCTTCGGCCACCATGCCGACGTTGAAGAGCCCGCCCACCGGGTCGGTGAACCAGATCGCCCCGTCCTTGCTCACGATGATGTCGTTCGGGCTGCTGAGCTTCTTGCCTTCCCAGCGGTCGGCGAGGAGCGTGCGCGAGCCGTCCCTCTCGATGCGGAACACCGTGCGCCCGCCCCAGCCGGCAACCACCACGCGGTACTCGAGATCGAGCGCGAGCCCGTCCGCCTTGGCGGAGGGCATCATCACGGCCTCCAGCCCGACTTTCGGCTTCCACTTCCAGATCGTGTCGCCGATGATGTCGGTGAAGTAGAGCTGCTTTCCGCGGTTGTCCCACACCGGCCCTTCGCCGAAGATGATGTCGCGGGCGATGATGTCGAGCGGCGGGTTCTTGCCGACGATGCGCTCCCCTTCCGGGGTGAGCATGTCGATTTCGACTTTCAGGTCATCCAGCGATCCGTGCATCGGTCACTCCTCTAAAGCGCCCAACCAAAAAAGAATTCCCTCGCCCCAGCTGCGGGGGAGAGGGCGAGGGTGAGGGGGCTGCTCATCCCGTCCACGTCTTCGGCGAGAACGCGCGGTGGTCCGTCACCACGTCGATCACGACCGGCTGGCGCGCGGCGAGCGCCTTTTCGAGCGCCGGCGCGACTTCAGCCGGCTTCTCCACGCGCATGCCCACGCAATTCAGCGATTCCGCGACTTTCGCGAAATTCACATTGGTAAAACCCCACATCTCGCGGCCGCGTTCGTCGGGGTCTCCGCCGTAGGCCTTGTCGAAATGCGGAATTTCCTGGTTGAGCGCGCCGTTGTTGTTCACGATGACGACGAGGTTGATGCCGTAGCGCGCGGCCGTTTCCAGTTCCGCGAGATGATAATAGAAGCCGCCGTCGCCCGCGAAGCATACTACCGGCGCATCGGGCAGCGCGCACTTCACGCCGAGCGCGCCGGGAAACGCCCAGCCGAGCGAACCGGCGCAGCGGATGAGCCGCTGGCGAGGCTTTGTGAAATCGACCATCGCTCCCGTCCAGATTCCGGAGTGCCCGGTATCGGCGACGAGGATCCCGCCCTCGGGCAGCGCGCGCGTGATTTCGCGGCAGACGCGTTCGGGGCGCATCGGCACGGCGTCCGAGTTGACGTTCGCTGCCACCGATTCTCGCCATTCCCGCACCAGCTTGCGCACGTATTCGAGCCACGGCGCGCGTTTTCCGCTGCTCGCCGGGCGCGACTCATCGAGCATCTGCCGCAGCACCGTGCGCGCATCGCCGAGGAGGCCCACCTTGGTCGGATAGTTACGGCCGATCTCGCGCGCATCGATATCGAGATGGATGACCGGTTTCCCCGGGCGCGGCACTTGCCAGCGTGCGGTGACCTGCCCGCCGGTGTGGCTGCCGATGTAGAACACGAGGTCGGATTCGCCGACTGTGCGATTGGCGCACGCCCGCGAATAAGTCCCGACGACCCCGACCGCGAGCGGGTGCGTATCGAGTATCGCACCCTTGGCGTTGAGCGAGGTGGCGACGGGAATCTGCAGTTTCTCCGCGAGCGCCACCACTTCCGCCTGCGCGCCCGACCATGCGACGCCGCCGCCGGCGACGATGACGGGACGCTCCGCCGCGTCCAGCACCCGCAGCGCTTCGGCCACGCGCGAGGGATCGGTCGCGGGACGAAACGGCGGCACCTGCTGGTACTGCTCCTCGACCAGCAGCTCGAGGTCACCCTCCGTCATCACCGATTCCGCATGATGGCCGCCGATCTGGAGGTGCACGGGACCGGGACATCCGGTCGTCGCTTCGCGGAACGCCTGGCGCAGCATGTCCGGCAGACGCGCCACGTGATCCACGTGCGCGTTGAACTTGGTCGTGTGCTCGAACTGGGTGAAGCTTTCGAGTTCTTGGTAAGCGTGCCGATGGCGCGCCAGCGGCGCCGGCCCACCGGTCATCGCGATCACAGGGGAGCAGGCGAGATACGCGTCCTTGAGCCCCGCCGCGAGGTTGGAGGCGCCGACGTGCTGCGCCATGCACACGCCCGGCTTGCCGCTCGCGCGCGCGTAGCCGTCCGCCATGTACGCCGCCGCCTTCTCGCCGTGCGTCATGACGCGTCGGATGCCCATGCCCTCCATCGAGGTGAGCGTTTCCAGCAGCATCTGCGGCACGAAGAAGACGTGCGTCACGCCGTAGCCGCGCAGCGCATCGGCGACAAAGCGCGGGCCGGTGGTTTTCGGCATTGAACGTTCTCCCTTGACGATGCGTTGCGGAAGTGCGGTCGAGGCGTGTCTTCTACGGAGGCGCGCAGTCGGGATCGACGCTTCGGCGATGCTAGCAAACGGCGGCGGTGACTTCAACCTCGCATCGGGCGGTCCAGATAGTGGCCGAACCGATTAAGTCGTTCGTTGGCATGGCCGAAGGAGCAGCGAATTGCCGCAAGCCGCGTCTGGCTGATGCCAAATTGCCGCGGCAGCCCTTCGGGAGTAACGTGGAGGATGATGACAATGGGCTGGGACTCAGTGCATGGAGAATAGAATAGGAAAGTGGCAGACTGTCATCGTCAACTAAAAAGTCAACCATTTTTTCAACCAATTGATCGTTATGCGGAATAAGGTGAGGGATGGCCACTGACGAGCGCGAAATCGCGCACAAGACACAAGAGAAGTTTGAGTTCTACGTCATCTCACTTGTGTTCACCCTCCTCGCACTTTCTATCCAGACCGCGAAGTTTGGCGAGTTCGTTATTGCTGACTCACTCGAATTGCTGGGCTGGCTGTGTCTGCTAATCTCGGGAATTGCTGGGCTGTGGAGGCTCGAGTACATATCCATCGAGCGCCTGAAAAAGGTTCAGAAGGACGAATTCGAAAACAAGATTTTCGAGTTGCGCGAGTTACAGATGAAGGGCGTCAACGAAATCTTCTTACTGGAAACGAACAGCAACCAGGCCATCCCACAGCGTATGGAATCATTCCGAACCGCGCTCACTGTCTTGGGGCCAGTCATTGAAAAGTTAGAGCGCTCGAATTTCCGAAAGTACAAGGTGCACAGGTATCTGTTCGTGGCCTCTCTGGCATGCCTTCTTGGTTCCCGGTCGTATGGTCCCCTCACACAACTCGCCAGAACAGTCTATGGTTGCTGAATGCCGCATAACCCGGTGCTCCACACAGACACGCGGCCAGTCGGCCGCGCGCCGGTGAGCGCCACGTTAGGGCTCACTAATGGCACTCACTGTGTATGGGTTCCATGATCGGCCACATGACTTCGCCGTGACGAAGGTGGCCGCACCTCTAGAGGAATGCGTGTTTCTCCTGGATTTCTCTCGCCCACTTCAGAAGATCAGGTGGTTGGGGGTAACGAACCGCTGGCTGGGCATCACCGTCGCACTAATGGTGCCTGTCGTGCATCAAGGTGAGGAAAAAGGCGAATTCGTCATGGGCATTTCTCGCGGCGAGCCTTACTTCCACGATCTACCTAAACTTTGGCGCGAGCATCGTGGCGCGGTGAGGACGATGAAGTCTGAACGCGTCGGCGGCTTAGAGTTGATAGCCGCCTTTGGCACACACTTTCCAGAGAACTATTAATGCACGTGAGCCCTAACAACGCGCTCCTGCGGGCTCGGCCTTCCCTCACTGCGCTCGGCGCGCCTGAGCGCGGGCGTTCGGTGGCACTTGGCAGAATGATCGGTGATTGCCCATCAGCCGGAGAGTAAACCATCGAGGAGTACCAATATGAGCATTCGTTCAGTTCTTAAATTGGCCCTCGACAAAGCGCACGCCGACATGGATGAAGCGGACGCTGCCGTGACTGAAGCCGAGGCCGCATTTGCCAAAGCAGAGGTCGACCCAATCAAGGCTCAATATGCCTTGGATCAAGCACGGGCGAGATGGGCGAAGGCAGACGACGACATCAACAATGCATACGACGCTCTCAAGGAAATAGACAAATTAGAGGGAAAACCACCGGAATATTGGATAGAACTGAGTCGGGCAGGGAAGCTGTAGATGAAAGCGGATAAGCGTGGCCAGCATTACGCAAAATCAGAAGCCATCCCTTGACACTACCGGCGAACTAATTAACTCGTGAACGCTCTAGGGCTTCGCATCAATCTCACGCGTCACTATTACCGCATCTGCGCGGAGCAGGTGATGGCGTATCGAACACTGGACGCCACATTACGCAAGCCGATATCTTCTAGCCTATCGCCCGCGAAGACTAAGGCCGCCCTTTCCTAGAAGGCACTGCTGTACGAGAAAAGAGAACAGTGTGCCGTAATCGGCATAGCATTTGCCGGAATGTGTCTTGAGGCATTTTTCTACGACTATGCAGCATCGAAAATTGGCGACAGTTACGTGCAGAAGCACCTCGATAGACTTGACCTTCCTTCAAAGCTTCTCATCTTACCGCGCCTGGTTTGTGGAGAGTCAATCACTAAAGATTCCAATGTTTTTGCTGGGGTCAAGCGCCTGAACAAAGAGCGCAATAATTTGGTGCATTTCAAATCAAAGCATTTCGAGACTGCCGATTTGAAGGGTGCCGACGATTTTCACAATATGCTCAACCAAAAGTTTCGCGCAGCATTGGAAGATGGAATCGAGGTGATCCATGCCGTGATGAAGGCAATCGATAAACTTCATGGCACTGATCATTTTTTCAAGCGGGTGTGTACGTGACCTTGCTAACTCGCACTGGGTCGTTATCGCCTGATGCAGGACCTCGAGTAAGCGCATTTCGAATGCATGTGCCACCGAACGACGGCTTGCAGGGCGACGCGCCGCAAGCGACGCGCGCCTTAAGCCGGAGGTTGGCCGGTGGCAGGCAAATCGGCGCGCGCCGAACACGACGGATCTTGAGGAGGGAGTGTTTATGGCTGGTCTGGAAGCACACTATTCGGCCCGCGACATCGAGGCGCGAATCCTGGCGGCCGTCCGCGCGGCCGGATTGAATCCCGAGCACCGCCTGTCGCCCGAAGAGCTGGGGGCGCTTGACCACTTCCACACGGGCGGACTCGGCGCTTCTCGCGAGTTGCTGGAGCTGGCGCAGATTCGGGCCGAAGATCGCGTTCTCGATATTGGAGCCGGGCTGGCCGGTCCGGCCCGGCTGCTCGCGTCCGCGCTTGGCTGCCGCGTCGACTGCCTCGAAATGTCGCCCGATTTCTGCGCCGGTGCGATACTGCTGAATCGGCTGACCGGCCTTGACGATCGCATCGAAGTGCACAATGGCAGCGCGCTCGACCTGCCCTTCCCCGACCATTCGTTTGATGTCGTCTGGATGCAAAATGTCGGCATGAACATTGCGGACAAGCGGAAGCTCTACGCAGAGATCTACCGTGTCCTCAAGCCCGGCGGCCGCTACGCCTTCCAGGAGATGGCCGCTGGCGGAGCGGCTACGTCTTATTTTCCGCTTCCGTGGGCCACCGATCCTGCCGACAGCTTCCTGGTCTCTGCCGAAGAGATGCGCTCGGTTCTCGGCGAGAGTGGATTCATCGCTGAACTCTTCGAGGATACCAGCGACGCTCATTTGAGCAGGACTACCGCAGACGCCGCACCGAGTCCGCTGACCTTGGGGGTGTACGTCGACAATCTCGCGCAGAAAGCCGGGAACGCGCGGCGCAGTCTTCAGGAGGGCCAGGTCCGGCTTGTCAGAGGTGTCTTCCGGGTGAAATGAGCAACGGCACGGCCGGTTATCTTGATGATCGGAGGAAAGGGCGTCGTTCCGACGGGAGATTAGAAATGCTGAAAGGCGGATGCTTTTGCGGGCGCATCGTTTATGAAGCCACCGGGGCGCCTTTCCATGAAACAAACTGCCACTGCTCGATCTGCCGCCGAACCACTGGCGCGCCGTTCGTTGCATGGTTCACCGTGTCGCAATCCCGGTTCCGCTTCGTGCGGGGCGAGCCCACGCGATTCAAGTCGACGTCAAAGGGCACCCGCAGCTTCTGTCCCCGCTGCGGCACGCAGCTCACCTTCGAACATGAAGACTTCGCGGACGAGATCGACGTCACGACCTGCAGCCTCGACGACCCGAACGGGCTCCCGCCGAGGGACCACACGCGCACGAGCAGCAGGCTGAGCTGGATCAAGCTGGCTGATCAGCTGCCGGAGTATCAGGAAAGCCGGGAGGCGCCTTGACTTGAAGGAGCATAGCGTTCCTGGCCACGTTTGTAACGCCATTAAATGAACCGGGCGCGTGGGTCTCGCAACCCCGCGCCCGACTGCCAAGGGACTGGCTGAACTGGCTTTTACGCGATCAGTTCAGGCTTCGAGATTTCTTTCTCGTCACCTTCGGCGACGATCAGTTGCGTCGACTCCGGCTTCTTCTCCTCGTCGCCTTCGGCCACGATCAGTTGCGTCGACTCCGGCTTCTTCTCCTCGTCGCCTTCGGCCACGATCAGTTGCGTCGACTCCGGCTTCTTGTCCTCGTCGCCTTCGGCATAGACCGATGACATCGGGGCAGCGAACACGCTGGCAAGCGCCAGCACCATTACAGTTTTCCGATTCATGTGAGTCTCCTATCAAGGATGAACGTTATCGATTCGGCCAACGATCCGTTGGGCGAGCGAAAGATAAGCGAGATTCGAGTGCAGTGCGGAATCTTACGAACATTTAATCCGCGAGTAATACACATGCAATTCTGGACCCGAGTCGCATCGGGACCTTACTCGGAACTTACACGCGTGACGCGGACTGCGACGCTATGCTGCAGGGGATGCCGCCGGGAGCTTGGCGCGTGGAATGCGCTGGGTGCTCCGATCTCCGTTGACGTGAAAGCGTACGCTGACCCGCAACCCAGGACGGTTGTCCGATAACTCGAGTGACGCACCGTGCAGGTCGGCGACGGCCTTCACCAGCGCAAGGCCGAGACCGCTGCCCGGCGTCGTCCGGCTCGCCTCCAGGCGATAAAAGCGGCGGAATACTTTTTCGCGCTCCCCTGCGGGAATGCCGGGGCCGGTATCGGCGACGAAAAGCACCTGCGTGCCCTTTTCCTGGCGCATTCCAACCGTGATCCTGGCTCCTGGGGGACAGTGACGGATCGGGTTTTCGATGAGGTTAGCCACCATTTGCGTCAGGAGTTCCCGGTCGCCGTGGATGGTCGGGGCGCCGACGACGACGATTTCCAGTTGCTGACCGCAATCCTCTGCGACCGGCGCGTATGCTTCGGCGACGGTGGTTACGATCTGCCCCAGGCTCACCTCGGAAAACCCGGCGCGCCGGGCTCCGGACTCGATCTGCGCTATGCGCAGCAACGCCGAGAATGTCTCGAGTATGGCGTCGACGTCCGCGATCGATTGCTCGATGATCGGCTCGCCGTCTGATCCGGTCTTTCCGCGCGCAGCTTCGAGCCGGTGGCGCAGACGGCTCAGCGGCGTCCGCAGATCGTGGGCGATGTCGTCGGAGACCCGCTTCAGGCTCTCCATCAGTCCTTGAACCCGGTCGAGCATGGCATTCAGGTTGACCGCCAGCTGGTCCATTTCATCGCCGCTGCCCCGTGTCGGCACGCGCTGGGACAGGTCGCCGTCCATGATGGAGCGGGTAGTGCGATTGATCTCCTCGATCCGGCGCAGGAATCCGACGCCGAGCGCCGCGCCGCCGCCCGCGGCAAGCAGCACCGTGACCACGATGCCCCACGCGAGCGCCAGGAGAATCGCTTCCCGCGCCTTTACCGCCCGGTAACGGTTCTCTCCCACGAGCAGAAACTCACCGTTTTCAAGCCGGCGGCCCTGGGCGACGACGGGATACGCATCTGCCGGGTCGCTCGCCTTCAAACGCCGGTCCGGGAACAGGGAGGACACCGGAAGGACGATCTCACCCTCGGTTGGTTTCATCTGCGGAAGATTTCCGGCGATGCGTTTCCCGCTCGCATCTTGGAGCAGGTAGTACCGCCGCGGCGGCCGCAATTCCACCACCCTCAGCTCGATCGCACGCACGACGCTGTCGAGGCCGCGGCCGCGGTACAGCTCGGCCAGTACCTGCGTCTCGCGCTCCACGGAATCGCTGAGCTGCTCCTCGAGCTCGGCCAGCATGATCCAGTAGACGATGAACAGCAGGATCGCAACCGACGCCCCGAAGACGGCGGCATACCACGCGAGAAGACGGAAGCTCGTGCTGCGAAGAAACCTGCCTGGAGACACTTTAGCCAATGCCCGCAAAGCGCTGACCCTGGACCCCTACACTGCCCTCGACCAGAGCGTCGTCACCGAATGGAGGGGGGGTTTTCACGACTCCGCCCCGAGATAGTGTCCGTGATTCATCGATTCAAGGGCCTATGGGCCCGGTCCTCTCTACGGCCTGGATTTGCCTGGCGGCTGGCGCTCGCTCCACACTGACCCCCGCGCAGATCACGGCGAAAACAAAGCTGATCCACCGCCCGCCGATCCATCCCGCCAGCGATACGGGAAGCAAGTAGAAGATCGAGAAGCTAATCTCGACGCCGGTAAGGTTGTCGGCAATGCCAACAACGCCTATGAGCGCGACGGCGACCACCAACCCGCCTCGCGCACTAAGGACGCCAAGGGACCTCACTGGAATGCCTCCGCGGCGCCGATCTAGATGCGGCTCGTGCCCGAGTATTTCGCCTCGTACACGAGCGCACCGCTTGGTAAGAACATCAATTCCGACGCGATTCCATCTCGCCGTTCCCAAGGGCGGAAAGCAAGTCCGAAAGCGCTCGCAGAACGCATATCCCGATGTACGCTCATGTCGGTTTCCTCCTCTCCAAGACTGCCACTATCCAGTTTTATCTCTAAGAGTGCCTAACATAATGACCCGCGTGCTGCGCTGGCACGATTTTGGCTCAGGACGCGAAGCTCGCCGCAGTGAATATCGCGAATATTCACAAGGTGAGCGACAAAGTGATGGGCCAAAATTCGTGCCAGCCCGAAGGGTTGCAGCCACAACGGCCGCTCACCTTGTCGGGCGGCTTGCTCATATTCGCGATATGAGCTGCGCCACCCTTCGCGTGATCAATCCGTTCTGGCTACAACGCACACGTGGTTCATTATGTTAGGCACTCTAAGCTAGTGACCTATCTTGCTTAAGGGAATATCCCGCGCCCCGCACGGTAT
>JACQOK010000250.1 GCA_016202565.1 Betaproteobacteria bacterium | reverse complement strand
GTCGTGCACGAACTCGATCGGGTCTTCCACCGTCAGAATATGGCCGTTCTCGTTGTCATTGATGTGATTGACCATCGCCGCCAGCGTGGTCGACTTGCCCGAACCGGTGGGGCCGGTCACCAGCACCACCCCGCGCGGCTGGTTGGCGATTTCGATGAAAACCTTCGGCGCTTTGAGGTCCTCGAGCGAGAGCACCTTGGACGGAATCGTCCGGAACACGGCGCCCGCGCCGCGGTTCTGGACGAAGGCGTTGACCCGGAAGCGCGCGAGGTTGGGAATCGCAAACGAGAAATCGCACTCGAGATTCTCCTCGTAGAACTTGCGCTGGCCGTCGTTCATGATGTCGTAGACCATCGCATGCACGTCCTTGTGCTCCATCGGCGGCAGGTTGATGCGCCGCACGTCGCCGTGCACGCGGATCATGGGCGGCAGGCCGGATGAGAGATGAAGGTCCGACGCCTTGTTCTTGACCGCGAAGGCCAGCAGTTCCGAGATGTCCATTATAATTTTCCCCCAAGTTGCAGCGGGCCCGGGCGCGCGTGTAACAATCTGATTTTACGCCATACCGCCCGCTTCCCGCATTGCGCAAAATTATGACAACAATCGCCGCCAACTTGCAAGCCGTACGCAACCGCATTGAGCGCGCCGCGCAGAGCGCCGGACGCGACCCATCCGCTATCGCGCTGATTGCAGTGAGCAAAACCTGGCCGGCAGCGTGCATTGCCGAAGCCTATGCCTGCGGCCAAGGCGCCTTCGGCGAGAGCTATGCGCAGGAAGCGTTGGGGAAAATCATGCAACTAGGGGACTTGCCCCTGGCATGGCACTTCATCGGCCCCATCCAGAGCAACAAGACACGCGCGATTGCCGGGCATTTCCAGTGGGTGCACAGCGTGGCGCGCGCGAAGATCGCGGAACGGCTCAACGATGCGCGGCCCGCAGGGCTTCCGCCGCTCAACGTTTGTATTCAGGTCAACGTCAGCGGGGAGGCGGGCAAGAGCGGGGTGCAACCGGGTGAGCAGCTCGCCCTGGCCCGCGCCATCGCCGCCCTGCCGCGCCTGAAGCTGCGTGGATTGATGGCGGTTCCGGAACCCACACCCGATACGAGGCTGCAGCGGCAGCGTTTCGCGCTGTTGCGCGAACTCAAGGACGGGCTCGGGGCCATGGGCCTTGCGCTCGACACGTTGTCGATGGGTATGTCGGATGATCTTGAGTCTGCGATCCTGGAGGGCGCGACCATGGTGCGCGTCGGCACGGCGATCTTCGGCCAACGACAAAAGAATTAACCGCCAAGACGCCAAGGCCGCCAACAAGTAACAATATGGGCAGGAACTCGGCTGCGACGACACACCCAGGCTCGCCCTTCCCGAACGGTCCTGCGTACGGTAAGCCGCCTCATTCGGAAACGTCGATACTGCCTTCGGGTTCGTGGTTTATTTTGGTTTTCATTCTGGATTGGGGTTTCTTGGCGTCCTTGGCGTCTTGGCGGTTCAATGGGTTCTTGAAGGGTTGTCCATGAACATCAACATTACATTCATCGGCGGCGGCAACATGGCGACGGCGATGATCGGCGGCCTGCTGAAAAAGGGATGGTCGGCGACGGCGATCTGCGTCGTGGAGATCGATGCCGGCACCCGCGCGCGCCTCGAGCGCGAGCTGCGCGTGAAGGTCGCGCCTGAACTCAATGCGCTGTCGGCAGTGGCGGACTGCGTCGTGATCGCAGTCAAGCCGCAGCAGGTACGTGAGGCGGCGCACATGCTTTATCCTTTCCTCGGCTCCCAGCTCATCGTTTCCATTGCCGCCGGCATAAGATTGCGCGATCTGTCGCGGTGGCTCGGCAGCTATCAGAAAATCGTGCGTGTCATGCCGAACACGCCCGCCCTGGAACTCGCCGGAATATCCGGTCTGTGCGCAATGCCCGCCGTGTCTCCCGAGGACCGGGCTCGCGCCGAAAGAATCATGAGCGCAGTCGGGACCACGCTGTGGCTCAAGCGCGAGGAGCAGATGGACGCGATAACCGCGATCTCGGGCAGCGGACCGGCATATGTGTTCTACTTCATCGAGGCGCTCCAGCAGGCGGCGGTCGACTTGGGCTTCGAGGCTGCCGATGCACGGCGGCTCGCGCTTGCGACCTTCGCCGGCGCGGTAAGACTCGCCCAGGGGAGCAGCGAAGATGCCGCAACGCTGCGCGCCCGCGTGACCTCCAAGGGAGGAACCACCGAACGCGCCCTCGGCGTGATGGAGGCGGACGGCGTAAGCCGCGCCATCGTGCGCGCGGTGCGTTCGGCAGCCGAGCGTTCGCGCGAGCTGGGTGAAGAACTGGGCCGGAACTGATGCTGGCGAACGCACTGATATTTCTCGTCAAGACCGTGTTCGGCCTGTTCACGATTGCGCTGTTGCTGCGCTTCTACATGCAATGGGCGCGCGCAGCCTACCGCAACCCGTTGTCGGAGTTCGTGAGTGCGCTTACCGACTTCCTCGTGCACCCGGCGCGGCGGGTGATTCCCGGGCTGTGGGGACTCGATCTCGCGACGCTGGTGGCCGCGTGGCTTGTTCAATTTGCAGAGCTTCTGGTCGTGCTTCAGGTGAGCGGCACCCAGCCGGGCGCCGCCGCGGGCAGCATCGTCGCCGGACTGGCGCTGCTGGCCGCGGTCATGATTGCCAAGCTCGGCCTCTATATCGTGATAGCCGTCGTGGTGTGCCAGGTCGTGGTTTCCTGGGTCAATCCGTATACGCCGATCGCCCCGCTTCTGAACAGCATGACCCGGCCCTTCCTGCGTCCTTTTCAGCGGGTGATCCCGCCGATCGCCAACGTCGACCTGTCACCGCTTGTTCTGATCATCCTCTGCCAGTTGCTCCTGATGCTGCCGATCGCCTATCTTGAGCTGTCGATCTCGCAGCTATTCCGATGACCGCTTGGCATCGATACGACCCCGGCACCGGGCGGGTGACTTTGACTCTCCACGTGCAACCGAACGCCACCGCCAGCGCGGTCGCCGGGCTGCATGGGGACGCGCTCAAGATCAGGATTGCCGCCCCTGCGGCTGATAACAAGGCGAACCAGGCGCTCGTCGATTTTCTCCACCGCCTGCTGGAGCTTCGCACCTCGCAGATCAGCATCCGCCATGGCGCGCACGGCCGCCGCAAGATCGTTGAGATTGCCGGTGCTGACGCAGCGCTGCTGGCGCGGCTCAACGCCGTAGCGAAACAGTAGGCGGGCCTTTCAACGGAATGCGGCGTCGATGCGACGCTCATTGTCCGGACGGCTTGCCGTCACGGGCGTCTTCGCCCTCCTGCCGGAGAGGCCGGCTCTCTTCATCGGCTTCCCGTCTTCCCGCCGCGCGCAGTTCGCGCGCGCGCACCAGAGACGAAACCGCGACCCAGACGGCGAGCATTGCGAGCGGAACCGCGACGACGAGCGGCCACAGCACGCTCACCGCGGCAAGCGCCAGCAGCGCGACGCCCAGCCCCATCATGGTATTCGCCTCGGCCGGGCCAAGCACGCGGCGATTGGTGATCGCCGCTCCCATGGTATTGCCCAGACGCAGCGCGCCGGCCGCGGCGCGTGATGTGCTGCCGCCGCGCCGTCTGCGCCGGCGTCGCACCGTCGGCCGCACGCGATTGCGCGGCGAGAGGACGATTTCGGTTGCGGTGGCGAGATCCTGCTCATACATGCTTTCCATTTCCGCAGCGAACCGCAAATCCTCCACCGCGATGTCAAGCTCGTAGTTGCCGAGCCAGCTCGAGAGGTTGAGATTCGAAGAACCGACCCGCGCCCAGCGGCCGTCGGCCACCGCAGTCTTGGCATGCAGCATGGGGCCGTTCCACTCGAAGACGCGGATGCCCGCTTCCAGGAGCGGGCGGTAGCCGGCGCGGGAGAGCGAGGACAACACCGGCAGATCGCTCGCGCCGGGCACCAGCAGCCGGACGTCCACTCCATCTCTCGCCGCGGCACGCAACGCCTGCACGTAAACCGCTACGCCGACGAAATAGGCGTCGGTGAGCCACAGGGTCCTGCGCGCGATCGCCGCGATGAGCTGGTCGAATCGATAAAGCGCGGCGATGTTCGGAACGGTGGCAAGCACCCGCACCATCATGTCTCCGGCCGGCGCCAGCGCATTGGGGTCGACCAGCTCCTCAGGCGGAATCGGAGAGCCGGTCACGGCCCACGCTTCGGCGAACGCGCGCTCGATGTCGGCCACCGCGGGCCCGCGCACTTCAACTCCCGTGTCGCGCCACGGCTCGGCGGTGCGGGCGCGGCCGCCCGCCCACTTTTCACTCACGCACAGCCCGGTGACAAAGCCCACCCGGCCGTCCACCGCGATCATCTTGCGGTGATCCCGCGCCAGCCACCCGAACGGGTTGTCCAGGCGCGGTGGATTGAAGCACCTCACCTCCCCGCCGGCATCGATAAGCGGGCGCCACAACCGCCGCGACGCCGCGCCCACGGCGCCAAGCCAGTCGTAGATGACCCTCACGCGCACGCCTGCGCGCGTCTTTGATGCAAGCGCTGCGACGAACTCACGCCCGATCCGGTCGTCGGCAACGATGTAGTTTTCGAAATAGATCTTGTGCGCGGCCGCGTGGATCGCCTCCAGCCACGCGGGATAGTTTTCCGTGGCGTCCTTCAGGACCCGCACGTGGTTGCCCGGAACGAGCGGCGCGCCGGCGGCGCGCGAGAACGCCTGTTCGGCGAGCGCGCGCACGAACGGGGGCACCGGCGCCTGCAACCCTCTTGATTCGCGTGATTCCACGGTGCGATGGTATGCGCTGCGCAGCGCCCGGCCGGCGCAGGTTCCTTACATGAGAATGATGTCGAACTGTTCCTGGTTATACACGTTCTCGACCAGCAGGGACACCGGCTTGCCGATGAAATCCGACAGCATCGCCAGGCTCTGCGACTCCTCGTCCAGGAACTGGTCGATCACCTGCTGGGAAGCGAGGATGCGGAACTCGCGCGCGTTGAACTGGCGCGCCTCGCGCAGCAGCTCGCGCAGGATCTGGTAGCACACCGTCTGCGCGGTCTTGAGCTCCCCTCGACCCTGGCATATCGGGCACGGTTCGCACAGTACATGCGCGAGGCTCTCGCGCGTGCGTTTGCGCGTCATCTCCACCAGCCCGAGCTGGGTGAAGCCGTTCACCGTCATGCGCGTTCGATCGCGCGCGAGCGCCTTGCGGAACTCGTTGAGCACGGCGTTCCTGTGCTCTTCGCTGTCCATGTCGATGAAGTCGATGATGATGATGCCGCCCAGGTTCCTCAACCGCAACTGGCGCGCGATGACCTGCGCCGCTTCCAGATTCGTCTTGAAGATGGTGTCGTCGAAACTGCGCACGCCGACATAGCCCCCGGTGTTGACGTCGATGGTGGTGAGCGCCTCGGTCTGATCGAGAATGAGGTAGCCGCCGGACTTGAGTTCAACGCGGCGCGCGAGCGCTTTTTCGATCTCGTCCTCGACGCCGTAGAGGTCGAACAGCGGGCGCTCGCCCTGGTAGTGCTCGATGCGTTCGACGACGTTGGGCGTGAACTCCTGCGCGAAGGTCTGCATGCTCTGAAACGTCTCGTGCGAGTCGACCAGGATGCGCGTCGTTTCCTCGTGCACGAAATCGCGCAGCACCCGCAGGCTCAGATTGAGATCCTGATAGAGCAATGTCAGCGGATCGGCCGTTCCCGCCCGCTCCCGGATGCCGTGCCAGAGCTTGCGCAGATACTCGATGTCGGAAGCAAGCTCCCGGTCCGCGGCGGTCTCCGCCATGGTCCGTATGATGAAGCCGCCCTTTTCGTCCGGCGGCAGCAGTTGCTGCAGCTTCACGCGCAAATGCTGGCGTTCCTCTTCGTCCTCGATGCGCTGAGAGATGCCGATATGCGATTCCTGCGGCAAATAGACGAGAAAGCGCCCGGCGATGCTGATCTGGGTGGAAAGGCGCGCCCCCTTGGTGCCGATCGGGTCCTTGGCCACCTGAACCATCAGGTTCTGTCCCTCGGCGAGCAGCTTCTCGATCGGCGTGTCGTGGTCACCCGCCTGCCGGCTGCCCCAGATGTCGGCCACGTGCAGAAACGCCGCGCGCTCGCCGCCGATGTCGATGAACGCGGACTGCATCCCGGGCAGCACGCGCAGCACCCGTCCCGTGTAAATGTTGCCGACGAGTCCCCGTGCACTCGCGCGTTCGACATGCAGCTCCTGCGTGACGC
>JACQOK010000249.1 GCA_016202565.1 Betaproteobacteria bacterium | reverse complement strand
GGCATGGAGCGCGCGTTGGCGAGCGGACGGCTCAAGGTCGAGGGGAGAATCGCGCTGTGCGCCTCGGAGAAGTTCCTCAAACGCAACAACAACAAATCGTTCGCCGAACAGGAAGCGTACAACCACCGGGTGCTGGCTACGTGCGCGCGACTCGGCATCCCGGTGAACCGCGGCTCGATCATGGCGGCGTTCGGCTGCAACTTCGAAGGCGACATCGACCCCGCGATCGTCGTGAAGATGATGGACCGCATATTCGCCATCGCCGTCGCGCACGGTGTCGAGATCGAGGCACTGTCGCTCGCCGACACCATGGCCTGGGCCACTCCGGCGTCGATCAAGCGCGTTCTTGGTGCGGTGCGCGAGCGTTACCCGAAGCTCCGCGTGAGCCTGCACCTGCACGATACGCGCGGCATGGGGATCGCGAACGCCTACGCCGGACTGGAAATGGGCGTGGACATGTTCGATGCGTCGGTTGCGGGGCTCGGGGGATGTCCGTTCGCCGGGCACAAGGGCGCGGCGGGCAACGTGTGCACCGAGGACCTCGTGTTCATGTGCGAGGAGATGGGCATCGCCACGGGCATCGACCTGGAGCGGCTGCTCGAGTGCGCGCGCCTCGCCGAGGACATCGTCGGCCATCCGCTGCCCGGATCGGTGAAGTTCGGCGGCAGCCTTGCGAAACTGCGCGCGGGCGCGCACCGGGTGGCAGCGGAGAGGGCGGCGTCATGAACTCCCCTGAACGGCAAGGCGCCGCCGATGCGCTTCCACTCTCCGGCATTCGCGTTCTCGAGTTCGGTCACACCGTCATGGGGCCTTCGTGCTCCATGGTGCTCGCCGATCTCGGGGCCGATGTGATCAAGGTCGAGCCGCCCGAAGGCGACCGGACCCGCGCCAACGTCGGTTTCGGCTCCGCGCTGTTTCCCGTTTTCAACCGCAACAAGCGCAGCTTCTCGATCGACATCAAGACCGAGGCCGGCAAGGCGGTCATTCACAAGGTGATCGCCGGGGCCGACGCGCTGATCGAGAACTTCGCGCACGGCACGATGGATCGTCTCGGACTGGGCTATGAGTCGCTCGCGGTGCAGTACCCCAGGCTCGTCTATTGCAGTCTCAAGGGCTTCTTGAGTGGCCCGTACGAAAAACGCGCGGCGCTCGACGAGATCGTCCAGTTCATGGGCGGACTCGCTTACATGACCGGCCCGCGCGGCATGCCGCTGCGCGCGGGTTCTTCGGTAGTGGACATCATGGGCGGCATGTTCGGCGCGCTGGGCATCATGGCGGCGCTGCGCGAGCGCGAGTGCACCGGGCGCGGGCAACTCGTGCAGAGCGCGCTGTTCGAGTCGACTGCTTTCCTCGTCGCCCAGCACATGGGGCAGCAGGCGTTGACGGGTGTCGCCCCGCCGCCGATGCCCGAGAAGGCGAGCTCGTGGGCGGTCTACGACCCGTTCCAGACGTCCGATGGCAGGACGGTATTCGTCGGCATCACCAGCGACAATCACTGGCGCAGTTTCTGCACCGGATTCGGCGTGGAGGAACTCCTTTCCGATCCGGCGCTCAAGACGAATCCGCTCCGTGCCCGCGCGCGCGCGAAGATCATGCCGGTCGTCACTGAAAAATTCGCGGCGGAAACATTCGATTCGCTCGTCGCCAAGCTCGAGCGCCTGAACATCCCGTTCGGTCCGCTTGCTCAGCCCGGCGACCTGTTCGATGACCCGCACCTGAATCATGACGGCCGCATGCTGGATGTGCTGCTTCCGACCGGGAAACGCGCAAAGCTCCCAGGAATTCCGCTCGATATGGGTGGCCGCAAGCCGCGCGTCCGACAGCAGCCGCCCGCGATGGGCAATGGCACGCGATCGGTACTGGCGGAAGCGGGCTATAGCGCCGCGCAGATCGACGAACTGGTGGCGCAGCGGGTGGTCATCGCGGCAGACGCGATGACTTCTCCTCCCCTTTGATTTTGATGGCGGAGGGATAGGGCGGAGGTGCGTGCTTCCGTCCGACTCCAGATGACAAAAACAAAGGAGCATCGCAATGAGCCTGGTCGAAATCGAGCGCGGCGACGGTGTAATGGTGATCCGGATGAACCGGCCGGAGCGCATGAACGCGCTTGGCACCGATATGCGCAACGCACTGGCGGAAGCATGGTGCGAATTTCGCGACAGCCTCGACCTGGAAGTCGCGATATTCACCGGCACCGGCCGCGCCTTCTGCGCTGGCGAGGACATGAAGGAGTCCGTCGAGCGCGGAAGGGCGGGAAGCGCCGGGGCGCCTGGCCTAAGACCGGACAATCCGTACCACGACGGGACGATCGACAAGCCGGTGATCGTCGCGGTCAACGGCTTCGCCATGGGCGGCGGCTTCAAGTTGGTCGAGCGGGCGGACTTGCGAGTTGCGGTGCGCGGCGCGACGTTCGAATCGTCCGAGGCCAAGCGCTGGCTCTTAGGCGGCTACGATCACGGCGTGACCGGCAATCTGCCGCACACGGTGGCGACCGAACTCGCGTTCGCGTTCCGCTTCAAGGCCGAGCGGCTCCATGAACTGGGATTTCTCAATCGGCTGGTGGACGCGGACGAACTCATGCCAACGGCGCGCGAGATGGCGGCGCATCTGCTGACGCTCCCGCCGGCCTCCCGCGTCAACACGCTCACCATGATGCGCGCCATGCGCCCGCGCGTGCCGGAGGAACTCGAGCAGCTCGCTGCGCGCCTGAAGGAGCACGGCGCGAAAGAAGACCTGATGGAGTCCCGGAAAGCGTTCGCCGAGAAGCGCCCGCCGCGCTTCAGAGGCTGGGACCATCCCGAGGACCGTTACCGCACGCCGAAATTGGAGTCTTCAGGAAAGTAAGAAGCATTCAGGCCATCATCTCTTTGCGATGGCGTACGCCTGATCCACCAGCCGCATCGCGCGGTAACAGTCCTCAACCCCGATCGCAGGAGGCTGTCCCGTTTGCCAGCGGGCAAGCGCATCACGAAGCGCAATGGCGGGCAGTGGTTCAGGAGGCTGTCCGGCGAGCTCTTGTTCGCCGGCGGCCGTCGTGCACCGTAACGACCCGCCCCGCTGCACCAGCAGCGCGTCGCGCCCCGCGAGCTTCCATTCCGCATCCGCGCCCTTGCCCGGGAAGGTATTGCCGACTTCGATCGTGCCGAGAACACCGGCCGGTGTGCGTAAGAGAAGCGTCGCATAGTCCTCCACGCGCGCGCCATGGGCCCTGAAGCTCACCTGTGCGCCCGCCACTTCGGCGTCCTCCCCGAGCAGGTGGAGAAACGCGTCGATGCCATGGAGGCCGATGTTGCGCAGGCACCCGCCGCCCGCGACCGCCGGATCGAGCATCCAGGGCGAGCCCCAGGCAACGTAGCGCGCAGAACTTCCGCGATTCGACCGGAAATAGAAATGCGAGACCGGGCCGAAGGCCCCTTCGGCGAGCATCCGCCGCGCGTGCGCCACAAACGGCTGGTAACGCTGAAAGAGCGGCACCGCGACGAACGCGCGCTTGGCGGCCGCCTTGTCGGCCACACCGCGCACTTCCGCCGCGTTCACGCCCATCGGTTTTTCCATCAGGAACGGATAGCCTTCGTCGAGCAGGAAGTGCGCGATCTCCCCCATCACGCTGTGACGGCCCAGCGCGAGGACGAAGTCCGGCCGGGTCTTCGCGAGCATTTCCCGGTAGTCGGTGTAGGCGGGCGGCCCGCCCACCTGCGAAGCGCGCTGCGCTGCCATCTCGGCGTCAGGATCCTGGAGGCCGACCAGCCGCACCTCCGGCATGCGCGCGAGCGCCTTCAGGTAGGCGGCGTCGAACAGAGCGTGCCAGTGGCCGACTTCAATCGCGGCGATTCGCACGGGCATGGTGAACCGATCCTCCCGGTATTTGGGGCTGGATGATCTCTATTGACAACACGCCCCAGCGTATCACACCATCGTTCGCTCGATTTCGACAAAGTTCGAGTCGATCGGCATTGTTCGTTGTCTTCCCGAAGACGAGGCGCGGTGCGTCTGCGCCGTCCTTGCCGCGACACCGAGACAACCTTTGCCGGGTCGAGCGGTCCACTGAGATCGAGAGGCGCAAAGTGACGAGGCGGCCTGAACTCGATGCCTTGAGAGGACTGATGCTGGTCCTCATGGCCGTTACGC
>JACQOK010000248.1 GCA_016202565.1 Betaproteobacteria bacterium | reverse complement strand
CGGTGCAGTTCCTGTCCAAAATCCTGCATCACTGATGCCGTAAGCGGTTAGCGGGTAGCAACTCGTAGCCCGGAAGGAGCGAAGCGCATTCCGGGAACACGTTTTTTGGGGACTTCGTTCCCGCTTTTTTGGGGGGGCCTTCGTTCCCGCTTCTCCCGGCCCCGGATTTCATTTCATTCCATCCGGGCTACATTCACTTTCGTCACCCCTTCCCGCCACCTTTTCTCGTCACTTCTTATCACAGATGCGATCAGCGAGCCGGCGCAGGAACGCTTCGCACTGCGCGACTTGGTCGAGCGTGATGTATTCGTTCGGTTTGTGCGCCTGTTCAATCGAGCCCGGGCCGCAGACCACAGTGGCGATTCCAGCACGCTGAAACTGCGAGCCCTCGGTGCCGAAGGAGACCTTGCCGATTTCGTCGCTGCCCGTGAGTTCCTGCGCCAGGGCCACCACTTCGGTTTCCAGACCGGTATCGAGCGCGAGGATTTCCGACAGCGGTTCGATGACGAATCCCGCCGCGGCGTCCGTTGCCTGCATTTCGGGTTCCAGCACTGTCCCGATGTACTTCGTGAATTCCCGCAGTAACGCCTCGGGATCGTCCCCCGGCAGATACCGGAACTCGAAGTCGAATGTACACTCGTGCGGCACGATGTTGAGCGCGGTGCCCCCGCGCATGACGCCGGTGTGCACCGTGGTATGCACGACGTCGAAGCTCTTGTCGAACGGCCCGTGGTCGCGATGCCGCCGCGCCATCTGCTTGAGATACGCCACCGCTTCGGCCGCCGCTTCCACCGCGTTCACGCCGTGCGGCGCATAGGCCGAGTGCGCAGCCAGACCGCGCACGGTACAGCGGTAGCTCTTCTTCCCCTTGTGCGCGACGACCGGTTTCATCATCGTCGGCTCGCCCACGATGCACGAGTGGGGATGGATGCCGGCGTGCGCGAGGTCGGCGAGCAAACGCCCGATGCCAAGACACCCTACCTCCTCGTCGTAGGAGCACGCCAGGTGGAGCGGGACTTTCAGCCCGCGAGCCATGAATTCGGGCGCCAGCACGAGTGCGCAGGCGATGAAGCTCTTCATGTCGGCGGTACCGCGGCCGTACAGCCGCCCGTCCTTCTCCACCACCGTGAACGGATCGGTCCCCCATGCCTGCCCTTCCACCGGCACGACATCGGTGTGTCCTGAAAGAACGATGCCGGCTGCATTGCCCGGGGCAAGCGTCGCGAAGAGATTCGCCTTGCGCTTGTCGTCGTCGAAGCTCAGACGAACGTCGGCATCATACGGCCGCAGGTATTCGCGCACGAATTCGATCAGATCGAGGTTGGAGTCGCGGCTGACGGTGGGGAAACCGACCAGTTTGCGGATCATTTCGACGCTCGCCGGCGCCGCAGGCGTTGCTGTAGTCATGACTGGCCTCGCCTAAACCGGCAGAATAGGCGGCGCCCCATGCAGTGTCAATCGCAGCGGGACGGCGCGATGCCGCGCTGCATCGCCGCTCACGATGCGATGGATTTGCGGTATGCTTTCTGCGCGCTTCGCGCACAGGAGAGACCGCCATGCTGAAGAACCCGCTTGCCGCATTCGCCGCGCTGCTTGCCCTCGTTCTCCCCGCCGCCGCATCCGCCGCCGATTTGAGCATCGCGCTCGGCGCCGACGTGACCTCGATCGATCCGCATTTTCACAATCTGACGCCGAACAACAACGTCGGGGGACACATCTTCGAGCCGCTCGTGACCAAGGACCCGCGCGGCAAGCTCCAGCCGGCACTCGCCGAATCGTGGCGAACGGTCGACGACCTCACCTGGGAATTCAGGCTGCGAAAAGGCGTAAAGTTCCATGACGGTTCCGAATTCACCGCCGCCGACGTGGCGTTCACGCTCGACCGCGTGCCCACCGTGCCCAACAGTCCATCGCCGTTCACCACCTACAGCAAGCAGATCACCGAAAAGACCATCGTCGACGCGTACACGATCCGCCTGAAGACCGCCAGCCCGTATCCGCTCATGCCCAATGACATGGGCACCATCCTCATCGTGTCCAGCAAGGCGGCAAAAGGAGCAAGTACCGAAGATTTCAACTCCGGCAAGGCGACGATCGGCACCGGTCCGTTCAAGTTCGTGCGCTGGCAAAAAGGCGATCGCATCGAACTCGCCCGGCATGACGCCTACTGGGGACAGAAAGCGGCGTGGGACAAGGTCACATTCCGCATCATCACCTCGGACCCGACGCGGGTGGCGGCGCTCATGGCCGGCGACGTGCGCGCGGTCGAGAACGTCCCGACCGCCGACCTCGCCAACGTTTCCAGGAATCCAGGCTTGTCGGTCTACCGCGTCGTGTCGCACCGCGTGATGTATCTCCATCTCGACAGCAACCGCGACAAGTCGCCGTTCGTTACCGACAAGGCCGGCAAGCCGCTCGACAAGAATCCGCTCAGGGACGTGCGGGTGCGGCGCGCGATGTCGAAGGCGATCAACCGCCAGGCGCTGGTCGACCGGGTAATGGAGGGTGCGGCAAGACCCACCGGTCAACTGATGCCGGAGGGAATGTTCGGCTATACGCCGGCGCTGAAACCCGAGCGATACGATCCCGACGGCGCGAAGAAGCTGCTCGCCGAAGCGGGCTACCCGGAAGGCTTCGGCCTCACGCTGCACGGTCCGAACAACCGCTACGTCAACGACGAGCAGGTCGCTCAGGCGATCGCCCAGATGCTGACACGCGTGGGCATCGTCACCAAGGTGGACACCATGCCGTCCTCGGTTTATTTCAGCCGAGCCAACAAGCTCGAGTTCAGCTTCATACTGGTGGGATGGGGATCGGACACCGCCGAAGCGTCCTCCCCGTTGAAGGCGCTGCTTGCCACCTTCAGCAAGGACAAGGGCATGGGGCAGGCCAACCGCGGCCGCTATTCCAATCCCAAAGTGGACGCGACATTGGAACAGGCGCTTGCCACCGTGGATGACGCCAGGCGCGAAAGACTGCTGCAACAGGCGACCGAGATCGCGATGGCGGACGTGGGTATCATTCCGATCTATCACCAGGAAAACCTGTGGGCGACGCGCAAGGGTGTCGCCTACACGCCGCGCGCCGACGAGCGCACCTTCGCCCACGAATTCCGCCCGCAATAATAGCCGCCGATAAACGCAGATAGACGCCGATAGAAATCATCGTCTAAAGCCTCAACGCGAAGAACATCACGGCAAGCATTGTGTCTTGCTCTGGTTTTGATGTTTTTCCCCGGCGTCCTTGGCGGTGAAAGGGTTTTTGATTTTATGATCGGCGTTCATCGGCGTTCATCGGCGGTTTCATACCTGCTTGTCGCATTTATATCCTCCTGGACGACGTGTATCGCGGCGGCGGAGTTGCGCATCGGGTTGTCCGCAGATGTCACGACCATGGATCCGCACTTCGTGGCCGCCCAGCCCAATCTCACGGCGCAGAAACACGTGTTCGATTCGCTGGTGCGGATCGATGAGCGCGGGAGGCCGATTACCGGCTTCGCCTCATGGCGCACGATCGATGCCACGACCTGGGAGTTCAAGTTGCGCCAGGGCGTCAGGTTCCACGACGGCACCGAACTCACGACCGAAGATGTCGCATTTTCACTGGAGCGGCCGCTCACCATCCAGGGCAGTCCCGGCGGCTTCGCCACCTACGTTCGTCCGATCATCGCCCGGCAGATCGTCGATCGCTATACGATCCATCTCAAGACCGCCCTGCCCCACGGCGCTGTCCCCGAGGATCTGGCGGAAGTCCTGATCGTGTCGAAGCGGGCGGCGGCGCGGGCAACGGGCGCGGACTTCGACAGCGGCAAGGCGGCGGTGGGCACCGGCCCCTACAAGCTCGTGCGCTTTTCCCGCGGCAGCAGGATCGAGCTGATCAGGCATGATGCCTACTGGGACGGCCGCCCGCCGTGGGACAAAGTGACGCTGCACATCATGCCGAGCGACCCGGTGCGCACTGCATCGCTCCTTTCCGGGGAACTGGACGCCATCGAGCACGTGCCCACCGCGGATCTCGCCCGGCTGCGCAAGAACCCCGCCTTCCGTCTGGAGCAGACGGTCTCGTGGCGGACCATTCTGCTGCATGTCGATCAGTATCGCGATCAACCTCCCGGCGTCACGTCCAAATCGGGCCGGCAGCTCGCGCAAAATCCATTCAAGGACGTCCGCGTGCGGCGCGCGCTGTCGAGAGCCATCAACCGCCAGGCGATCGCCGAGCGCGTCATGGAAGGACTCGCGCTTCCCGCCGCCAACGTGGTCTCGCCCAGCGTCTTCGGCCATGATCCGGCGGTCAAACCCGAGCCCTATGACCCGCAAGGCGCCAGGAAACTGCTCAACGAGGCAGGATATCCCGACGGTTTTGCGCTGACGCTCGCCACACCCAACAACCGCTACATCAACGACGAGCAGGTGGCGCAGGCGGTTGCGCAGATGCTTACCCGTATTGGGATCGCAACGAAGGTCGAGGCGCTGCCATTGAGCGTCTATCTCGGAAGAGCGCGCAACCGGGAATTCGGCGTGGCCCTCCTCGGCTGGGGTTCGCTCGCCGCCGATCTCGCTTTGCGTTCGCTCGCAGGAACGCCCGATCCCGGGAAGGGATATGGCGCGTGGAACTGGAGCGGCTACGCCAGTCCCAGGCTCGATGAACTCATCGCGCAGTCGCTCTCCACGGTGGATCCCGCCAAACGCGAAGCGCTGGCGCGCAGCGCGAGCGCGCTCGCCGCACGCGAAGTTGCCTTCATCCCGCTGCACTATCAAATCGTGACGTGGGGGATGAAGAACTCGATCCGGTACACTGCGCGCACCGACGAGTTCACTTTCGCTCATCACTTTCGACCGCAGTAAGCGACCAGCCCGCCCGCAGGGGCACACAGCACCGGCTGGGCTCATCCGGTTGCGATTGTAGAGAAACCGCTACAACGTGTAGCGCCCTCTCTACAGGGCTTTCGGTGTAGTCTTTTGCCACAAAAATGCGGCGCAAGAATTTCTCGTAGCAGATGCCAGTTCCACCTCCCCGGGGCTGAGCTCTGCACGCGCGTCGGCGTAGGCCTGTTTTGTTTCTGATAACGGTACTTAATTAATGATTCCGGCCCTCGGACTTCAGGAGATGGAACATGAATCTGCCCGCGCAGCAAGGCGAATCGTCCGCCATCAGTCATGCCGAAGAACTCACGCTCATACACAATGCGCTTAAAGCGCTGCACCGGGGCGATGCATCATCGAGGCTCCCTTATCAGGGCACGCCGGCGTTCGCCAGGGTAGCGGAGGTTTTCAACGAGTTCGTCGAGCAAAACGCCGCCATGGCGGAAGAACTGGCGCAATTGAGCCAGGTGGTCGGCAAGGAAGGCAAGTTGAGAAAGCGCGCCTCGCTTCCCAATGCCCGCGGCTTCTGGGCACAGGAAGTGGAGAACATCAACTCTCTCATAGACCACCTGGTATATCCGACCACGGAGGGAGCGCGGGTCATCGGCGCGGTCGCGCAGGGGGACTTGTCCAAGACCATGGCGCTCGACGTCGACGGGCGTCCCCTCGAAGGGGAATTTCTCCGCACCGCCAAGACCATCAACAAGATGGTGGAGCAGCTCGGAAACTTTTCGGCCGAAGTGACGCGCGTGGCGCGTGAGGTCGGCACGGAAGGAAAGCTCGGGGGCCAGGCGAAGGTCAAGGGCGTCGCCGGCGTGTGGAAGGATCTGACCGACAACGTCAACTCGATGGCGGGCAACCTGACTTCCCAGGTGCGCAACATCGCCGAGGTGACGACGGCGGTGGCCAAGGGCGACCTCTCGAAGAAGATCGAAGTGGACGTCAAGGGTGAGTTCCTTACCCTCAAGAGCACGATCAACACGATGGTTGACCAGTTGCGTTCGTTCGCCGCGGAAGTGACGCGGGTGGCGCGCGAGGTGGGAACCGAAGGAATTTTGGGCGGCCAGGCGCGGGTGGAAGGCGTTTCCGGTACATGGAAGGATTTGACCGATTCGGTGAACTCGATGGCCGGCAACCTCACCTCCCAGGTGCGCAACATCGCCGACGTGACGAAGGCGGTGGCGGCGGGCGACCTCTCGAAGAAGATCACGGTG
>JACQOK010000247.1 GCA_016202565.1 Betaproteobacteria bacterium | reverse complement strand
GGTCAGCCCCGGTCAATAAGATTCGCAGGCTGCCTCGCTGCGGAGGAAGGGCCGTGACATGGCCGCGGCCGGCGGGGGAACTCCCGTTTCCGACCGCGGTTCCGCCGATTCATTGTTGATCTGGATCAAATGCTCTTCCCGGATTAGCGGTAAGAATGTCTCGGTCGCGAGTAAGCGCGGCCGGTGCCCGGGCACGGGGCTATACGGCAGCGCACTGCTGAAGCGATGAGACCGGAGCTACAGCATGCGCGCGTTTGAACTCGTCACCGCCAGGGATTCGCAACACGCGGTGGCATTGCTTGCCGCGCACGGCCCGTCCGTCAAGGTGCTGGCGGGCGGCACCGATCTGCTGGTCGATCTGAAGCTCACGTCCGATGTTCCCGGGGTGATCGTCGATATTTCGCGGGCGGAGGATCTGAAACAGATCGCAGTTACGGACGAGGGACTCAGCATCGGGGCGCTGGTGACGCATGCCGAGATCATGCGCTCGGCGCTCATCCGGGAGTTTGCCCCGGCGCTCATCGACGCCGCACACACCATCGGCGCGGTGCACACGCGCAATCTCGGCACGCTCGGCGGCAACCTCGTGACCGGCGTGCCGTCGATGGACAGCGGCCCGACGCTTTTCGCGCTCGAAGCGCTGCTCACGGTGATCGGTGCCGCGGGCCGCCGGCAGGTGCCGATTGCGGAATTTTTCGTCGGGCCCCGCACAACCATCCTCGAGGCCGATGAACTGCTGACGGAGATCGTCATCCCCAAACCGAGCCTCGGCAAGCCCGCGGACTTCCATAAATTCGGTTTGCGCAAGGGGCAGGCGCTCGCGCTCGTCAACGTCGCGGCGAGCAGCTGGATCGATTGGGACCGGCACGCCTTTGTCGCACCACGCATCGCGCTCGGCGCGGTCGCGCCGACCGTCATGCGCGCGTTGCAGGCCGAGGCGTTTCTCGAGAAGCGCGCGATTACGCCAGAGGCGATGGTGGAAGCAGGACGGATTGCCGCCGCAGAGGCGCGGCCGATCAGCGATTTCCGCGCCACGGCACACTACCGCTGCGACTTGGTCGCGGTGCTGACGCGGCGCGCGCTCGCTGGTGCGTATGCACGCGCGAAGGGCAAACGCGAGGCGCAAGCCACATGACCGATGTAACGATCCGGGTCAACGGCGAGTTGCGCGCGGCGAGCGTGCCGCCAGAAACGACGCTGCTCACCCTGTTGCGCGAGCGTTTCCAGTTGACGGGCGCTAAGCTCGGCTGCGACGCCGGCGATTGCGGCGCGTGCACGGTGATCGTCGACGGCAAGCCGGTCAACGCCTGTCTGATGCTGGCCGCTCAGGCCGACGGTCGCGACGTGTTGACCATCGAGGGCCTCGCCACGCGCGCGGCGCTGCACCCCCTGCAGCGGGCGTTCGAGGAGCACGCGTCGCTGCAATGCGGGTTTTGCGGACCCGGCGTCATCCTGTCGGCGAAAGCTCTGCTCGACGAGAATCCCGATCCGACGCGACACGAGATCCGCGATGCGATCGCCGGCAACCTGTGCCGGTGCACCGGTTATACCAAGATGATCGATGCCATCGAGCATGCGGCGCGTGAACTGCGGAAAACAGCGAGCGACCGGCTCCCGGTTGAGCGGGGAGGCCTGCCGTGACCCGCGGCGTGAAATCCGCAGACGCGGTCGCTCGAAGGGATAGCGTAACGACCGGGAGCGCAAGGCGGCAGGACCTGCACGTGCCGCCGAGGATGAAGGCCTGGGTCCTGGACGGCCCAGGTGAACTCAGGCTGGCGGACAAGCCGGTGCCGACACCCGGAGCTGCCGAGGTGCTGGTGCGCGTGGACGCAGTCGCGATCTGCGGCACCGACCTCGAGGTGATCGGTCACGGCGATCCGGCGCTGGTGCAGGGCGGGACGCCGTTCAACAAGAATTTCACTCCCGGGCACGAGTACATGGGCACGGTGGCCGCGCTGGGCGCGGGCGTGGATGAGTTCGCGGTCGGCGACAGGGTGGCGGTCGAGATCCACGCCGGCTGCGGACGCTGCGAGCGCTGCCGCGAGGGGATGTACACCGCCTGCCTCAATTACGGCATGAACTATGGTGACCACGACAAGGGCCACCGCGCCAACGGGTTCACCACGGACGGCGGCTTTGCCCAGTACGCCGTCAACCACGTGAATACCCTGGTGCACGTGCCCGAAAGCTTGAGCGATGAGGAGGCGACGCTGATCGTCACCGCCGGCACCGCAATGTACGGACTCGATGTCATCGGCGGACTGGTTGCCGGCCAGTCGGTGGTAGTGATCGGGCCGGGAGCGATCGGTCTGATGGTGGTGGCGGTGGCAAAGGCGCTCGGCGCGAGTCCTGTCATCCTGATCGGGACCCGCCATGATCGCCATCGCCTTCAGACGGGACTCAAGCTGGGATCCGACGTTGCAGTGAACGGGCAGGAGCAGGACGCAGTGCAGGAAGTGGTCAGCCTGACACGCGGCCGAGGCGCGCATTATGTGTTCGAGTGCTCCGGGGCGCGCGACGCGATCAACGAAGCCGCGCGCATGGTAAGCCGCGGCGGCCGCATCTGCGCTGTCGCCTTCGCAAAAGAGCCGGTGCTGGTGGACGTCGCGCGCCTGGTGAGCAACAACATCTATCTCTTCGGCATCCGGGGCGAGGGCAGGAGCGCAACGCGCCGGGCTGCGGCTCTGATGGCGCAGCAGCGTTTCCCCGCGAAGCTCCTCCACACGCATACCTTCCCGTTCGATGAAGTGCCGGGCGCGATCCGCTGCGCCGCCGAGCGTGTCGAGAACGTAATCAAGGTCGTGGTGAAGGTGCAGAGGACGTAGCCAAATGGAGCGAACGATGGTCGAAGCCGGCGACAAAACCCGGGAACAGGCGGCGGTCAGGAGCAAGTACCGATTCCTGTTCATTCAGCCGTTTCAGCTTCCGCGCGGCAGCCGCTACGCGGACAAGTATCACTCCGACGTGCTGTCGAAGGAGCAGCGGCTGCGGATGAATCACCTCAACATCCGGCACTTGCTCGAGGACGTGGAATGGGACTTTCACGGCGGTCCGGTCGCCCCCTACGGGGACTGGGCGGTGGAGACGCGCGAAGAGTTCGCTCACGTGGCGGCGGCACGCCTGCCGATCGTGCGCGAAGCGTGCGCGAGCGGCAAGTACAACGCGATCGTGCTGCTCGGCGGCGGCGAGCCCGGCTTCCTCGAGTCGCGCGAGATCGCGCGCCGCTACCGCATTCCGGTAACCTCGTGCGCTTTTTCCCAGATGCACATCGCCACCATGCTCGGCAACCGGTTCAGCGTCATCGACTTCGCCGAGTCGCACAACATGTATTACTACGACCTCGTGATCCGGCACGGCTTCGCCGGGCGGTGCGCATCCATCCGCAACATCAACTACTACCACGCCCGGCCCGGACACGAGGACGCGAGCACGATCGCCGATGAGCGTGAAAAGGCGCTCCGCGGCGAACCGTCAGCGGCCGTTGAACGAGCTGTCGAGGCGGCAATCGCAGCGATCGAGGAGGACGGCGCCGAGGTGGTCACCTTTGGCTGTTCTGACGCATTCTGGCTCCAGCCGTTCTTGCAGAAGCGTCTCGATGATCTGGGATGGGAGGCGCCGGTCCTGGAGGGATACAGCTGCGCCATCGTGCTCGCCAAGCTGCTCGTGGACTTGGGCGTCGATGCGAGCGGGCTCGCTTTTCCGGGTGACCGCCCGCGGCAGTGGCGGCAAAAGAAAATGTTTTGAAGGCGCACGCCAATGGCTGACGAAACGAAGCTCGCCGGGAAGCAACAGGAAATCGCGCTGGACGCTGTGCGGCGTGCCGATCTTGAGATGCGGCTGCCCGCCGTGGCGCCGGCTGCGCCCTATCCCATCGAAGCGCTGGTGCCGGAGGTGCGCCAGCAGACGCCCGCCGTCGGGCAGCGTGCTACCCGGCCCGACGGGCGCCTGCACGGGCTCGGCCAGACCCGATACATCGGCGATCTCTCGTTCCCCGGCATGCTGCACGCCCGGATCAAGCGCGCGGGTGTGGCCTCCGCGCGCATCGTGCGCATCGATACCCGCGCGGCGGAAGCCGTGCCCGGCGTCATGGCAGTGCTGACCGGGCGCGAGATCCCCGTCAATTCCTTCGGCCCGTCCTACCAGGACCAGGCGGTGCTGGCGGATGGGCGCGTGTTCCACGCGGGCGACGGAGTAGCCGCGGTGGCAGCCGTCACCGAGCAAGTCGCGGCGGAGGCGCTCGAGTTGATCCGGGTCGAATACGAGCCGCTGCCCGCGGTGTTCGATCCGCTCGAGGCGCTCCGGGAAGATACGCCCAAGGTCCACCCTCCGAACGGCAACGTTTATGCGCAGAAGACCATCCGCAAGGGCGATCTCAAGGCGGGATTTGCGGCCGCGGACCGCATCTTCGAGGGCCGCTACCGCACCCAGATGGTCGAGCACGTTTCGCTCGAGCCGCACGCGGCGATCGCCGAATGGGATGCGAACGGGCGCGTGACGATCTGGTGCACGGTCGGCCGGATCACGCTCGCGCGTGCCGATCTTTCGCGCACGCTCAAGCTCCCGCTGAACCGCATCCGCATGATCGGCACGATCGTCGGCGGCAACTTCGGCGGCAAGAACGAGATCACGCAGGAACCGGTGCTCGCCCTGCTGTCGAAGAAGATGGGCCGCCCGGTCAAGGGCGTGTTCACCCGCGGCGAGGAGTTCACCGCCACCACCACGCGCCATCCCATCATCATGGACTACCAGACCGGCGTCACGAAAGACGGCCGGATCCTCGCGCGCAAGGTGCGGCTCGTTCTCGACGGCGGTGCTTACTGCTCGTGGAGCGAGACCACGCTCGGCAAGGCCGCGATCCTCGCTTCCGGCCCCTATCAGATCGAGAACCTGCAGGTCGAGGCGTACGTCGTCTACACCAACAAGACGATGACCGGCGCGATGCGCGGGTTCGGCGCGCCGCAGGTGTGCTTCGCCTATGAATCGCACATGGACGACATCGCGGCGGCGCTCGGCATCGATCCGCTCGAAATCCGTCTGCGCAACGCCTTCGTGGAGGGCTCCGCGAGTCCCACCGGACAGGTGCTCCACAGCGTGGTGGTGAAGGAGTCGCTGCTCCAGGCGGCGGCGCGCTTCGGCTGGAAGGAAACGCGGTCATGAAACGGCGTGGCCGCGGCATCGCGTGCATGTGGTACCCGATCGGGTTCACGGTCGCGGCCAATCCCAGCGCCGCCACGGTCAAGGTGAACGAGGACGGGACGGCGATGCTGCTGACCGGCACGGTGGAAACAGGGCAAGGCGCGCTCACCGTGCTCGGCCAGATCGCCGCCGAAGAACTCGGCATCGCCACCGACGATGTGCACGTCGTCTCCGGCGACACCGACGTGACGCCGATGGACACCGGCGCGATCGCGAGCCGCACGACTTACGTCACGGGGAACGCGATCCGGCTCGCCGCGGCAAAGGCAAAGGGGATCCTGTTCGAGATCGCGGCGCCGCTCCTGGGCGTGCGCCCCGACCAGCTCGAGGCTCGTGACCGCAAGATCCAGGTGAAGGGTTTCCCGCAGCGCAGCCTCCCCATCGCCGAGGTCGCGCATCGCGCGCAGGTCGTCATGGGCCAACCGCCGATCGGCGCCGCATCGTGGAATCCACCGACCGTCGCCCTGGATCCGGAAACCGGCCAGGGCAAGCCGTTCAGCACTTACGTCTACGCCACGCAGATCGCGGAGGTGGATGTCGACGATGAAACCGGCGAAGTGGAGGTTCTTCGCATCGTCGCCGCTCACGACTGCGGCACGCCGATCAACCCGATGCTGGTCGAGGGCCAGGTCGAAGGCGGCATCTCGATGGGCGTGGGTTTCGCACTGCATGAAGAGATGCTGTTCGATGAGGCCGGCCGTCAGATCAATCCCAATCTCACCAACTACATCGTTCCGACGAGCCTCGACATGCCGGAGATCGAAGTCGACATCGTGGAGAGCTACGACCCGACCGGACCGTTCGGGGCCAAAGGCGTGGGCGAGCCGACTTCCGTGCCCACCGCCGCGGCGATCCTCAACGCGATCCACAACGCGGTCGGCGTGCGCATCACATCGCTGCCTGCCACCGCGGAAAAAGTGCTGGCGGCAATCAAGGCGAAGCGCGAGCAAACGCCACAGATAAAAGCGATGAACGAGGAACGATGAACGAAGGGATGGTTTTGTTCATCCTTCCGCGTTCATTACTGAGTTTGGTGCCGGGAGAGGGGGTCGAACCCTCACGGTATTGCTACCGCGGGATTTTGAGTCCCGTGCGTCTGCCGATTCCGCCATCCCGGCAAGGAATGCGGATTATGCC
>JACQOK010000228.1 GCA_016202565.1 Betaproteobacteria bacterium | reverse complement strand
GGTGAGCGCGCGCGCGTAGCGCCGCAGCCGCGGGATCTGCTCCGCGATCAGGCTGTCGTGATCGCTCATGCCCGCCTCCATTCGTGTAAACAATCGAACATCCCGTCCTATTCCCGGCCCTTGCGCGGTCCGGCCCGCCGGCATGGGGAATTGTAGGCCATCGTCAGACGAGAAACACCGTCGCGAGGCCCAAAAAGATGAAGAACCCGCCGCTGTCCGTGATGGCGGTGATCATCACGCTCGCGCCCAGCGCCGGGTCGCGCCCGAGCTTCTGCATGGTTAGCGGTATCGCCACCCCCATGACGGCGGCGAGCACCAGGGAGAGCACCATGGCACCGGTCATCACCACGCCGAGCTGCCAGTTGTGGTAGATGAGGAAGGCAAACAGACCCACTACCCCGCCCCAGAGCAGGCCGTTCAGCGCGGAGACGCTGATCTCCTTCGCGAAGAGCTTGCGCGCGTTGGCGGCGGTGATCTGCCCCAGGGCGAGCGCGCGCACGATCATGGTAATGGTCTGGTTGCCGGAGTTGCCGGATATGCCGGCGACGATCGGCATCAGCGCCGCGAGCGCCACGAGCTGGGCGATGGAATGCTCAAACAGCCCGATCACGCGCGAGGCGATGAATGCCGTCACCAGATTGACGGCAAGCCAGGCCCAGCGGTTCTTCACGCTCTTCCACACCGATGCGAACAGGTCCTCCTCCTCGAGCAGACCGCCTGCCGAGAGCATTTCATTGTCTGTTTCCTCGCGAATATAGTCGACCACTGCGTTCACGGTGACGCGCCCGATGAGCCGGTCCATGTCGTCGACAACCGGCGCGGATACCAGATCGTAGCGCTCGAACGCCGCCGCCGCATCCTGCGCCTTTTCGTCGGGATGAAGGCGGACCGACTCCTTCACCATCGCGTCGGCGACGGCCGTCTCGGGGTCCGTCACCAGCAGGCGGTTCACCGGCAGCAATCCCGTCAACTGCGCCTGCCGGTCCACCACGAACAGCTGATCGGTGTGGTCGGGCAGTTCGTCCAGCCGCCGCAGATAGCGCAGCACGACTTCGAGCGTGACGTCGTCCCGAATGCTGATCATGTCGAAGTCCATCAGCGCGCCCACCGTGTCCTCGGGGTAGGACATTGCCGCCCGCAACTGCTCGCGTTCCTCCAGCGAGAGCGATTGAAATACGTCCTGGATGACTTCGCGCGGCAGGTCCGGCGCCAGATCCGCGATTTCGTCGGCATCGAGCTGCCCGGTCGCGGCGACCAGCTCCGCCTTGTCCATGTCCGCGATCAGCGTCTCGCGTACCGCGTCGGACACTTCGAGCAGGATCTCGCCGTCGCGCTCGGTCTTGACCAGGTCCCAGACGATCAGTCGGTGCTCGACCGGCAGCGATTCCAGGATGTACGCAATGTCGGCCGGGTGCAGCCCGTCGAGCAGCTTCTGCAGCTCCGCCAGATGCAGTGTGTGCACCAGCGTTTCCACCAGCTCGCGCCGGGAATCCCCCTCCCCGCGCGCGGTGGGCGCCGCCGCAAGCTCGTGCTGGCGCAGCAGCTCGACGACCTGCTCGAGGCTCTCCTGCACGCTGGGGCGGGTTTCTTCGGTCTCAGCCATCGCTCTTGATCACACGACGCGGGCGGGGCTACGGTTTCACGCCGAGCAGACCCGCGAGGTCCTTATGGGTGAGCGGATTCACTATCTGCACGCCGCCGATCATGGATTCGTTGCTGAAGTCTTCGCTCAATAGCAAGCTCACGCCGGCTTCGTGCGCGGTCGCCCACAACATGGCGTCCCAGAAACCGAGCTGCTGCGACACCGCGGCCGTTATCGCCCGGTTCAGGGTTGAAGGCTTCGCCACGACAACGGGAAAAAGATCCTGCCAGGCATCGACCTGCGCTTTGGCTTCGGCTGCCGGCAGCTTTCCCTTGCGCGTGACGGCAAAATAGAACTCACTGAGCGCCTGGAGCGTCAGCACGCAGTCGGTTTTCAGTGCGAGCGCGGCGAGCTTTTGCGCCTTGGCATGTTTATCCCTGGCGCTCCTGTCCACCGCGTACACGAGCAGGTTGGTATCAAGCGTGATCCGGTGTGCGTTCATGAAGCTCGTCCCGGGTCATCTTGCCGATATTCAGATTTTTCGCGCTTGACTTGATGAGGTTCCAGGCCCGTATTTGCGCCGCCGTCGGTTCGCGCAAACGGCTCAGCTTCACGATCTTGGCGATCGGCCGGCCGCGGCGCGTGATGATGATCTCCGCGCCGCGCTCGACCGCCTCGATGTAACGCGAAAAGTGCTGGTTTGCTTCTCTGAGGCTGATTTGCTGCTTCATGGCCGTGCCTCCTTGCAAACAATCATTGTAGAACGTCCTACATATATCGTCAATTCAAACGCGCTCGCGCTTCCCACACGAGGCCGCGGCGTTCGAAGGCCGCCGCCGCGTCGCTGCCACATTCTATGGAGATTGCCGCGTCATGTCTAAGCGCTCTTCTCCTGCCGATCGTTGCATAACAGACTGAGAGGCGAGTGTCGTCCTCGCGAAAGCGGGGACCCATACCGCGCTGCCACCGAGACTGACGCGTCCTATCGATTCCCCCCGGAGCCTGCCCTCGAATGTTTTAATCGGGGGCGGGAATGACATCCATGTCACTCTTTGTATACGCACGCATCGCAGTTATCATTGTCGGCCATGTACGCACGCGTCCAGCTCGACACATGTCCGCCTCGTCGAACCACAAACTGAAGCAAGCCCAGGACCGTCTGCAGAATGGAGACGTGGCAGGCGCTCAATTTCTGTGCGAGCAGATCCTGCAGCGCGCCCCGCGCAATCCCGATGCGCTCTGTCTGCTCGCCATGTCCCATCTCATGAACGGCCGGCCCGCGGAGGCCGTTCCGCGCTTCGAGCAGGCCATCGGCAGCGATCCCCGCCACGGCATGGCGCTGGAGCATCTCGGGCTCGCGCACCTGCTGCTCGGCCGGTTTCCGGAGGCCGAGCGCGTGCTGCGCCGCGCGGCGGCGCTTCCCGGCGCGCCCGCCTCGGTGTCGATGCGGCTCGGCGTGTCACTGCTGCGCCAGCAGAAGCATGACGAAGCGGTTCGGCAATTGCAGCGCGCCCTCGCACTGGATCCGCACAGCGCGGATTGCCATCTGAACCTGGGGCAGGCGCTGGCCCAGAGGGGCGACGCAGCAGCCGCGGCAGATCATTTTCAAGCGGCACTGCAGATCGAGCCGGCCCACGTGGATGCCATGTATAACCTCGGCGCACTTGCCCTGCAGCGCGACGAACTGGATCAGGCGCGCCATTGGTTCGAGCGTGCGCTTGCCCGCTCGCCGCAGTATATCGATGCCATGGTCAGTCTCGCAGTCGTGCTGCAGAGGCAGGCCAAGTTGGAGCAAGCGCGGGAGCAATACCTCGCCACGCTGCGGGTCGCCCCCGGCTTCACCGCCGCGCACGAGGGGCTGGCCTTCGTTTGCCTCGCACTGGGCCGGCCGGGCGAGGCCGTCGGCCACTTGAGGGCAACGCTGGAAGCCGAGCCCGCGAATCGCAATGCCCTGTCGGCGCTGGCGGGAGCGCTGTTCGAAGTCGGTCAATTGGACGAAGCCGAAGCGGTCGCCCAACGCGCCTGCGCGCTGGATTCCTCCGATGCTGCAGCTTATGGCACGCTCGCGAATATTTACCTCGTGCGCGGCGAGCTCGATCGCGCCATCGCCACGCTCGAATCCGGATATGCCCAAACCGAAGCGAGCAACTTGCTGGGCATGCTCACCTATCAGTTGCGGCAGGCATGCGACTGGACGAAATGGCAGGCGGCATGGGACAGGGTGGCACCGGAGGTCGAGCGGAGTACGGCGCTCGGCAGCCCATTCTGGCTGCTATGCGAGCCCACCACCGCGCAGCAGCAACTCGCGTATACGCGCCGGTGGGCGGAGGGGCGCTTTAAATCAATCACGCCGGGCGCCCATGGCGCATCCCCCGCGCCGCGCCGCCATCCGCGCCTGCGCGTGGGCTACCTCTCCTCCGACCTCCAGGAACACGCCGCGGCGTACCTCATCGCTGAAGTGCTCGAACTGCACGACCGGGAACGGTTTGAAGTGTTCGCCTATTCGCACGGACCGGATGATAAGGGCGCGATGCGTCCGCGCCTGCGTGCCGCGTGCGAGCATTTCATCGACATCGCCTGGGAGCCGGACGACGCTGCCGCCGAGCGGATACGGAAAGACGAGCTCGACATACTCGTCGACCTCAAGGGCTATACCGCGGGCGACCGGCTCACCATCATGGCCCGCCGCCCGTGCGAGGTGCAGGTCACCTGGCTGGGCTACCCGGGAACGACGGGGGCCGCCTTCATGGACTACCTGATCGCCGATCCTTTCCTCATTCCGCCGGGGGAGGAGTCGGCATACTCAGAGCGCATCATGCGCATGCCGCACTGCTACCAGCCGAACGATCGCAAGCGCCCCGTTGCCGAGCCGCTGACCCGCTCGGACTATGGCATCCCGGAACACGCGTTCGTATTCTGCTGCTTCAACCAGACCTACAAGATCACGCCCGACATCTTCGCCGTGTGGATGCGACTGCTGCGCAACGTACCTGAGAGCGTGTTGTGGCTGGTCGAGAGCAACCGCTGGGCGAAACACAATCTGCTCGCAACCGCGCAGGCGCACGGCGTGGCCGCAGAACGATTGGTGTTCGCACCGCGACTGCCCTATGCCCGGCATCTCGCCCGCTACCGTGTGGCGGATCTAGCGCTCGACACCTTTCCCTACACTTCGCACACCATCCTGAGCGACGCGCTGTGGTGTGGATGCCCGACGGTGGGCTTGTGCGGAGTAACGTTCGCCGCGCGCGTGTCCGGCAGCCTGCTCACGGCCGCCGGGATGCCAGACCTCGTGACATATACCCTCGACGATTACGAGCAGCTCGCTTACCGGCTCGCCGCGGAACCATCCCTGCTGCAGGAAATCCGCGCGCGCGTGGCGCGCGCGAGAGACCATTCTCCCCTGTTCGATTCGACGACGTTCACCCGCGGCCTCGAAAGCCTTTATATCAGGCTCGTGAGTCACCCCAAACCGTGAGATGGAAGTGCGGTATCGTTCCCGTATACTTGCTCAATGAGAAAATACGTCCTTTCCTCCCACGCCAAGACCGTCATCACCGAGCGTTCTATCAAGACCGAATGGCTGGAGCAGGTTTTCGCCAAGCCAGACAAACTCGATGCCGATCCGGACGATCCCGACTTAAAGCACGCATTCGGCCGCATTGCCGAACATGGAAATCGCGTGCTCAGGGTGGTCTATAATGACTCGGTTCGACCCATCATGATCGTAACAGTCTACTTCGACCGCGGGATGAGGAACAAACCATGAAAGTGCACTTCGACGAGAAATCTGACGCGCTTTACTTTCGCCTTGACGATTCAAAGATCATTGAATCCGAAGAAGTGAAACCGGGGGTTATTCTCGACTTCAACGCGAAGAAGCAAGTTGTGGGAGTGGAGATCCTGAACGTCAAAAAGCGCGTGCCAGCGGCCAGCCTGAAAGAAATGAAATTCGAGGTTGCCTAGGGCCTTCCGTACCTGGCACTGAAGCCGAGCCAGGTCTATCGTTCCCCCCTCACGAACTCCCTATCCCTATCCCCCTTCCCACGAACCCGGCTCCACGCCGGGTTCTGGTGCTCGAGAAAACAGGCAACCCTGGTTGAACCAGCTTCAGGATGCGCATATACTGTGCGCATCTTTTCTGTACGATTTGCCCATGTCCACACGAACTATCGCTCCACGCCGCCGCAAGAAGGCTGCCAACCTCAGCGTTGACGACCGCCTGCTCGACCAGGCCAAGCGCCTCAAACTGAATCTGTCGCAGGTGTTCGAGGCCAGCCTGGCCGAAGCGATCCGCCAGCGCCAACGTGATGAATGGCTGAAGAAGAATCGCGCCGCGATCGACGCTTATAACGAGCACGTGGAAAACGACGGCGTCTTCAGCGACGGGCTGCGCTCATTCTGATGGCGCAGTTTGACGTCTATCGCAACGCCAACCCGGCCACCCGCGCGCGCATTCCTTATCTGCTCGACGTTCAGTCGGATCTGCTCGACCCTCTGGCGACACGGGTTATCGTGCCACTATGCAAACCAGAAGTACTCAAGAACAAGCTCGCCGAGCGGCTCAATCCGGTTTTCGAGATCGAAAACCACAAAATGGCGATGCTGACACCTGAACTTGCTGGTGTGTCCAGGAAAGCGCTCGGCGAACGGATTGGCAACCTTTCGGAAGAACGCCATCTGATTATCGCAGCGTTGGACTTGTTGTTTACCGGCGTCTGAGTGCATGCGCCGTCTGGCGAATTGTGCCACCAATCCTTCCACGCACTCCGCCGGCCGGTTTGATTGTTGGGTTCCCCCGGCTTCCGCCGGGGCTAGCGACGCGCTTACCCCAACCTACAGATCTCGCCAATCCGATGATGCTCTGATCGTTGGGGTTCGCTCCGCTTACCCCAACCTACATTCAACGGGGTGCGTAGGTTGGGGTGAACTCGTGAACGCCAACACCTCCGAACCGGGCGCACGAATCGGGTAGGAGGCTCGCTCAGATCGCGTCGGCTGCGGCATCCGCACGCAGCGAGCCGGTCAGCGCTCAAGCAGGCGGGCGAGCGCTTGCGCTGCGCTGACGATGGGAATGCCTTGGTACTCTTTCAGGTCGAGCAAGTGCTGGTCGCCGGAGACGATGAGGTCGGCGTTGGCCGCTATCGCACAAGCGAGCACGTGATCGTCGTCGGGGTCGCGGAGCACGACCGGGGCAATCGCTGGCGGATCCACGAGTTGGGCAACCTCGGCATAGCCAAGCACCAACTCATCGAGCGACGATCCGCCGGCAGCGATCGCCCTGGCGAATTTCGCGCGGCGCAGAATCCGCGTCAGTTCCGCAAGCAACGCGCGACTCGTGAAAACTTCTATCTCATCGGCCTGTGCTGCTTCGATCAACTGAGCCGGCGTTCCGTTTCATAGCAGCCTCGAGGCGACGACATTCGTATCGAGCACCAGCCGCATCAGCCGGTAGCCTTCCCACGCCGCTCGGCGCGGTCAGCCTCAATCTCGGCTTGTATTTCTTCCATCGTCAGCGGCGCGACCCCTGCGGCGGCGATGTTACGCCGCGCTTCCGCAAGCCGCGCAATGCGGCGGCTGCGCACTGCCTCGCGCAGCATACGTTCGATCGCATCGGACGTGAGCAGGCCCGCCTGCTGCGCTTCCTTCGCCAAGCTGTCGGGCAGGTCTAGTTTCACTTCCAGTGTAGTCATGGTGACTCCGGATCAAGCAGACTATCGCCGCATGATAGCCGAGCGTTCGAATCGGCGGCAAGCTCCCATGCCGATGCCCGTCGCAACTGCTTACCGATCCCCTCACCAAGGCCCGTAGAGGACTTCCGCGTCCAAGCGAGTGCGCCCTGCCGGGCGCACCCCAAAAAAAACGGGCGCCGTAGCGCCCGTTATTGCCGAAACCGGCGAGTGTATTGCGTTTAGAACCGATGGCTGATCCAGAAGCCGTATCCGTCCTGATCTTCGCCCCCAAACAGCGGGGCAGCAGCACTGCCGTTCTTGTAAAATGCGCGGGACTCGTTATCGGTACGGTGCCAGCCGACCCTGATCTGCGTGCGCTTGGAAAAGGCGTAGCCATATCCAATCGAGAAGTCCTTGGCCCCGGTGCCGCCCGGACATACACCGACCGCCGTGCACGGAGCGGGATTGTCGACGACGCCCACCAGACTATTCCCCTTGGTATCATCCGCCTGACCATAAAACGCCATTAAGCTATGCGGCCCGGGAAGGTCCCATTCCACACCCAAGGTCCAGGACTTCCTCTTGAGCTCGCTGCCGATCCCAGTCTCGTACTTCGCATCGAGGTACGTCCCTCCGACCTTCACCGGACCGAACCTGTAGGACGCGGAAAAGCCCCATGCTCTGTCGTCAAAGTCCGAAGCCGCCCCGGTGGCGCCAAACTCGTCGTGCCGCTCATAGCCCAAACCGACGGCGAGCGGGCCAGCGGCGTAACTCCCGGCCAACGACCAGACGCGTGGCTTGTTATTGGTTGCGCCATCCACAGCGTCGGCGGCTGCACTGCCAGCATCTATGGCTGCGGCACGGTTGCCGGGAGTGAAGGCGGCCAGCACCTGGAAGCCGCCGAAATTCGGGCTCTCATAGTAAGTCTGAGCCCGCTCACGGCGTTTCCAGCGATTACGGTTGCTCTTATTGATTGCATTCGAGAAACCGGACCCGCCCCAAGCGACGAAGGACGTACCCAAGGCTCCGGTTTCTCCTATCGCCCCGACCGAACCCGGGCCCAAGGCGGCGCGCTTAAACGGCGTATCCCACACCCCGAAGTGAAGGTTGCCGAAGGCGCCCTTGAAGCCTACCGCGCTGTTGCGGGTGCAGAAGCCGTCTCCGTCAAGCCCGCGCACGTCCGCCGAGCTTTCGCACTGGAACCACGCCGACAGGCCGCCGCCCAGTTTTTCTTCGCCACGGAAGCCGATCGCGGAGCCGCCCGGCGTGGCCGCCACGTCCGTGGTCGGCCGGCCAGCGCCTTGGTCAACAATCGCATATTCATACGTAAGGTTGCCGTAGATCTGCACGGTGCTCGCCTGCGCCAGCGCCACGGCCGGGGCGCCGAGCGCGCCTGCTACCGCGATGGCCATCAGTTTCTTTTGCATATTTGAATCTCCTGTGATGTTTTTCGATTCCGACGCCCCAGCGTGCCTTCCGGGACGCGACGCTCCCCAAAAACCGGAGGCTGGAGCTAGTATGCCAAGTTGATAGCCGGAAGCTCAACAACAATATGAATTTTCAGTCGGAAAACGCTCGATTTTGTTGCATCGATACAACAATGGAATATGCGGCGCGGAAATCAGAAATGGAACGCAAGTGGGGATCGTCAGGAGGACATGACAAGACGGCCCGGCATGTTTCCCTTCGCGCCAACGCACCGTCCCCGGCGGCGCCTGAAAGTCCCGCAGGCCACAACTAAAAACAATACTATTCAGACAGTTATGGCGGGCTGTCCCTGAATGCGCCAACGCCAGCCAGCCTTGGCCCGACATATAATACTGTTATGGCGAAATCACCCGCACCGCGTGAATGCCAGCCGTGCACCGCCTGCTGCGACGGCTGGCTGCAGATCCG
>JACQOK010000011.1 GCA_016202565.1 Betaproteobacteria bacterium | reverse complement strand
CGGTTTTACCTCCTCCTCGACGAACCGTGCAACCGTTTCCAGGATGGCGGACTGGTCCGCGTTCATGATGAAAATCTGCTCCATGGGCGTCCCGCTTTCTTTGCTGTTGTGCCGTGGATCGAAAAACTGTGCGTCTGGTGCGGCAAATGTCTTCGATCGTGTGTAGCCTCAGCGCATACCCCTGATACTTGTCGATGCAGCCGTTGCGCGGGAGTGGCGAGGCAGTCGCTTGACCTCGCTGCTATTTGCGAATAGCGCGCCAGACGTCGCGCAGCCACTCGAGGGCCCCATCCCGCTCCCAGAGGGCGCGATGCGCCGTCCGGTATTCCCAGGCCTCATCCTTGCCGCCAACCGTGATCCCGTAGCCCGAGGCACGAGGCTCCTTCGGATCGACAGCGAGCAGCATCTTGATTGCGACAGCGTGATCGCGAGCTGCCGTGTGCAGCGTCTGGAGAGCATCACCGCGCCGGCCGAGGCGGTAGAGCGCGAGAATGCGGTTCAGCGTCATGCCGCAGAAGTCGTCGGGATAGCGCTCGGCCAGCGCCAAGGCTTTCCCCGGCTCAGCGCGCGCGAGATAAGCGCCCGCAAGATGTTCCCGCAAACCGTGGTTGTCGTTCGGGTTCAGTGCGATCAGCCACTCGGCCAGTTCCACGAAGCGCGAGTTTCCGGCTGCGGGGTCCGTCGCATACTGGGCGCGAAACGCGAGATGCGCCAACATGCGCAACGCCGGCCGGTTTTCCAGACAACCCCAGGGGAGCCCGACACTAACCTTGCCCGCAGCGTTGAGGTTTGCTTTCAGCAGCGCAACCCCGCGCTCGATCAACGGTTCGAGCCCCGCCGCGTCCGTGCCCAGGCTCGGCAGCGCGTCGACTGCCATCGCCAGGTCGTCCAGCACATCAAAGCTTTGCCATGCGAGCGCGTTCTGTTCAAGAAAATCGAGCCACGGCTGCGCGTTGTCCCACATGCCGGTGAAACCATGCTGGGTCGCCGTAAGCGAGGGCTTCGTCTGCGGGAAGATACTGCGCCAGCGCTCCTCGATTGTCGCGAGCCCCTTGTCCGCCTTAAGCGCGCCTTCGATTTCGCTACGCTCGATCGTGTAACGCGGCTCGATCGCCGGCGCGGCACCGAGCAGCCGGGCAAGCCGATCCAGGTCCGGATTCATGTCACGGCTCACTTGGGCCATGGCCGCGGCCGGGTCGGCGGCAACCTGCCGCAGGAAGGCGATGAGGTCGGCAAGCTCCGGATCGCGGCTGCGTTCGAGCCGTGCAATCCAGAACCGCGCCCGCTCGCGCGCCTGCTCCGTCTCGCCGTGCGAGACGAGCAGGGTCACCTCGAGCGCTGCGAGTGACGGATTGTCGGGGTCTTCGCGCTGCGCTTCGCGAAACGCCGCCCACGCGTCTTCTGTCCGTCCACGGTCGGCGAGCATCGTCGCTCGCCGCTGCATGGCGGCAGAGCGCAACCCGCGGTCGCCGCGCGCGATCACCTCGCGGAGCAGGCGCTCGCGTTTGCGCTCCTGTCCGATAGCGAGGTAGCTATCCATCAACTGATCGAACAGCGGCTCGAGTTTCGCCTTCAGCTCGCGGTCGGCGGCGAACCACGGCTCAAGCAGGGCAGCCGCGCGTTCCGCGTCACCTTCGTCGTGCCACTGGTGCGCGGCGTCGTACACCGCGATAACGTCGACAGCGCTTTCGGGAAGCGCAAGAAAAACCTTCTTCGGCAGTGCGTCGAGCACGTGCCGCAGCATGTTGTAGTCGCGCAGGTCGAGTATCCCCGCCAGAGGCAGGCAGCAATGCTTGTATTTGTGTCCCGATCCGCACGAACAGGGCTCGTTGCGTCCCGGCGTAGGGATGGGCCGGGGCCGGAAGCCGGCACCAGGCAGCGGCATCGCGTTGTAGATCGACACGCCGATTGCCCGGAATACAAGGCCGGGAGGGCCGGTGCGCGGATCGATCGCCGCCGCAAAACGCGGCGCATGCGCCGGACCCGCTTCGGCGATCCAGTCGAGAAACGCCTTTGCATCGGAGGAGTTCACCACGGTCTCTGCACATGCAGCGAGCAGGCCGAATAGTTCGGCCTCGCCGGCTTGCTCGTCGCGCGGCACCGGAGGCGGAGTACGTTCGATCATTTCAACCTACGAGCAATTATCCGATGCAGCAATGCTCATGCGAGCCCGCGTGGAAAATGTTCCATGGTGGACTTTACGTTCGTGAAGGCAAGATATTAACTCATCGGGGCGGACCGCGACGCGCAAGCAAGCAGATTGCGTCACCCATGCGTTCTGGAAGGCATCAGTGCAGAAGTTGCAGCATCTTTGCCACGTCGTCGAGCTTGTCGAGCGCGCGGATGAGATCCAAGGCGCGGCACGCGCGGTCGGCCGGCAGGCTGACGTGGGCGGCGCAGTCCATGAACTTGGCGCGGATATCGTCCCACGTGAGTTCGCGTGATGGATGGCCGGGCGGGTGGTCGATGCGTAGTACGTCGCGAACGCCATTCTTGAGAGAAAGCTCGACCTCCACGAATCCCCGGCTGCCCGGACTGCGGCTTTCGAACAGCGGGTCGCCCTCGGCGCAACGCTCGTCTTCCCACACCACAACGCGCGCCAGCATGGCGGCGATTGCGGGACGTCGCACGGCTTCATCTGTAAACGTCCACAGGCTGTATTTGCCGTCGAGCAGCCCGGCGGCGAGCGCATATTCGAGACTGAATTTTCCTTCCAGGCCGGTCGCGGGCCGCGGATAGATCAGTGCGCGCATTCCCCCCGGCGGCATGAGGCACGCAAGCCTTTCAAGCTCGCCCGGACCGAACGCATGCCGCCGCTTCAACTCCAGCACGCCATCCATTCCCCGGTGTGAGGCATAGCAGCAGGGGAACTTCTTCAACGCAATCCCGGGATCGACGAGCACCCAAGGTTTGCCCAGATTGGCGACGGTCAGCGCGGGATCGGAGTGCTCCGAACCATATGCGGCGAAAAATCCGGCTTTCGCTTCCAGCACGTCGGGGGCGGCGGTGTACCCGCACGCCGCAAGCCGGATCGCCGCGAGCGCGCTCCGCGCCGCCCAGCCGGTATGAAGCGGCTTCGTCATGGTGCCGAAATTGCGCTGTAAACCGCTGGCCATGGAGGATGCGATGCCGAAGGCGATGCGTGTTGTGGCGACATCGAGCCGGTTCAACTTCGCGAGCGCGCCCAGCGCCGAGAAAATGCCGAGCGTGCCGGTGCCGTGAAAGCCGCGGTGATAGTGGCCGACGGTGATGCCGAGTCCGATTTTTCCGCCGACTTCGATCCCCAGCGCATAGGCTTCGATCAGCCTCGCGCCGGAAACCGGCTCACCGTCAAAGCTCGCGCAGAGCGCGGGCAGGATTACCGCGCTCGGATGCGCCGGCATCATCGACAGCACGTCGTCGTAATCCAGGGCGTGGCCGAACGTGCCGTTCACGAGCGCTGCGAGTTCCGGCGTGCTCGTGCGAGAGACGCCGAAGATGGGGCTCTCGCCCTTTTCTCCGGCGAGCGCGGCGTAGCGCAGCAAAGGCGGCGCGAGTTCGCTGCCAGCCCCCGCCAGGATCACGGCGAAGGTGTCGGCGATCGCCTTCTTCGCTTTTTCCACGGCGCCTTCGGGCAGGTCCCGCAGGCCTTTCTCATGAATGAAGCGGGCGAGCGTTTCAGTAAGGCCGGTCATGTTCGATGCTTCGCGGTGGGATGGAACGAATGATCAGGCGAGCGCGATTAGGGCGCTGTTGCCAGTTTTCCTCATGCAATGTCACTATAGCAGACAACAAAACGGAACTTCGGCCGCGGTGCGGTTCTCAAGTTCGCAATGTGGTCCTCGCTGCGGCGAGGGTGGGACGCACGAGAGGAGGAGTCGCATGAAGGTCTCGACAATCATTGCAGCATGCCTGGCCTCATTCGCGTTGATGGCGGCAAACGGCCAGGCACAGGTTCAGCGCAGCGCAACGGCCGGCGCCTATCCCAACAAGCCGGTGCGCCTGATCGTGCCGTTCGCGCCGGGCGGCGGTACCGACATCGTCGCCCGGCTCATCGCGCAGAAACTCACCGAGACGTGGGGCCAGCAGGTGGTGGTCGACAACCGCGGCGGCGCGGGGACCGTGATCGGCACCGAGCTTGCCGCCAAATCTCCGCCGGACGGCTATACCCTGATGCAAGGCACCACCACGCTGGCCATCAACCCCAGCGTGCGCGCGAAGCTCCCCTACGACACGCTGAAGGACTTCGTTCCGATCACACAAACGGCCTTCCAGACTTACATCCTGGCCGTACATCAGTCCGTGCCGGCCCGCGACGTGAAGGAGTTCGTCGCGCTCGCGAGAGCCAAACCGCGCACGCTCAATTTCGGCTCGCCGGGCACCGGCACCGGCAGCCATCTGGCGGGCGAGTTGTTCAAGTTCATGAGCGGGACGGAACTGGTGCATGTGCCCTACAGGGGCTCCGGACCTGCTCTCTCGGATCTGCTCGGCGGTCAGATTCAGTTCATTTTCGGCACGACTCTATCCACCTTCCCGCATGTAAAAGGCGGCAGGCTGCGCGCGCTCGGCGTGAGTGCCGTGAAACGCGCCTCGGCGCTGCCGGACGTGCCGACCATCGCCGAGGCCGGGGTGCCCGGTTACAGTGCAACCTCCTGGAACGGCGTGCTGGTGCCCACGGGGGTGCCGCAGCCCATCCTGCGGAAATTGAACGCCGACATTGTCAAGGTGATGCACAGCGCTGAAGTGCGCGAGCGGCTCGCCGCCGATGGCGGCGAAGCGGTCGGCAATTCCGCGCAGGAATTCGGCGCCTTCATCCGCAGCGAAATCGAGAAGTGGGCGAAGGTGATCCGGGCCGCCAATATTCGCGTCGAGTAGGCGCGCGCGCTTAGTGCGGGACCGGCTCGGGCTGCGCGTCGGACGCCGTTTCGTCGTATTTGTCGACGGGAACCGTGGCGCGCAGCAGATCGCGGATATCGGCGAGCGTGCCGCAGTTCTGAATGCGTTCGAGGAGACGACTCGCGCCTGGCGTCCCGAGCACGCGCCCGGCGCAGTCCATGAATTTCTCGAGGCGCTCCTGCTTGGTCATCGGCCACGCCGGCGACCCGGGCGCGCGATCGACCCGCATCGCGAAGCGCCCCCGCGCGGTGTCCACCGCGATATCGGTATAACCCACGACGCCGGAATACACTTTGTCGTCCGCGATGCGATAGCGCCGCACTTTCCTCATCAGTTCCCGTGCCGGCGGCCGCTGCACCATGGCGTCGGTAAACGTCTCCAGCGTGAGCCTGCCGTCGAGGAGGGTCGCCGCCATCGCGTACTCGATGCTGAATTTCCCTTCGAGCCCCGTTTGCGGGTCGTGGCTCACCAGAGCATTGTCGGTCCCGGGGAGAAACCCGATTTCGACCTGCCGCACTTCGTCGGCTCCTATGGCATGCTTTGCAATGAGTTCGAGCATCCCGCCCACCGCGCGATGATTGCAGTAGCAGCACGGCCAGCGTTTGACGTAGATGCCGGGTTCGAGCATTTCCCACGGCGCGCCGAGCCGCGCGATGAGCTGTTCGAATGACGCACCGTCATCGCCGCGGTATGTGGCGAGCACGCTGTCCTTGTCATCGAAGATATTGTCGTCGGCGGTAAAGCCCGCGCGCGCGAGCCATACGGATTGCACCGCGCAGCGCGCGGCGTGCCCGGCGTGAAACGGCTTCGTCATCGTGCCGAAGTTGCGGATGAGTCCGCCGACCTGCGAGGCGGCAAGCCCCCAGGCGGTGCGCAGCCCCTGGGCATCCAGACCCGCGAGCCGCGCTGCTGCTGCTGTCGAAGAGAACACGCCTGCGGTAGCAGTGGTGTGCCAGCCGCGAAGATAATGACCGTGTCCCATCGCCTGCCCGAGCTTTCCGGCGACCTCGAGCCCGACCGCGTAGGCGGCAAGCACGTCGGCGCCGCTTGCCCCCGTGACTTCTGCGACGGCGAGTGCCGCGGGAATCATGGTCGCGCTCGGGTGCCCGCGCAGACTCGGCAGGCTGTCGTCGAAATCGAGCGCATGCGCGCACACGCCGTTGGCAAATGCTGCGTCGGCGGGCGAACTGCCTGCGCGCTGGCCCCAGAACGTGGATTGGGGGCGCGCGTCCAACTCCGTTATCCAGCGCGCGACGATTTCGCCGACCGGCTCGACCGTCCCTGCCAGCGCAACGCCGATCGTGTCGAGCAGCGCGTCACGCGCTCCGGCGAGCACCGGCGGCGGAATGTCGGCAGTGGGGGTTTCGATGACAAACCGTGCCAGGCGTTCGGTCAACATGGTTGTTCTCCTTAACTGGAAGCTGTCTTAAAGATTTCCAAGAACCTCGAAGCCGCCGATCGACGCAGATAAAATCAAGAGCGGTAGCCCGGAAGAAGCGGAGCGCATTCCGGGAATCCTTGTCCCGGATTTCATTTTCATTCCATCCGGGCTACGTTCCATGTCCTTGTATGGCCCGTTCTCGATTTTCATCGGCGTTAATCGGAGTTCATCTGCGGTTAACTCTACCCAGCGCCTTGCGCGCGATCAGGTTGCGCTGAATCTGGGTGGTGCCGCCGGCGATGGCGAAGCCGCGCGCATCGCGG
>JACQOK010000241.1 GCA_016202565.1 Betaproteobacteria bacterium | reverse complement strand
TTGATAGGCGCGCTCCAGCGTCCAGCGCCCGTCGCGGCGGGTCACGTGGCGGACGATCTCGAGATTCTCCTCAACCGTCAGGTCGGCGAAGATGCGACGGTCATCGGGTATGTAGCCGATGCCGAGGCGTGCGATTTCGAAATCTTGCGCGGGGGCATCAAGCGCTGGCCAGTGGGCGGTCCGATCCAGGGGCCGCTGCACGTCCTGCGTGATCTCATGCAGGAGCACCGATTCAAGCCGGACGAGGTCGTCGAACTCGTCGCACGCATGCCCGACAAGGAACTCGAGATCGTCAACAACCGCGACATGCCGGACATCTCAGTGCAGCACCTGCTCGCGGTCATGCTGCTCGACGGTACCGTCACCTTCGCTTCAGCGCACGATTTCAAGCGCATGAAAGACCCGCGCGTACTCAGGCTGCGCGAGCGGATCAAGGCAGTGGGCGATCCGGATTTGACCGATGCGTTGCGCCGCTGGCGCTGCGTGATCGAGATCAAATTGAAGGACGGGCGCACGCTTAACCATCAGACGATGGCGGCCAAAGGCAGCTTCGAGAATCCGCTCACCCGCGCGGAGGAAGAAGAAAAGGCGCTCGATTTGATCGTGCCGGTGCTCGGCAAGCACCGCAGCGGGGCATTGCTCGCCGCCCTGTGGGATTTCGACAATATCAAGGACGTCCGTTCGCTCCGCCGGCTCTACGCGAGGTAGAGTACGGAAAAATGGGCGGAACATTGGCGATGACCAACTGCACCCGACCATTTATCGTTCCGGTTGGAGCGCGCGTATAGAAGCAGGAAGCGCCGAGTAAAAAAGTGTCGCTTTCGAACTGGCGGTTACGCCTAAACACGGTTATGGAGTTGCAGGCTCCATGCCCTTCGCCTTGATTACCGTCGCCGCCTCCGGCGTGCGCAGGAAATCGACCAGCGCCTTCGATGCTCCGGCGTCTTTCGCACCAGTCATGATGGCCGCCGATAAGACGATGGCTTCCTGAAGATCACCCGGCAGCGGGCCAACGAGCTCGATGCCGGCGACCGGAATAAGCTCATGGAAATGAAACACGCCGATCTCGACCTTGCCGTTGGCAACCAATATTCCAACCGCCTCCCCGGCAACCGCCTCCCCGGCGCCCCCGGGGTAAAAGACCGTCTTCGGTTTCATTTCGTTGGCGATCCCCAAGCGATCGAGGACCTTGGCGAATTGGATGCCCACCACGCCGGCTGGATTACCATAGGTAATCGATTTTGCCGCGAGCAGCGTGCGCTTCAAGGCTTCGGGCGACGAGATGTCGGGCTTGGGGGCGCCCTTGCGAACGGCCACTCCGAGGCCCCGGGAGCGGGCGACGACAGTCACGTTGCCCGCAGCAGCCTTGCCGTCCTTCACGATGCTGTCGATTCCCTCCCGGAGAGTGATGACGACATCGGCGGTTTCACCACCCTTGACACGCTTTACGACCGCGCCCAGGCCGGCGAACGTGATCGCGAGCTGGTGTCCGGTCGCGCGCTCGAACTTCGGCCCGAGATCTTCCATGACCGTCTTCATCTGGTTGGAGCTCAACACCTTGACTTCAGCGGCTTGCGCCGCGATGCCGCCCACAAGCAGAAACATGAACCCGATGTTTGCCGCTGCGATACGTAAACGGATCTTCATTGCATTCTCCCTTGCGATGGACAACCTTCGGGGCCTAACGTATCTGGCGCCACGAGAAACGTGAAGCAACGTGTCAGGCCTTTACCCGACCGTCATTCAAGAACAATATTGGACTCGCGAAGGTCGTGAATGATCTTCTGCCACTTTGCGATTTCAATCCGGTGAAACTCGGCGAGCGGCTGTGGTCCGTTTACTGCCGGCTCCAATCCTTCCTGGGCGAGAACCGATGTCACGCTCGGACTCTCCACCGCTTTGCGGACTTCACTGAAGAGCTTTTCCGTGATGGCCGCCGGGGTGTTCCTGGGCGCAAACATGGCCCACCAATGAAGGGACTCGAATCCATGCAGGCCCGATTCTGCGACGGTGGGAACCGCGGGAACCACGGACATGCGCTTGCTGCTGGTGACGGCAAGCGCTCGCAGACGCGACGCTCTGACGTGCGGAAGAATGGGCGGAACAGTGGTGATGACCAACTGCACTTGGCCACTTATCGTGTCTATCACCGCCGGCGGCCCGCCTTTATAGGGAACATGCACCATGGTGATGCCGACAGCGCGGCTGAACATCTCAATCGTAAGATGCATAGCCGAGCCGGTGCCGGGGGAGGCAAAAAGAAGTTGCTTGGGCCTGGCCTTGGCGAGGCCAATCAGTTCCTTGACTGATTTGACGGGGAGCGAGGGATGCATCGTCACGATGAGCGGCGCAATCGCGACGAGCGTCACGGGAGTGAAATCATGGACCGGGTCGTAGGGACGCTTCTTGGCGAGGAAGGGAGCAATGGAGACACTGGCGGAAGAAGCAAGATAAACCGTGTAGCCATCGGCAGGCGAAGCGGCCGCGATCTGCGCAGAAACTATGCCGCCCCCGCCCGCGCGGTTGTCTACGATCATTTGCTGCCGCAATGATTCGGAGAGCCTCGGCGCGATGAGGCGTGCTATCAAGTCGGGTGCTGTCCCCGGCAGCCCCTGCACAATGAGCCTGACGGGCTTACTCGGATAAGGTTGGCCCCACGAGGACTCGCCCGCGACGAGCCCGATCGATGCGGTCAGTAATACACCCACTCGAAACAATTTGGTCTTCATGAACGTGCCCTCCTTGGTTCGCGGATGCCTCCGTCTTCCCGGGCCCGGGGATGCGAGGCCATATTGACATTCGATGTTGATTCACGCAATTACTTGACATTGATATCTCGATCAATCAGATTGATCCATATGGAACTCCGCGACATTGAATATTTCGAGGTCATTGCAGAACACAGGAACCTGGGACGCGCTGCGGAAGCCCTGGGACTGGGCCAGCCTGCACTGAGCATGAGCCTGCGCCGGCTGGAGAAATCGGCCCAGGCCAAGCTGGTCAAGCGGACGCCGAAAGGAGTCGAGCTGACCGCCGTGGGCTCTGCGTTGTTAGCGCACGTGTACCGTTTGCGGCTGGCGCGCGACGATCTCGCGCGCGAAGTGGCAGACTTGGCTCAGGGGCGAGCCGGGCACTTGCGCATCGGCACGGGCCCGGCAACAGTCGAAACCTTCCTGCCGGCGGCCTGCAGCGCGCTATTAAAGGACGCGCCGAAAGTCACGCTGAGAATCACCGTCGCAGATACCGATGTGCTGCTCCCGGCCTTACACAACGGTGAGCTGGATATTGTCGTGACCCACATCCCGCAATTGCCTACCCAGGATCTCATCCAAGAGCTGCTGTGGGATGACGAATTCGTCGTTTATGCGTCCGTCAATCACCGATTGGCGAAGCGCAAGCCGGTAACGCCTGGTGATCTGGTACAGGAGCGGTGGGCAACGACGGTAGGCAGCGCATTCCGGTCGTGGCAGTCGCTGCACCGGACGTTTGCAGACCACGGCCTGCCTCCGCCCCAGATCGCGCTGGTTTCAGACTCGGTGATGCTCAGGCTTCGTACCGTGGCATCCTGCGACTTGCTCGGTTTCAGTTCCCGACGGGTCGTGCAACTCGCAGCGCCTCATGTTCGAGTGACCATTATTCCAGTCAAGGGAATGAATTGGATTCGCCACGTGGGCGTAGCCTATCGGAAGGACGCTTACCTGTCCTCCGCGGCCCGGCGGTTCATCGAGATACTGAAGGCAACGGCACGGAAAATCACTACGGGGTCCGAATCCGTGGCAGACAACGCGACGAAGCAGATTCAGCGGACCGCCGACACCGGCGCTCTAAGGCAGCAAAAGTAAGACGCGGTCAGGGCGCCAGCAGCGGGATGAGGCGACGGCCCTTCTGGCGATAGACGCCGAAGTCGGAATCCAGGGTAAAGAGCGTGGCGTTCCGGGTGCGCTCGACGAGCCTGACCAGGCACGCGTCGGCGAGCGACATCGGGACGTTTCGATAGCGAACCATCAGCCTGACAATCTCGGCGGCATCGTCGTCGAACAACTTCACCACGGTGACGAATCCGCGTGTGACGAGCTGCGGAACGACACTCGCATGGGCGCCCGCTCTCGACACCAGGAATGCGGCCTCGGTCAGGACCGCCTCGCACGTTATTAGCGGTGGCCGCAATCGCTCTACTTGGGCCATCACCCAATCGTGATTCGCCTCCTGCGCATCGAGCATGGCCACGATCGGGCCGGTATCAACGACGACGCTTGCGTCCACGCCTGAAATCCACCTTCACGGCGGCTTGGAGCAGCGCTTTGTTGGTGGCGAGGTCGCGCCGGCTGCTTTGCACCGAACCGACGAGGTCCCGAACGAGATCGGCGCAACTCGGTCCGCCCTCTCCATTTGGACGGTCCGGACGGTCGAACAGACAGCGCTCGAGCGCCTCGCGCACGATCGTCGACTGCGTCACGTTCCGCCGCCGCGCTTCGGCGACGAGCGCACTGCCCAGAGCGGCGGGTAATTTGACTGAGATTCCTTCCATGACCGCCATCGTATTACGTTCTGATACATATTGCAATACCATATTGCCGTTCGTCCCCTCGAATCTGTTCAAGTGATCCACGTTCCATGCGGGTTGCGGGAGGCGCGCTACGCCACGGCAGACACTAGGCCGTTCGGAAATTGCACAACGAGCGCTCCGGCGTCACACTGCCAGGTATCTCCGTACTACATGCTCGTTCGCCCACAGCTCGTCCAGCGAGCCCGCAAAGCGGATGTGGCCTTCGTCCATGACGTAGCCGCGGCTGCCGATACGGCGCGCGAACTTGACGTTCTGATCAGCCACAAGAAGAGTCACACCTTCCCCCTGTATCTGACGAATGGCGCCGATCAGCGTCCTGACCATGAGCGGGCTCAGTCCCTCCGAGGGCTCGTCCAGGATGAGCAGGTCCGGATTGCCCATGAGGGCCCGGCCGATCGCGAGCATCTTCTGCTCGCCGCCCGAGAGCCCGGCACCGCGCTTTTCCCGCAGCTCAGCCAGCAGCGGGAATAGTTGATAGGCGCGCTCCAGCGTCCAGCGCCCGTCGCGGCGGGTCACGTGGCGGACGATCTCGAGATTCTCCTCAACCGTCAGGTCGGCGAAGATGCGACGGTCATCGGGTATGTAGCCGATGCCGAGGCGTGCGATTTCGAA
>JACQOK010000251.1 GCA_016202565.1 Betaproteobacteria bacterium | reverse complement strand
TACTTCTGCAGCATCGCGTTTTCCTTGATCGCCTCGTAGATGCCGTCGAGATCGTCGGAGACCGTGGTGAGATAGCAGCTCGCGAGCTGGGAGCGGCGCGTGCCGGAATTGAACAGCGTCGGCGTCGAGCTCATGAAGTCGAACGAAGACAGCACGTTGTAGAACTCGATCGCGCGCGCCTCGCGGGTCCCTTCCGGTTCGTTCAATGCCAGGCCCATCGCCACCCGCATGAAGAAGATCTGCGGCAGCTCGATGCGCCGGCCGCGGATGTGCAGGAAATAGCGATCGTAGAGGATCTGCAACCCGAGGTAGGTGAACTTGAGATCGCGGTCGGCGTCCAGCGCCGCGCCGAGGCAGTGCAGGTCGTATTGGCCGAGGCGCTCGTCGAGCAGCTCCGCCTCGATGCCCTTCTTCACGAATTCGGGCAGATATTGCGCATAGCGCGTCGCCATCTCGGCGTGGGTGACTTCCTCGCCCAGGGTTTCCAGCCGCAGCGAGTTCAGCAGCAGTCTGGCGGTGGCGTAGCTGTAGCCGGGATCCTGCTCGATCAGCGCGCGTGCAGCCAAAACCAGGGACTTGCGCACTTCATCCATCGGCACGCCGTCGTAAAGATCGCGCTGGATGGCTTGCAGGATCGGCTCGGGACTCGCTTCGCGCCCCAGCCCCTGGCACGCGCTTTCCACCAGCGCAGTGATCTTCGGCAGGTCAAGCGGCTTCAGCACACCCGCCTCGGTCACGTTGATCACCTGCTGCGTCGCCCGCGCCGCCTGCTGCGTTTCGCGCTGCCGTGCCCGCTCCTTCGCCCGCTCTTCGCGGTAGAGCACGTAGGCGCGCGCCACGTTGTGTTCGCCGGCCCGCATCAGCGCCAGCTCGACCTGATCCTGGATATCCTCGATGTGGAAGGTGCCGCCCGAAGGCTGACGCCGCATGAGGGCGTTCAGCACGGCCTCGGTGAGCATCGCCACCTGTTCGCGCACACGGGCCGATGCCGCACCCTGGCCGCCGTTCACCGCGATGAAGGCCTTGGTCATGGCGACCGCGATCTTGGAGGGCTCGAAGCCCACCACGCTGCCATTGCGGCGGATCACCTTGTATTGGGCATAGAGCGAATCCTGGGCAGCGGTAGTCTCGGGCAGGGCGAAATTTGCGGTCGATACGGAATGAACCGTGCCGGTGGCGAGTTGCATGTGTGACTCCTTGAATTTATAGCTTTTATTGGATCCAAGAGGGTGCTGCTGTCCCCCAACCCCAACCACAATATATTGTGGTTCTAACCATCCTTTGAACCAATTCTAGTAGCGCGATTTTGAGAACGCAATAGCTTTTTGAACTATTTTTTAAAGCCTCGTTTACCTTGGCAAGAACCCGGCGCAACCTCCGGAAAACACGGGAATTTGACCCCGGAATTCAACGCGTGGTGCCGGGCGAAATCGGATCGCTCGCATGGCGACCGTGTTGCGCAACTCCAACAGCTTCCGGGGGTGTTCTTCCCGGTCTTCCGTGCCGGCGCTTTACTGCGCGATTGACTGACGATAACGGGCCCAATCGAAAAACGGGCCGGGGTCGCGCTTGCGGCCGGGTGCGATTTCGGAATGCCCGACAATCCCGCCGATGGGGTAGCGAATCTTTAGCGCGCCCGTCAGCGCGGCGAGCACGGTGTATTGGACATCCTCGAAGGGCAGCGCATCACAGCCCTCGAGCTCGATGCCCACGGAAAAATCGTTGCAGCGTTCGCGTCCGCGCCAGTGGGAAGCCCCGGCGTGCCAGGCGCGTTTTGCGCACGGCACGAACTGGATCAATTCCCCATCGCGGCGGATCAGAAAATGCGCCGAGACCCTGAGTTCGGCGATGGTCGCGTAGTACGCATGCGCCCTCGGATCGAGGCAGTTGGTAAAGAGCTCCACCACGCCCGGGCCGCCGAATTCCCCCGGTGGCAGGCTGATCGCGTGAACCACAATAAGTTCGACCGCCGCGCCTGGCGGCCGCTCATCGCAGTTGGGCGAAGGAATATAGCGAACGCCCTCGACCACCCCTTCATCAGTAAGATGCAGCCGTGGAGACAAGTCGGGACCGCCGATCACCCCTTCGACTCGAGCTCGTCGTTGATGCCGAGCCGTTCCATGCGGTATCGCAGTGCCCGGAAGGTGATGCCGAGCAGTTTCGCCGCCGCGGTGCGGTTGTAGCGCGTCTTGTTAAGCGCCTCGATGATCGCCTCTTTTTCGATGCGCTCGAGATACTCCGGTAGCGGAACCGAGGCTCTCAGTCCGGCCAGATCCTGCTGGCTGATGGCCTTCGTGTCCTCGCGCGCTTCCAGTTGAAGGTCCTCCGCACGGATTTCCTCACCCGCGGCGAGAGTGAGTGCGCGTTCCAGTATGTTCTCGAGCTCCCGCACGTTTCCGGGAAATGAATATGACTGCAAGGCCTTGAGGGCTCCAAAACTGAGCTTGGGCGGCGTGACCTGCAGCGGCTTGGTCAAACGGGCCAGTATCTGCGATGCCAGCAACGGAATATCGTCACCCATATCGCGCAATGGCGGCATTTTGAGCTCGATGACCGCCAGTCGATAAAACAAATCCTGGCGGAAATCGCCGGCGGTGACCAGTTGATGCAGGTCCTGGTGCGTGGCGCTGATAATACGAACGTCCACCTGGATCTCATCATTGGAGCCGACCAGGCGGACGTTCTTCTCTTGTATCACTCTCAGCAACTTTACCTGCATTGCAAGGGGCAACTCCGCAACCTCGTCGAGAAAAAGCGTTCCGCCATGCGCCGCCTGGAAGAACCCTTGCTTGTCCTGGGCTGCCCCCGTAAAGGCGCCTTTCTTGTACCCAAAGAACTCGCTTTCCATGAGGTTCTCCGGAATCGCGCCGCAGTTGACCGGGAAGAAAGGACCATCGCTCCGCGCGCTTTGCTGATGGATCAGCCGCGCCGCCAGTTCCTTCCCGCTGCCGGACTCACCGGAGACATACACGGGCGCCTGGCTCCGCGCGACTCTTTCGATCATCTTCTTGGCCTGCTGAATCGAGGGGCTCGTCCCGAACAGCTCCCGCGGAATCTGCGTTTGCGATCTCGGGGTCTTTCTTGGTTTCTCTACGATATTCAGCTTCAGCGCTTGCTGAACCAGGGTGCGCAACTGCTGGAGCTGAACCGGTTTCGACACGTAGTCGAAAGCCCCGGCCTTGAGGGCGGCCACGGCGTTTTCGGCACTGCTGTGGGCGGTAATCACCGCAACGGGCACGGTCGGATGGTGCTTGGCGACATGCTCGAGCACTTGCAGTCCGTCGCCATCCGGCAACCGCATGTCGGTCAGGCACAGATCGTAGCTGTTGGTCTCGAGCAGCGCGAAGGCTTCCCCGGTGCTCGCGGCACAGTGCGCCTCGAGCCCCATGCGGCTCAGCGTCATGCTGAGCAGCTCCCGGATATCGGCCTCGTCGTCGACTACGAGCACCTGGTTTTTTGCGTTCATCCCCCGGCCCTGCAAATGACGGTGAACTGTGCGCCGCTTGGCGTTTCAACATAGTCCAGGGTCGCGCCGTTGGCCTCGCACACTTCGCGCGCGATATAGAGTCCGAGTCCGCTTCCCCCTGCTGCGGTCGTGAAGAATGGTTCGAAGAGCTGGCTGCGCAATTCGCCCGCCACCCCCGGACCGTCGTCCACCACGTCCAATTCTACAATATTGCCACCGCCCTCCAGGTCCACGCAGATGCGGATGCTCCCCTCCTGCCGCCGGCAGTGGCGCAGTGCGTTGCGGCACAGGTTCCACATCACCTGGTCGAGATGACTGCGATCGAACAGGACGCGTGGATTGGCCGCGAGCTCGATCGCGAATATCTCGGGTCTGATCTTCTCGGTCTGACAGAACTGCTCGACGAAAGTCTGCAGGAAATCGGCCAGCCAGAAGCTCTCGCGCTGAGCGCGGTCGCCATAATTGAGCTGCAACACGTCGTTGACCATGCGATCGAGCCGCCGACTGTTGTCGTGAATGATGTTGAGCAGCCGCTTGGTGGTGTGGCTGATCGCCGGCTCCTCCTGCAGCAGCTCTGCGGCGTGACTGACCGCACCCAGGGGATTGCGAATTTCGTGAGCGATGTTCGCCGCCAGCCGGCCGAGGGCGGCAAGCTTCATTTGCCGCGCCTGCCCCTGCACCCGTGACAAGTCCTCGAGAAAGATCACCGCCCCGACCTGGCGGGCGCGGCCGATCGGGACGAAGCGCGCATTGATCGCGTTGTTGAACAGGGGACCGGAATTCGCGTCGATGCTCCCGCTGCCGCCGCGCCATCGTTCGAAACTCGCCGCCAACCCGGGCGCGTAATCCCAGAGCTGCATGTCACGCTGGCCGCGCAGCGCGCCCAGCATGCGCTCCGCGCGCGCGTTGATCTGCCGGATCACCCCGCCCGCATCGACCACCAGCACGCCATCCTGCATGTCCTGGATCACGAGCTGGTTGACCTGCGCCATGTTGGCAAGGTCGACCTCGCGCTGCGCTGCAAGCCGCTCGCTTGCCGCCGCGTACTGGGCAAGGGCGTGAGCAACCCACGCGGTAGCGAAATATCCCACGGAGAGCAGCCCCGCCTGCACGTACTGCGCAACGCCCGCATCCAAGCGGAGCACCGCATAGGTGTGCTCGAGCAGCACGGCGATGCTGGCGAGCGCCGCGTGGAACAGCGCAAGCCGGCCGCGGCTGATCAGGCCGGCAGCCGCGAGGGTGGCGAGCAGAAGCAGCCCGAGGCCGCTCGAAATGCCCCCGCTCGCATGCATCAGGACCACGATGAAACCGATATCCGCGGCGACCTGCGCGGTGATCTGCAGGTTGAAGCGCCACTCGAGCCGGACCAGCGCAAAACAGATGACGCTGAACAGGACATACCCGACGGCGGTGATCCCGAACAGCGTCAGGTTCTTCGAGCCGAACTGCAACGAATCGCCCCAGATCAAGACGATCGCGAGCAGGAACACCGCGACGAACAGCCGGTAGGCGTTGAAAAAGTGGAGCGATCGCCAGAACGGTTGCGGGCGCCCGGCGGGTTGCGGGACGGATTCGATCACCCACTGCGCGGTTTGGTCAGGATGGGCGACGGACATGGGGGAATCGGCCTGAGAGCGTCAATCCGACCGCACATGCTGTCGCTGGTGCTCGGGGCTGCAGTAAAAATGGCCGCGCGTGGTGAGGCTCTCGCTGCGCGGCAGATGGATGCCGCAGTGCTCGCAGCGCACCATGTCCTCCCCCGCGCCGGTCTGCGGCGGCCGGTCGGGCTTGTCGACGCGCTTGCGGAAGGTCTTCAGTATCCAGTAGGCCAGCAGGAGGCCCAGGACGAGCAGGATGATTTTTGCCAAGCGTTCGCGCCGGTTGGGAAATCGCCTAAGTGTGCCGCAACCGCCGCTCCCCGTCGAGTGCGTAATTCCCGCCTCTGCGCAGAGCACGGAGAATTACCTTCAGAATTCCCTCCCTTGCGCGAAGCGCGGGGGAGGGTGCGGGAGGGGGCACATGAAAATGGTCGGGGTGAGAGGATTCGAACCTCCGACTCCTGCGTCCCGAACGCAGTACTCTACCAGGCTGAGCTACACCCCGACTTGGTTCCGATGATTTCCTGGCTCGACTGCTGGAATGCTTGAACTCGGGATACGGCATTCGCGGGACGGAATGCAAACCGTCTGCGGGCGAACCAAAAAAGGCTGAAAAGTATAACAGGGCCGGCGTTCCGCCTCAACGTTTTCGCACCTGGCGTAGGTTGGTGGTGAGCGCAGCGAACCTTGTAGGTTGGTGGTGAGCGCAGCGAACCCCAACAGTCATGTGTTGGAACGTGGCAGTTCGGAAGCCAACCTCTCGACGAGCGCCATCTGCTGCGGCAGGCAGATGGTCGCGAGGTCGTAGCGCTCCACCACCGCCTGACGGGCCGCGGCGCGCAGCGCGGCATAGTGGTCTCGCCGCGCCAGACAGTCCACCACGGTATCCGCGAGCGCGCCGGCATCGAAGAAATCGACCAGCAGCCCGTTCTTCCCGTGTTCGATCACCTCCTCGACCGGCGCCGTGCGGCTCCCGACCACGAGGCAGCCTGCGCTCATCGATTCGATGCAGCTCCAGCCCAGCACAAAGGGATAAGTGAGATAGACGTGGCAGGCTGACACCTGCAGCACCTTGAGAAAGTTTGCATAAGGAATCCTGCCCGGAAAAAACACCCGGCTTGAGTCCAGGCGGTCTTTCACCTCATCGAGAAAGATCTGCTTCCATGTTTTCCCGGCGGGCGCCGCGGCGCCGTAGGAAACTTCATCGCCGCCGACGATCAGTGCGACCGCGTTCGGGCGCCGGCGCAGTATCTCCGGCAGTGCACGCATGAAAACGTGATACCCGCGATACGGTTCGAGATTGCGATTTACGAATGTAACGATCTCGTCCCCGGCACGCAGGGTGCGGTTGTTCACCGTGACGGTCGCCGCCGGATCGGGCCTCACGGCGTTGGTATCGATGCCGTCGAAAATCACGCTGATCCGGTCATGGTAGGTGCGCGGCATGGTGCTGAGCTGAAAGCGGGTGGGACAGACCCCCCAATCCATCTCCTCCAGCGTCAGCAGCAGGTGCGTGTTCTTCGTGCGCAGCTTTGCGTCCCGAGCGAGATCCCGGCGGAAGAACTCGGGATCGAAGTCGAAATCGAGGCCCCTTGCCGCGTAGTAGAACTCGAGCAGCGCGAGCAGCCGCGCATTCGGCCACAGATCCTTCAGAAACAGGCTCTCGCCCCAACCGGGGTTGGCGATGATCACCTCCGGAGCGAAGCTCTGGTCGTTCAACTTCTTCGCGGCCGCAGCGCAGGCCTCGCCGCGAATCACCTTGGTTTCGAACTCAGCCGCCCAGGGATGAATCTGCCTGCTCGTGCCTCGCGTGGGCTTATAGCGATGGATCTCCATTCCGGGTAGGCCCGGCCCGTCGATCGCCAGCGCCTTGACGCGATGGCCCGCTGCGGCGAGCGCCGGCGCGAGATGCTTGAACTGCCCGGGAAAGTTTTGATGAACGAACAGGAGATTCATTTTCTTCGTGCCGTTAATTCAATGCATCCAGACGCGTAGGTTGGGGTGAAGGCCTGTGAACCCCAACACTTTCATGCCAATATGGGGTCCCGTACCTACGCGTTGGGGTTCCCTGCGCGCACCCCAACTTACAAACTTTCGGCTGGGTCGCCCGCCGAATCGGAGAACTGCACCGCCACTCCGACCTTCTCGTCGCGACGCTCCACGCGCACGATTTTTCCCTCGCACCTCAGCATCACCTTGCCCCAGGGCGTATCGAGATCCAACGCCAGATTGACCGGGCTCCCGATGGCATACGCGGCATCGGTCTCGAAGAAGATGCCGGACGCACTGACATCGCGGGCGATACCCGCCGTGCCCTCCAAGTCGATGGGCAGCATTGCGCTGACCCGCTCCTCTCTCCGCTTCTCTTTTTTTGTTCGCTTCATCGGCGCCCCTGGCTGGCACTAAGACTCCGTCACAAATTTGCCGAACAGGGTTATCAGGATACACCAGACGACCACCGGAAATTACCGGGGGTCTTCGCCCGAGGGAATTTGCGCCGGCGCGGTAACGGACAAGAGATGCGGCCTTCGACCGCGTCGGCCAACATCGGCGGACCATTGCGGACCGGACCGAATCAATGCTCGCGCATTGAGCGTTGGAGGAATCCGGTAATCGGGTCCAAAAGATATTGCAGGGCGGTTCGGGAGGAGGTCTTGATGAAGACCTCTGCGGGCATTCCCGCTTGAAGCTGCAGGCCGCCGGCTTCCCGCAGCGCTTCAGGTGTCACCCGCACATGCACGACGTAGTATGACGAGTTATCCGCCTTTTCAACCAGCCGGTCCGCCGAAACGTAGCTCACCTTGCCTTCCACCGTGGGCGTCATGCGCTGCCGATACGAGGTAAGACGCACGTCCGTCGCGGCATCGACGCGCACGAAACTGATGTCCTCGGGCTTCACCCGCCCCTCGACAATCAGGTCCGCGTTCTCGGGCACGATGTCGAGGATCGTTTCGCGCGGGCCGATCACGGCGCCGACCGTGGAAACCTTGAGGTCCACCACCTCGCCGGAAATCGGCGCCGTGATACGCTGGCGTTCTTCCGCGTCCTGCGTCGGCCGCAGGCGTTCGCGCAAGTCGAAAGTCTGCGTCGTGGTCTGGCGCAGCTCTGCCGCAGCGTCCTGCATCATCTTGCTGCGCAGCTCTTCGGCCCGCAGCCGCAGGTCAGCCACTTTCTGCATGGCCCGCGAGCGTTCGGCCTGACTGTCGCCGACGCGTCCCTCGATCTCGGCGAGATTACGCTGCAGCGTCAAGATACGCGTCTTGCTGATAAAGCCGTCCCGCAGCAGTTTTTCATTGGCGACAAGTTCCTCCTTTTGAAGCGCGGCAGCGGTGCGATCGGCGGTGAGCTGGCTGTCGCGCGCCCGAATCTCCGCCTTCGCTTCGGCGATCTGCAGGTGGATCAGCCCGACGAGACTGTTGTAGGCGCCGCGCCGCTCCCGGAACAGGCTTTCTTCCCGCTGCATGATCTCGACGATGCGCCGATCGCCCCGGCGCTCGCGCAGTTCGGCGGGATAGCTGATCGATTTCGCCCAGCTCTGCTCGGCCGAGAGGCGCGCGGCCTTCGCAAGTTCCGCATCGAGCTGGGTCTGCACGGCTTCGCGGGTCGCATCCACGCGGACATCCTTGAGGACGATGAGCGCATCGCCCGCCTTCACCTTCGAGCCGTCGCGGACCAGGATCTGCCCGACGATGCCGCCTTCCTGGTGCTGCACGACCTTGCGATTCGTATCGACCTTGACCACACCCGGCGCGATCGCGGCGCCCCCCAGCGGCGCCACAGCCACCCAGACCAGGACGGCGGCAACGAGCAGACCTACGCCGATCAATCCGGCGCGAATGAGCGGCCGGGGATTGTCTGCGTAGTCGGTGCCCTTGCCTTCGAGGTCGAGCACCCGAAGCGCGCGGCTCACCGGCGTTCCCAACGCTTGAAGCGCCCTAGCCACTGTTCTTCTCCCCGCCCGCAGCGCTCCGGCCTTCGACCTCGCCTGCGGACGCGTCGTTTCCGTCGCCCACCGCCTTCCGCCGCCCGCCGCTGCGTTTCAACCGTGCCGGCTGCGCGCCCCTGATGCTGCGCACCACCACCGGCGGCAGCACCTCGGACAACGTGCCGAATTTCTCGACGACGCCGTTACGGAGCAGCAGCACCTTGTCCACCACCGCCAGCAGCGCCGGACGGTGCGTGACCACGAGCATGGTGACGCCTTCGAGCTTGAGCCCGCGCAGCGATTCGGAAAGCGCGTTTTCGCCATCGGCATCCAGATTGGAATTCGGTTCGTCGAGCACCACCAGCCGCGGATCGCGGTAAAGCGCGCGCGCCAGCGCCACGCGCTGACGCTGCCCGGCGGAAAGCGATGCACCGCCCTCGCCGATGGGCGTGTCGTAGCCGTCCGGCAGCCGGAGGATCATCTCGTGCGCATTGGCGCGCTGGGCGGCCTTGATCACCGCAGCGGAGTCGAGATCGCCCAACCGTGCGATGTTTTCGCTCACGGTGCCCGCGAACAGTTCCACATCCTGGGGCAGGTAGCCGACGTAGGGACCGAGCATCTCGCGCGGCCAGAACGCGATATCGGCGCCGTCGATGCGCACCGTGCCGGATTGCGGCCGCCACATGCCCACCACCAGGCGCGCCAACGTCGATTTGCCGGCCGCGCTGGGGCCGACGATCGCCAGCACCTCACCTGGCTCGACCTGGAAGGTGGCGCCCTTGATGACCGGCTGATCGTGGCCGCGGAAACCGAAAATGACGCGCTCGACGGTGAGATGGCCTTTCGGCGCCTCCAACGCGGTGCGGGATTGGTCGGGCGGCTCGGATTCCAGCACACGGTCCAGGCGCGCGTAAGCCCCGCGGGCATCGACCAGGTTCTTCCAGCCGGCAATCGCCGATTCGACCGGGGCGAGCGCGCGCGCGAGCAGGATGGTCGCCGCGATCATGACGCCGGTGGTCGAGGCGTGCGCGATCACCAGCCACGCCCCGCCGAACAACATGGCAATCTGCAGGAACTGGCGCAGGAATCGGCTCGCGCTGGCGAGCACGCTCGAGGCGCTGCTCGCCCGGAACTGCAACGCGAGCGCCCCGCCGCTCAGGCTTTGCCAGGCGCGCACGAGGTTGCCGATCATTCCCAGTGCGCCCGCGGCTTCGGCGTTGCGCAGCGTCTGGTCGGCAAAGCGGCCGGCAAGGCGGGAAGCCGTCTGCATCTCGCTCAGCGCATCGCGCGTCAACCGCTCGTTGAGATAGGCGATCAGCAGCATGAGCGCCGCCCCGACCGCGGCGATCGCGCCGAGCAGCGGGTGGAACAGGAAAATGATCACCACGTAGATCGGCACCCACGGTGCGTCGAACAGCGCGACGATGCCCGGGCCGGTCAGGAAAGTGCGCAGGATGGAGACATCGCGCAGCCCGTGGATGGCGTCGCTCGCTCCCGGGACGGCAGCGCGCTTCACGATGTCGGCGAGGATCCGCGGGCCGAGTATTTTTTCCATGCCGATGCCCATGCCGGCAAGCAGCCGCGAACGGATGACATCGAGAAATCCCATGAACAGCAGCGCCACCACCGTGATGAGGCCCAGCATGACCAGCGTTTCCACGCTGCGGCTGGTGACGACGCGGTCGAACACCTGGATCATGAAGAGCGCGGGCACCAGCATCAGCAGGTTGATGACCAGGCTGAAGACGCCCGCATAGAAAAAGAACGGGCGAAAGCGCAGCGTAAACTCGCGCATTGATGTGCCGATCACGTCCCGTTCCCCCTTTGCTTATGCCCGCCCGCCCAGGCGGCTGCTCGCCGCACCAGTCCGGCCTGCGGTCATCCCCCCTTGGCTCGCGTCGCCCGCGCCTCGCGCTCGGCGATCAGCTGGTCGAGCAGATCGCGCAGCCGCCGCACACCGGCAGGATGCAGAATGACCTGCTGCAGCATCTGCACCGTAACATCCTGCTCGTTCGGGTCCCATCTCTGGCGCAAGCCGAAGTTGAGCACCACTTCCTCGGGGCCGTCCTGCGCCGTGAAGAAGTTGCAGAAAGCGGTCGTCAGCTTGGAAGTGTCGAGACGCATGCGGCGTTCCGGGGCGCCGCGTGCCGCCTTGGGACGGTTTCTTCTGCTTTCGCTCGACTGTTGTTTCTCTTCAGGCACGTGCTGTTCCTCCCCGATTGGTCACGATGCAACTCGCAAAAGCGCCTTCATTGAACGACAAACATGGTGCGGCCTTGCTTCGACACCAGAAAAAACCCAGTGGTGGCCGGAGAGAATACCACTACCCCGCCACCGCGGCCGCGATTCGCCGTGACGCCCGCTTGCCGATGACCAAATCCGCAGCCCGGTCAGCCCCGTTACACGAAGAGGCCCGACAAATCCCCATCCGCCGCGCATTGGATACCATTGACCGTCCCGTTATTATTGTATTCATCCAGCGCAGTGTGGATGGTGTTACCGGCCCCGATTTCGTACCCCGGGACGCCATCATTGGTGTTGATGCCGAGACCCCACGGCGAAGAAGAAGCCTTCAGCGCAGAGCCACCGCCCCAGTCGCCAAACAGGGTGTTGCCATCGTCGCTGGTCCACTGCAGCCAGTCGATCGCCTCGTCCAGGCAATGCTCCGCGTCTCCGAGCGGATTTCCTGCCAAATCATTGAGCCATGTCGCAATGGCGTCGCGTGCGAGCATCCACCGCACATCTTGAAGTTCCTTGTTCGATGCATTGATGATTTTTTGCGCATCGGTGAGGGAAACGAAAAAGACGTCTTCATCACCGTTGCGTATCCCGTCGTGGTCGTAATCGCCGATGAGCAGCCCTTTGACTGCATCGAGGGTTCCATTGCCATCGGAATCGACGGCGTAAAGCAGTTCACCATCCGCGAATCCGGTCTGGCCGGCCTTGCTTTCGTTACCCCCGATTCCATCCCAGAACGGCTTACCGATCGGCGAACTCCAGAACCCTGGCGTACGAACCCCGGGGCCTTCGAATTCGTGATTGCCGAAGTTCAGCGGCTCCGCCACCCCGAAGTCGCCCATCTGATCCGCGCCGCTTTGCGCCGTGAAGGTGAGGCTGCCGTCGAAGGTGTTGGTCCAATTGGGAACGGAAGCTTCATACACGTGATACGTGCCCGGGCCCACGTTATCGAAATGGTAGAAGCCGTTGGCGTCGGTGTCCGTCGAGTCGAGGACGCCGTTGCCTGGGTCATCGTCATCGTCGAGGTAAATCGTCCAGCCCGCGATGCCCAGCTCGCCTTCGTCCCATAGGCTGTCGCCGTCCGCGTCGTTCCACTTGTAGCCCGAGATGTCGAAGAGCTTGAAATTGCCGAAGTTCAGCGCCTCCGTAGTCTCGAAGTGGCCCACGTGATCGCCGAGTGGCGGCGCCGTGAAGCTCGTAGCGCCATCGTAAGTGTTGGTCCAGTCGGCGTTCGACGCTTCATACACGTAGTACGTGCCCGCGCCCAGATTCGTGAACGCGTAGTGGCCGTCGCCATTGGTGGTCGTCGCGAGGGCGCCATTGTCCAGGTCATCGTCGGTATCGAGGTAGATCGTCCAGCCTGCAATACCCGGTTCCCCTTCGTCCCACTCGCCGTTGCCGTTCGTGTCGTCCCACTTGTACCCAGAGACGTTGATGCCCGTTGCACCATCTGGTCGGACAGCCCATTCCTCAAAGCCGCCATCTGCCTTCCAATCCCCGCCTTGGAATCCAAAAGCGCTGTACAAGTAAACATACGGGAAGTCATCGGCGTCTTGGAACAGCGAGTCGGAAATGTATACCTTCAGGTTCACTTTCCCGCTGCCGGCAACGAGGTGGCTGTTTTCGCCGCTCAGGGCGACCCAACTGTCTTCCATGTCGTAAACAAGGACGGCATTGCCTCCAAATCCATTGAAGACGTTCTCACCTACGTGCAGCAGATCCGGCTCATTACCGAGAAAGATCTGCAGCGCATCGAGCGACAGCAATGCGTTAGGTCCGTCGTTCGGTTCATTCACATCGAGGACGAATTCCCGGTAAACACCAAGCGGCAGCGCTCCGGCGCCGTCCGGGTCAAACGTGAAGCGCGGCACGTCACTGAGCAGGATCGAGTGCGTGAATTCCTCGGCCTGTACTACGCCTTTTGCGTCGAACTGCGGTTCATTGTCAGTGTTGTAGCCCTGCTCGCTGCCGTCGTTGTTTCCCAGTGCCTGCACGCGAAGGAAGGAATCAATGAAGCCGGTTCCCCCTACGCCGGTGGTGATCGTGAAGAAGGCGCCGTTGACTACGCCGCTGGTAGTGCCGTCGGCATCGGTCAGATCAAGCGTCGGAGAAGAGGGCTCGGTATCGGTGAAGAATGTCGTCGCGGACTTGCCCGTGGCAAGCTCGGAGGCCGAGAGCAGGAAAGTGGCGCCGCCAGAATCGTCGGGGTTCACGTACCAGGAGGTCACGATGGTGCCGTTGGCTTCGCCGTCGAGATCGTCCGGCACGGCGCCGTCGGTGACGAGCCATGACTCGTGTCCGCTGCCGCTGGCGTTCATCTCGTCGTCGACCACGTCGTCCGACGTAAGGAGAACGCCGTCCTCGCCGGCCGACAGATGGGACACCTGGAATTCGACGGTTCCGCCGACGGTAACGTCCGTGGCGGTGATAATGGCGGTCTCGCCCGGAGCGTAATCGCTCTTGTCTGTTTCTACCGTGAGGGGCGAACTGCTCCCTGCGACGGTAACCGTGGTCGAATCGTCCGTGGCGGTCGAGGAAGTTTCCTCCTCCTCGGCGGCAGTCAAAGTCTCCGCGTCGTTTTCGTCAGCGGCGCTGATCAGGACATCGCCCCCGGCACGCGCGCTCAGATCCTCGTCGCTCGCGGGGGCCGATGCATCTGTCTCGTCGCCCGAGCCCGATGCATTTTCGCCGTCGTCACTCGCGCTCGCGATCGCATCAGAACCGGCGAGCACGGTCGAGTCATCGTCCGCGATCTCTGAAGCCGCGTCTTCCTCGTCACCTGCCTCAGCTTCTTCTTGGACAGGTGCAGAGGCGTCGGTGGCGATGTCGGCATCGGCGACAACGCTCGATTCATCACCGGCGGTGTCGGATGACGCCGCTACCTCGCCGCTCGCATCGGTGTCCGCGCCAACCTCGTCGCCGGCGGCAAGAGTGGTTTCGTCTTCAACCTCATCAATCTCGTTCGTATCAACGGTGGGCTGCAGACTGATTCCCAGCTCGGATTCGGTTGTATTTAAGTCACTAGTGCTCATGTTGCCCCCTGTCAGCGTGTCGTTATGTGGCGCAAATCCTGCGCAGCCAGCAGCGCATGGCTCACCTGGCCGGCTCCATTGTTGACTCGGTTATCTTCACCGCCACACCGAGTCTCGAATCGTGAACCTCGGTCCGGACGATGCTGCCATGACATTTGAGTATCATCTTGCCGCCCGGCGTGTCGAACTCCATGGCAAAGTCGATGGCACTGCCAGGGGTGAAGGAAGCGTCTGTCTCGAAGAAAATTCCGGATGCGCTGACGTCGCGCGTAATGCCTGTCGCCGTCCCCAAGTCGACTGGCAACGCGGTGCAAACTCGTTCCTCCCTTCGCTTTTCTTGAGCCTGCATGCCGTCGGTTCAATCGGTGTATCCCCCGATGCAGACATTAGTACCGCGCACACCGGCGCGCATGAGCAAAGCCTCCTTTTTTGGGCGGGAGGAATTGACTATGGTTAACGCCGGAATGGGATATTCCTCCTACGCCCTGTGGCATGCTAATGGGAGGTTTTGCCTATGGGTTGAGGGGGTCAGACTCGAAATTCTGTAACGATCCGCAGGCTGATGCGTTAAACCATAGCGGTAGCGGACGAGGTTATGGCGATGGCGCGACAGCCAAGATTTTTCATCCCGGGCGAAGCTCTCCATGTCATTCAGCGTGGGAATAATCGCGAACCGATTTTCGCCGCGGATGAAGACTTTCAGTTTTTCCTGCGCTGCCTTGACGACGCGCGTGAAATCCATGGGCTCGCCGTTCATGCCTATGTGCTCATGACGAACCATGTCCATATGGTCGCGACCCCCGCGCATGCGCAAAGCTTGCCGAAGACGCTGCAATCTGTCGGCCGACGCTATGTCCAGCACTTCAACCGCACTTATCGGCGCACCGGCACGCTTTGGGAAGGACGCTATCGCGCCACACTGATCGACAGCGAAGAGTATTTGCTGACTTGCATGCGCTATGTAGAACTTAACCCGGTTCGCGCGCGAATGGTTGACGATCCGATGCAATACAGGTGGTGCAGCTATCACGTCAATGCGCACGGGCGCCCGGATCCTGTCATCGCGTTCCATGACGTGTATCTTCGCCTTGGCGGCACGGTCGCCGACCGGCTGAGCGCATATCGTGCATTATTCGGATGCGCTGTTTCGTCCGCCGAAGTCGAACTGATTCGTGAGACCACCAACAAGAATTGGGCGCTCGGTAATGAGCGCTTCAAACGCCGAATTGAAGAGCTGTCGGGACGCCGCTCGGCGCCCGCGCGAAGAGGCCCGCAGGCAAAACACAAGTTCGCGGGGTTTCGAGTCTGACCCCAAGGGTTCCGGCTGAGCTCGACACATCAGTATCGTTGTGTTATGATTCCTGCGTTCAGTGCCGGAACCGGCAATCTCCCGCCGGGGGAACATCCCGCCACGTGGACAGAAATCGTGGAGCGATTCGGCTACACCCCGTACACCCCGTGGCGCCGCAAGTTGCTCGACGGACTGAAGGCCGCCCTGGAGTCCCTGCGCGCAGCGGGTTGCAGGAAGGTCTACCTCGATGGAAGTTTTGTTACGGCTAAAGAGGAGCCCGGCGATTTTGACGCCTGCTGGGAGGGAGAAGGCGTCGACGGCGATCTTCTCGACGAGGAACTGCTGGTATTTGATCCCGGGCGTGCAACGCAAAAAGCAAAATATGGGGGCGAGTTATTCGTTGCGGAATGGGCAGCCGATGAGACTGGCGCGCTTTTCCGAACATTCTTCCAGCAAGACCAGGATGGGAATCTCAAAGGCATCATCACTATCGACCTGAAGGAGCTGCCATGATCACCAACGAACGCCAGTATGCGATCACGAAGGCGCAGGCGGAGCGCTTCAAAGAGTCGCTCGCCAAGGCCGACGAACACGGAAAAAAGCTGCACCCCAAGGTGCGGAAGGCGATGCGCGAGGGGCTGCAGAGTCAACTCCAGGATCTGGAAACGGAAATCGCTGAATTTGAAAAACTGCGCGACGGGAAAGTCACGACCATCGTGGTGAACTCGATCGTCGACATCGCCGTAGCGCTCATTCAGGCGCGCATCGCGCGCAACTGGACGCAGAAAGAGCTCGGCGAGAGGCTCAATCTTCCGGAACAGCAAATCCAGCGCTACGAGAGCACTCGCTACAAAGGGGTGGCCGTGGAGCGTCTCCAGGAAGTGGCCGACGCGCTGAATGTTCGCGTGCAAGAAGTAGTTACGATCGAACAGCGGTAAACCTGGGGAACCGCGTCGGGCGCCTTTCAGGCGGCGGCGCGGAGCGTAACGTATGTCAAGTCTGGCCCGGCGTTTGCCGCCGCGTCTGCCGCCGCGTTTCCCTGCTCGATGATTTCGTAATCAAGCGCCGCGGCGCACCGCGCAATGAGGTCTCGCCTGAGCGAAGAAGAGGCCCGCAGGCAAAACGCAAGTTCGCGGGGTTTCGAGTCTGACCCAGATTGCCAGCAAGACATGAAAGCATTAATATGCTTGGATGCGCACGACTCTTGACCTTCCCGACGAACTCCTCAAGCGCGCGAAGATCGAAGCGGTTCAGCGCGGAACGAGCCTGCGCGAGCTCGTGGGCGCAGCGCTCGAGCGCGAACTGAGACAATCATCGGAGCCGAAGCTGACGCGCAAACGGGCACGGTTCCCCATCTTCGACTCGAAGGCGCCGGGTTCGCTTCGCCTGAGCAACGCGGGGATCGCGAAACTCGAAGCCGCCGAAGACGTTCGGCGCCATGGGCGCGCTCGTTGACGTCAACGTGCTCGTCGCGCTGATGCACGCGCGCCACGTGCACTCGGCCCGCGCAGTGCGCTGGCTCGCCGGGCACGACGAGCCGGCCGCGATTGCGGTCTGCCGCGTATCCCAGATGGGCGCGCTGCGCATCCTGACACACCCTTCGGCCATGAAGGAGGAGGTCAAGAGCGCGTCGGAGTTTTGGGACGGGTGGCAACGGCTGATCGAGGATGACCGTTTTGTGCTGGTCGGCGAGCCGGCCGGCCTCGAGAGCGCGTGGCGTGCGCTCACCGCCGCATTACCGAAAGGGAAGCCGGCGGAGACCGACTGCTATCTCGCCGCCTTCGCGATTGCCGGAAAACACAGCCTCGTCAGTTTCGACCAAGGATTGCGGCGGTTCGCCGGTCTCGAACTCGTGACGCCCCTCTGATCTCGCCGTCGATCAGCGGTTGACGACCATCACTCAGCGCGTAGCCAGGACGCGCTGCATCCCGGAAAAATTTGCGACCGGCGGTGCAGGACAAGCTCCGATGCCCCCTTATCGGCGTGAACTGTGAACCGTGGGGAAGACCTCAGACATTGACCCACGAGAGTCTTCCGAAGAGGCCCGCAGGCAAAACACAAGTTCGCGGGGTTTCGAGTCTGACCCCAAGGGTTTTCAATTTGCG